>JBNPEA010000034.1:0-6493 GCA_051117315.1 Salinarimonas sp. | reverse complement strand
GGCTGATCAAGCACGGCGCCAAGCTGCTCTTCGCCTTCACCCAGGCCACAGTGCCGATGGTCACCGTCATCACCCGCAAGGCCTACGGCGGCGCCTACGTGGTCATGGCGTCCAAGCACATCGGCGGCGACGTCAACTACGCCTGGCCCTCCGCGCAGATCGCGGTGATGGGCGCCAAGGGCGCGGTGGAGATCATCTTCCGCCAGGACATCGGCGATCCCGAGAAGCTCGCCGCGCGCACCAAGGAATACGAGGACCGCTTCATGAGCCCCTTCGCGGCGGCCGAGCGCGGCTACGTCGACGAGGTGATCATGCCCCACTCGACCCGCCGGCGGATCTCCCGCGCGCTCGCCATGCTCCGCGCGAAGGAGGTGGACGAGCCGTGGAGGAAGCACGACAACCTGCCGCTGTGAGGGAGCGCCCCTCTCCAGGATGCGAGAGGGGCCGGGGGTGAGGGCGTACGGTCACCGGCTCGCGCTTCACCTGAACGCACGGGCGGCGCTCGCGGGCCTCCTGCGAGCCCGACAGGCCGCAATCCCTCATCCCCTGCGCCTCTCCATTCGGGAGAGGGGAGACCGCGCCGGAACAGCGTCCTGCCGCATTGCGATCGCCCCCCCGCGGGGGCTAGAACGGAGGCGTTCCAGACGCGAGGCCCCCGATGCGCACCGAGACCCCCCAGACCATGAAGCTCGCCGAGTATCGCCAGAGCGACTTCCTGATCCCAGGGGTTACCCTCGACATCTCCCTCGATCCGCACGCGACGCGGGTGCGCGCCACGCTGGAGATCGCGCCGAACCCCGCTGGGCGCGCCGGCATGCCGCTGGCGCTCGACGGCGACGGCCTCGATCTCGTCTCGCTGGCGCTCGACGGCGCCCCGCTCGCGCCGGCCGCCTATGCCGCCAGCGCCGACGGGCTCGTGATCCACGCGCCGCCGCCCCGCCCCTTCACGCTGGCCATCGAGACGCGCCTCGACCCGACGGCCAACACCAAGCTGATGGGCCTCTACCGCTCGCGCGGCGTCTACTGCACGCAGTGCGAGCCGGAAGGCTTCCGGCGCATCACCTACTTCCTCGACCGGCCGGACGTGCTCTCCGTCTACGAGACCCGCATCGAGGCCGATGCGGCGGTGGCGCCGACACTGCTCGGCAACGGCAACCTCGTCGCGGGCGGCCCCGTGGGAGACGGAACGCGGCACTACGCGCTGTGGCGCGATCCGCACCCCAAGCCGACCTATCTGTTCGCCCTCGTCGGCGGCACCCTCGCCAAGATCTCCCGGCCCTTCACCACGATGAGCGGGCGGGTGGTGGAGATCGCCGTCCACGTCGAGCCCGGCAAGGAGGGCCGTGCCGGCTATGCGCTCGACGCGCTGGAGCGCTCGATGCGCTGGGACGAGGAGGTCTTCGGTCGGGAGTACGATCTCGACGTGTTCAATATCGTCGCCGTGTCGGATTTCAACATGGGGGCGATGGAGAACAAGGGGCTGAACATCTTCAACGACAAGTACGTCCTCGCCTCGCCGGAAACGGCCACCGACGCGGACTACGCCAACATAGAGGCGATCGTCGCGCACGAGTACTTCCACAACTGGACGGGCAACCGTATCACCTGCCGCGATTGGTTCCAGCTCTGCCTCAAGGAGGGCCTCACCGTCTATCGTGACCAGGAATTCTCCTCCGACATGCGCTCGCGTCCCGTGCACCGCATCGCCGAGGTGCGGGCGCTGCGGCTGCGCCAGTTCGCGGAGGACGCCGGGCCCCTCGCCCATCCGGTGCGGCCGAGCGAGTATCGCGAGATCAACAACTTCTACACGGCGACCGTCTACGAGAAGGGCGCCGAGGTCATCCGCATGCTGCGCACCCTCGTGGGCGAGGCGGCCTTCGCGGCGGGCATGGACCTGTTCTTCGCGCGCTGCGACAACACCGCGGCGACGGTAGAGGACTTCCTCGCCTGCTTCGCGGAGGCGAGCGGGCGCGACCTGACCCATTTCGCGCTCTGGTACGCTCAGGCCGGCACGCCGCGGCTCGCCGTGGGCGGGCATTGGGACGCGGCGGCGCGGACCTATCGGCTCGACTTCGCCCAGTCGATCCCGTCGACGCCGGGACAGCCGACGAAGCGGCCCGCGCTGATCCCCATCCGCCTCGGCCTCGTCGCCGAGGACGGGCGCGAAATCCCGGCGACGTCGCCGCGCCTGCGCGAGGACGGCGTGTTCGTGCTCGACCAGGCCTCGGACAGCCTGGTGCTCGAGAACGTGGAGGTGCGGCCGGTCCCCAGCGTGCTGCGCGGCTTCTCGGCGCCGGTGCGGGTCTCGCGAGACCTCTCGGAGGCCGACCTGCTGACGCTGCTGCGCCACGACCCCGATCCGTTCAACCGCTGGCAGTCGGCCCAGACCGTGGCGATCCGCGTCCTCACCCGCGCGGCGGTGGACAAGACGCTGGCGGAGCCGGCGGTGCGGGCCTATGCGGACGCGCTCGCGGTCTTCCTCGACGCCGAGGGCGAGAGCGACCCGGCCTTCGCCGCGCTGGTGCTGGCGCTGCCGGGCGAGCCGGACGTCGCCCAGGACATCGGCGCGGACGTCGATCCCGACGCCATCCACACGGCGCGCGAGCGCATGCGCGCGCTCGTCGGCGAGGCGCTGGCGCCGCGGTTGACGGCCCTGCGGGAGCGACAGGCAACGCCGACGCCGTATACGCCCGACGCCGCGAGCGCCGGGCGCCGGGCGCTGCGCAACGGCGCGCTCGACCTGATCGCCGCAGCCGACCCTGTCGCCGGCCTCGCCGCCGCGGCAGCGCAGTACGACGGCGCCGACAACATGACGGACCGGCTCGCGGCGCTCGGCGTCGCCGCCCACACGCCGCCGACGCAGCGGCGCGAGGAGATGCTCGCGGAGTTCCGCAGCCGCTTCGACGGCGAGCCCCTCGTTCTCGACAAGTGGTTCGCGCTCCAGGCGACGATGGCGCAGGCCGGGACGCTGGCGCGGGTCGAGCGGCTGATGGCCGACCCCGCCTTCTCGCTGTCGAACCCCAACCGGGTCGGCGCGCTGATCGGCGCGTTCGCGCTCTCGAACCCGACACAGTTCCATCGCGCCGACGGGGCGGGCTACGCCTTCGTGGCCGACAAGGTGACGGCGCTCGACACCACCAACCCGCAGACCGCCGCACGCGTGCTCACCGCCTTCAACACCTGGCGCACCATGGAGCCGGGGCGCCGCGCCAAGGCGGAGGCGGCTCTTCGGGGCATCGCCGACCGGCCCGGCCTGTCGCGCGACGTCGCCGACATCGTCGGGCGCATGCTGGGGTGAGAGGCGGAAAGCGGTCGGGAGGTGTCACCCCGGGTCGCGAAGCGGGCCCGGGGCCAAGACCCGCCCACGTGTCCCTCAGCGTGCGCGAAGCGCGCGCGTCCACTGACGCTGCCGCGGGCCGGCCCCGCCACGGCGCTGGCGCGCCGCTCGACGAGCACCTGTGATTCTGGGTCCCGGATCGGCTTCGCCGTCCGGGATGACAGCCCTCGCGCGGTGTCCGCGGATCAGCCGAAGGCGAACAGCGCGGCGAAGCCGACGCTGCCGACCAGGATGCGCCACCAGGCGAACAGCGCGAAGCCGTGCTTGGAGACGTAGTCGAGCAGCGTCTTGACCACGAACAGGCCCGCCACGAAGGCCGAGACGAAGCCGATGGCGATCATGGTCGCGTCGTCGGCGGAGAGGTCGCGCCAGGATTGGCCGAGCTCCCAGACGAAGGCGCCGGCCATGGTCGGCATGGCCAGGAAGAACGAGAACTCCGCCGCCGCGCGCTTCGACGAGCCCATCAGCATGGCGCCGACGATGGTCGCGCCCGAGCGCGAGACGCCGGGGATCATCGCCAGGCACTGGATGACGCCGATGGCGAGGTACATCGAGAGCGGGAAGCGCGTCGCCTCCTCGTGCCGGGAATTGAGCGCCATGCGGTCCACCGCCAAGAGCACGATGCCGCCGAGGATCAGCGTCGTGCACACGACCCACGGGTTGAACAGCACGCCGAGGATGAAGTCCCGCGCCAGCACGCCGATGACGGCCGCGGGAAGGAAGGCGATCAGAACGCCGACGACGAAGCGGCGCGCCTTCTCGTCGCTCGGCAGGGCCAGGGCGATCGACCACAGCCGCGCGAAATAGGCGGAGAGGATCGCCAGGATCGCGCCGAACTGGATGAGAATCGCGAAGGTCTTGTCGGCGTGGCTGTCGAGACCGAACAGGCTCTGAAGCAGGATCAGGTGCCCGGTCGAGGAGACCGGGATGAACTCGGTGGCGCCCTCGAGCAGGCCGAGGAACAGGGCCTTGAAGGCCTCGAGTAGGGTCATGGGTTCGCGCTCGCGCTCGTCGTTCGTCCGATTCGCCACGGCGGGGCGCCTGCCCGCGGCTGCTGCTGTCTAGACCGGGCCGGCGCGCGGCGCCAGCCCGCGGGCGCGTCGCGGCCGATCGTTACCGCGCCTTAACCCTCGCGGGCCTTAATGTCGCCCGTCTCCGAGCGTTCTAGGGACACATGGCCAAACTCCACCACTACCCGCTCTGCCCACAGTCGCGCTTCGCCCGCCTCGCCCTCGGCGAGCTCGGGCAGGAGGTCGACCTCGTCGAGGAACGGCCGTGGGAGCGCCGCGACGCTTTCCTGGCGCTCGATCCCGCCGGGCAGACGCCGGTCCTGGTCGCCGACGACGGCCTCGTGGTGCCCGGCGCCGCGGTGCTGGCGGAGTGGCTCGACGAGACGCGCGGCGCCGGCGCGGCCGAGCGGCGGCTGATGCCGGAGGACCCCGCGGCACGCGTCGAGGTGCGACGGCTGATGGGCTGGTTCCTCGGCAAGTTCTGGGACGAGGTGACGGGCTACCTCGTCAACGAGAAGATCTACAAGCGCTTCGTGCCTCGCGCCGCCGGCGGCGGCCCGCCGGACATGGCCTCGATCCGCGCCGCCCGCGCCAACGTGCGCTACCACCTGCGCTATGTCGGCTTCCTCGCCCAGCGGCGGAATTTCCTCGCCGGCGACGCGCTGACCTATGCCGATCTCGCCGCGGCCGCCCATATCTCCTGTGTCGACTATCTCGGCGACGCGCCCTGGGCGGAGGACGAGGCGGCGAGGACGTGGTACGCGCGGGTGAAGAGCCGCCCGAGCTTCCGGCCGCTCCTCGCCGACAAGGTCCCCGGCATGGCGCCCGCCGACAGCTACGCGGATCTGGACTTCTGACACCCGAACGCCCGAGCCCCGAACGCCTGAGGCACGAACTGACGCAACGCGCACACGCGCTCGGCTTCGACGCCGTCGCGGTGACGCCGCCCGACGCCGTGCCCGATCTCGGCCCGCGCCTCGCCGCCTGGCTCGAGGCCGGCCATCACGGCACGATGGGCTGGATGGAGACGACCGCCGCGCGCCGCGCCGCCCCGCGCGCACTGTGGCCCGAGGTCCGCTCCATCGTGATGCTGGGCATGAACTACGGCCCGGACGAGGACCCGCTCGAGGCCGTGCGCCGACGCACGCACGCGGCGATCTCGGTCTACGCCCAGGGGCGGGACTACCACGACGTGATCAAGGGGCGGCTGAAGGAGCTCGCCGGCGTGCTCGCCACACGGGCCGGCGCCGACGTGAAGGTCTTCGTCGACACCGCCCCGGTGATGGAGAAGCCGCTCGCGGAGGCGGCCGGGCTCGGCTGGCAGGGCAAGCACACGGTGCTGGTCTCGCGCGCGCTCGGCAACTGGCTCTTCCTCGGCGCGATCTTCACCACGGCGGAGCTGCCGGCGGACGAGCCGGAGCGCGACCATTGCGGCTCCTGCCGGCGCTGCCTCGACGCCTGCCCGACGAACGCCTTCCCCGCGCCCTACGTGCTCGACTCGCGCCGCTGCATCTCCTACCTGACGATCGAGCACGCGGGGCCGATCGCGGAGGACCTGCGCGCGGGCATCGGCAACCGGGTCTACGGCTGTGACGACTGCCTCGCCGTGTGCCCCTGGAACAAGTTCGCGCACGCCGCTCGCGAGCAGAAGCTCGCCGCACGCCGCGACCTGGCGGCCCTGCCCCTCGCCGACCTCGCCCGCCTCGACGACGCCGCCTTCCGGGCGCTGTTCTCCGGCACGCCGATCAAGCGCACCGGCCGCGACCGCTTCGTGCGCAACGTGCTGATCGCCATCGGCAACAGCGGCGAGCCGGCGCTGGCGGAGGTCGCGCACGAGCGGCTCGACGACGCCGCGCCGCTGGTGCGCGGAATGGCGGTGTGGGCGCTGCACCGGCTCCTGTCGCCGACGGCCTTCGCGGCGCTGCGCGCGACGCGGGCCGCGGCGGAGCCGGATGCCGACGTGCTGGTCGAGTGGGGATAGGTCGCGCTCCCGCCCCCTCGGGGCGGGGACGGCGAGCGGAGCGAGCCAGGGGCGGGGTCCCGTGCCGCCGACTTGGGCGGTTTCGGATGGCGCCGAACGCGCCTGCGGCGGACGCGCTCCGTCACGGGGCCTCCAGCCCAGCCCCCCCCCCCCAGGGGGGGGGAG
>JBNPEA010000163.1:0-30227 GCA_051117315.1 Salinarimonas sp. | reverse complement strand
GAAAGCTCGCCCTCAACGTCCTCAAACGCGCCAGGCCCGGCATCTCCATCCGACGAAAACGAAAGCGCTCCGGATGGTCCGACGACTTCGCCCGATCCGTCATCGGTCAAATGCGATAGCCCTGGGCTGCGCATGCCGCGGCCTCGACAGGGTCGGCCCGACGTGCTTCCTCTGCTGTCCCGTCGCCGCCGCGGCGGGCCTGCGGACCGCGAGATCGGGAGCCTGTCATGACGACCACGATCGCCTTCATCGGCCTCGGCAACATGGGCGCGCCGATGGCCGCCAACCTCGTCAACGCGGGCCATGCCGTGCGGGGCTTCGACCTTTCCCCGGCCGCGCAGGAGGCGGCGCGGGCCGCGGGCGCGGAGATCGCTGCGAGCGCGACGGAGGCGGTGACGGGGGCGGACGTGGTCGTCACCATGCTGCCCGCGGGCCGGCACGTGATCGCGGTGTGGGAGGAGATCCTCCCCGCCTGCGGTGAGGGCGTGCTGCTGATCGACTGCTCCACCATCGACGTCGACAGCGCCCGGACCGCGCACGCGCGCGCCGAGGCGGCGGGCTGCCTCTCGCTCGACGCGCCGGTCTCCGGCGGCGTCGGCGGCGCGGCGGCGGGGACGCTGACCTTCATGGCCGGCGGCTCCGAGGCCGCCTTCGCGGCGGCGACACCGGTGCTCGAGGCGATGGGCAAGAAGGTCGTGCATTGCGGCGGCCCCGGCGCCGGCCAGGCGGCGAAGATCTGCAACAACATGATCCTCGGCATCTCGATGATCGGCGTGGCCGAGGCCTTCGCGCTCGGCGAGAAGCTCGGCCTCTCGCACCAGGCGCTGTTCGACGTGGCCTCGACCTCGTCCGGCCAGTGCTGGTCGCTGACGACCTATTGCCCCGTGCCCGGCCCGGTGCCGACCTCGCCGGCGAACAAGGACTACGCGCCGGGCTTCGCCGCCGAGCTGATGCTCAAGGACCTGCGCCTCGCCCAGGCCGCCGCCGTCGCGTCCGGCGCCGCGACGCCGCTCGGCGCCGAGGCGGCGCAGCTCTACGCGCTCTTCGCCGGCCAGGGGAACGGCGGGCGCGACTTCTCGGCGATCATCGAGTGGCTGCGAGGCGTGGGCGATCGCGGCTGAAGCGATCGGGGCCGCCCCGATCGGGCGTCGCCCGTCTTGAGACGGCGGGGGCGACCGCCTAGATCGGGGGAGCCGAAGCGTCGCAGCAGGACGCGTCGCCGCATCACGCCCTGGAGCCGCCCATGCCCGTCGCCCATCTCGCCGACCGTGCCGTGATCGAGGTCTCGGGGCCCCAGGCGGCGCCCTTCCTCGACGGGCTCGTGACCTGCGACATCGACGAGCGGCTGCACGGCCCGCCGCTGTTCGGCGCGCTGCTGACGCCGCAGGGCAAGATCCTGTTCGATTTCGTGATCCACCGCGAGGCCGGCGCGGACGGGCCGGTCCTCCTGCTCGACACGCCCGCCGCCCGGGCCGCCGATCTCGCCAAGCGGCTCGGCTTCTACCGGCTGCGGGCCAAGGTGACGATCGCCGACCGCTCGGCGGAGCGCGCCGTGCTCGCCGGCTGGGACGTCGCCGCGCCGGCCGGCGCGGGTATCGTCGCGGGTGCCGACCCGCGGCTCGCCGCGCTCGGCTGGCGCGCCGTCGTGCCCGCGGGCGAGGCGGCTGCGCACGCCGACGCGGACGCCGACGCCTGGCACGCCCGGCGCATCGCCCACGGCGTGCCGGAGGGCGGGCGCGACTATGCCTTCGGCGAGACCTTCCCGCACGAGGCGCTGATGGACCAGCTCGCGGGCGTCGACTTCACCAAGGGCTGCTACGTCGGCCAGGAGGTGGTCTCGCGCATGCAGCACCGCGGCACGGCGCGCACCCGCATCCTGCCGGCCCGCTACGCGGACGGCGACGCGCCGGAGCCGGGAGCCGAGGTCGTCGCCGGCGAGCGCACGATCGGCAGGGCCGGCAGCGCCGCCGGCGGGCGCGGCCTCGTGATGCTGCGCCTCGACCGCGCCGCCGACGCGATCGCCGCCGGGACGCCGCTCCTGGCCGGCGGGCACGCGCTCGTCCTCGAACGCCCGGGGTGGATCTCCTTCGAGACACCGGGTATCCCCGAGGGCGGCCCGGCGGCGGGCTGAGCACGCCCACGGGCGCTCCCCTCCTTAACGAGTCCTTGACGGAATCGCGCGATTCCTCTCGTACTCTCCTCGCGTCGCGTTCTTTCGGAGACCCGTCGTCATGCCCGCCCGTCCGCTCGCCGTCCTCGCCACGACCGCCCTCCTCGGGCTCTCCGCCACGCCCGCCGCCGCGCTCGACTTCCTGCGCGGGGACTGGACGGTGACGATCGGCGCCCGCGGGGCGGCGGTGCCGGTGTTCGAGGGCGCGGACGAGATGCGTTTCCGGCCGCTGCCGATCTTCTCGGTGCGCCGCGCCGGCACGCGGTCGAGCTGGAAGGCGCCCGACGACGGCCTGCGGCTCGGCCTTCTCCAGCACGACCGCCTGCGCGTCGGCGTCTCGGGCGGCTTCCGGGGCGCGCGCGACGAGGACCAGTCGAACGACCTGCGCGGGCTCGGAGATGTCGAGTGGGCGGGCGAGATCGGCGTCTTCGCCGAGATCTGGGCGTCCGACGTGCTGCGCCTGTCGGTCGACGTGCGCCAGGGCTTCAACGGCCACGACGGCATCCTGGCCGATCTCGGCATCGACTGGGTGGCGCGACCCGAGCCCGCCTGGACGCTCTCGGTGGGTCCGCGCGTGCGGCTCGCGAGCGACGACTACATGGACACCTATTTCGGCGTCACGCAGGCGCAGTCCGTCCGCTCGGGGCTGCCGGTCTACGATCCCGACGCCGGCCTGCGCTCCGTCGGCCTGCTCGGCTCGGCGCAGGTGCAGCTGACGCAGTCCTGGACGGCGCTCGGCTACGCCCGCTACGATCGCCTGATGGGCGACGTCGCCGATGCGCCGCTGGTGCGCTTCCGCGGCTCGCGCGACCAGTTCGGGGCCGGCGTCGGCCTGTCCTATTCCTTCGACGTCTCGCCCTTCGGGCCGCGCTCGTGACGGCCGACGGCTCGCTCGTCCGCCACGCGGACGGGCGCGACCGCTGCTGGTGGCCGGGCACCGACCCGCTCTACGTCGACTACCACGACACGGAATGGGGCGTGCCGGAATACGATGACCGGGCGCTGTTCGAGAAGCTGATCCTCGACGGCTTCCAGGCCGGCCTGGCCTGGATCACCATCCTGAGGAAGCGCCCGCGCTTCCGCGAGACCTTCGACGGCTTCGCGCCCGACGCCATCGCCCGCTGGGACGAGGCCAAGATCGCGGCGCTGATGGCGGACGCGGGCATCGTGCGCAACCGCGCCAAGATCGAGGCGACGATCCGCGGCGCGCGCTCCTGGCTCGCGATCCAGGAGCGCGGCTCGTTCTCGGCCTTCCTGTGGGACTTCGTCGACGGCCGGCCGGTGCAGCCGAACCTGCGCACCCGGGCGGAAGCGCCGACGCAGACGCCCGCGGCCGAGCGGATGTCGAAGGCGCTCAAGGCCGAGGGCTTCGGCTTCTGCGGACCCACCATCGTCTACGCCTTCATGCAGGCCACCGGCATGACGAACGACCACCTCGTCGGCTGCTGCCGCCACGCGGCCTGCGCGGCGCAGGCGCAGACCCGCTGAGCCGATGCCGCGCAAGCAGGATGCCCCGCGCGCCTGGCAGCGCATGCTCTCGGGCCGGCGGCTCGACCTGCTCGACCCGTCGCCGCTCGACATCGAGCTCGACGACATCGCCCACGGCCTCGCCCGCGTAGCGCGCTGGAACGGGCAGACGCGCGGGGCGCACATCTTCTCGGTGGCCCAGCATTCGCTCCTCGTCGAGGAGGTGGCGCGGCGCCTCGCACCCGAGGCGCGCGACGACGAGCGGCTCGGCGTCCTCCTCCACGACGCGCCGGAATACGTCATCGGCGACATGATCTCGCCGTTCAAGGCGGTGATCGGGGACGTCTACAAGGAGGTCGAGGCCCGCCTCTTGGCCGCCGTGCGCCTGCGCTTCGGGCTGCGGGCGATCCCGTCGCAGGCGCTCGTCAAGCTCACCAAGCGCGCCGACCGCACCGCCGCCTATCTCGAGGCGACGCGCCTCGCCGGCTTCGCCGACGCGGAGGCCCGCGCCTTCTTCGGCACGCCCGAGGGTGCGCCCCCGAACCTCGCGGCCTGGCTCGAGCCCTGGCCGGCGGGGGAGGCGCAGGCCCGCTTCGCGGCGCGCTGCGCCGAGTTGGCGGAGCGCTGCGCGTAGCGGGCGCGATGCCGAGAGGCGACCCGGCACGCCGCCTCAGTTCGAGCGCAGCAGGCGCTCGAAGTAGTCGAGCTCCTCGCGCGGGCGGGCGGGGTCGCCGAGCTTGTCGCGCAATTCCTCCATGATGCGCCGGGCGCGCTGGGCGGCGCTCTCGCCGGCCTCGGGGACGCGCACGTCGCCGTCGGAGAAGTCGCGCCCGCGGGTCGGGCGGCCGAGCGGATCGTCGGCCATGGCGTCGGCGCGCCCGCGCTGGCCGGGGCGGCCGGGCTGGCCCGCCTGCTGGCCCTGGCCCTCGCCCATCATCTCCTGCATCTGCTGGGCCATGCCCTGCATGCCGCGCTGCAGGCCCTCGAGCGCGCGTCCCTGGTCCTCGACCGCCTGGCCCTGATCGCCTTCGCCGAGAGCGCCCTGGGCGTCGCGCATCGCCTGCTCGGCATCCGACAAGCCCTGCTCGCCCTCCATGCCGAGCTCGCGCATGGAGCGCTGGAGATCCTGCAGCCGCTCGCGCAGGGCCTGCTGCCGCTCGGAGAGCGACCCGCCCTGCTGGCCCTCCTGTCCTTGCTGGCCTTCCTGACCCTGCTGCCCTCGCTGGCCCTGCTCGCCTTGCTCGCCCTCCCGGAACGTCTCGTCGCGCAGCTCGCTCTGGTCGCGCATCAGCTCGTCGAGCTCGTTCATCTGGCGGTCCATCTCCCGCGCCATCGGGTCGGACATGCGGCTGTCGGGCTGCGCCGTCTGGAGATTGCGCATGATGTCGCGCAGCTGGTTCATCAGCCGCTCCGCCTCCGCCATGTCGCCCTCGCGCATGGCCTCTTCCAGCGCCTCCATCATGCGGTCGAGGTCCTGGCGCGACAGGGTCTGCGTGTCGGCGTTGGGCGGCAGGTCGGCGCGCTCGCGGTTCTGCTCCTCGCGCAGCATCTGCTCGGCGAGCTCGCGCAGCATCCGGTCCATCGCCTCGCGCAGCTCGGCCATCAGCTGATCGATCTCGTCCTGCGGGGCGTTGCGCTCCATCGCCTCCTCGAGCCGCTCGGCGGCGGCGAGCGCGTCGCGCTGGGCCTGGCTGAGGTCGCCGTCCTCGATCTGGACCGCCATCTCCCACAGCCAGTCCGCCAGGGCGACGAGGTCGGCGTCGTCCTCGGCCTCCCGCAGGCGGGTCGCCGCGGCACGCAGGCCGAGGAAGACGCCCCATTCCGGCGTGAACCGGGCCGGCTCGATCAGCAGCGCGTCGAGCGCGACCTGCACACGGCGCCGGTCGTCGGGGGCGAAGACGAGGTTGCGCCGCTGCTCGACGAGCGCCCGCGCCAGAGGATCGAAGAACGGGCGCTGCGGCAGCGTCAGGGCGGGGGGCTCGTTGCGGCCTGGCTGGCCGGCAGCGTGGGGCGCGAGGAGGGCGAGGGCGACCGGCGGGCCCGGCCAGTAGGGTGCGGAGAGGTCGATCTCCTCGGCGATCGCGTCGTCGGCGCCGACGGACGGCACCGAGAGGTCGAGGCTGGGCGGCGGTACCAGCGTGCGCCCGCCCGCGGCGCCCTCCGGCCGGGAGACGTCGCCGACGACCCGGGCGATGCCGTAGTCGTCGGCGCCTTCGTAGCGCAGAGTCAGCACGCCCCGCTGGCCGGGCTCCGGCGGCTCGGCGAAGGCGATCGTGGGCGGCGTGTCGGGGATCGCCTCGAGCGACAGCAGGCCGTCCGTCACGAGCCCGGTGCGCACGGAGAGCTCACCGTCGCCCTCGAGCCGGAATCGGCTCTCGGCGATGGCTGGCGCGGCGATCGCCGAGCCGGCCGTCGCGGCCGCGACGCCGCGGGGACGCGCCGGCGCCTCCTCCTCCAGAGGCACGAGGCCGCCGACCGCCTCGACCACCGCGTCCTCGCGCCCGGCGACGCGCACCACGACCCGCGAGCCGACGGGCACGCGCATGTGCGTGGCGCCGGACGCGAGGTCGATCATCAGCGGCGGACGGCGCGTGTAGAGCGGCGGGTCGATCCAGCCGTCGACCCGGTAGTCCGGCGCCGCCGGCACCGGCGCACGCCAGTCGAAGGCGGCTCCGAGCCGAGCGCCGATCTCGGGGCCGGCGACGAAGGCGCTGGCGGCGAGCACGAGCACGCCCGCCCCGCGCAGGGCGAACCGGTCGCGCCGGGGCATGTCCGGGCGCGGCGCGCCCGCACGCAGGCGCGAGAGACCGGCCTCGGCGCGGGCGCGGTGCAGCGCCCACAGCGCCCGCGAGCCCTCGTCGGCGGAGCCGACCGCGAGCTGGTCCTCGAAGGTGGTGGCCGGGCGGTGGGCGAGACCCGAGGAGCGGTCGAGCCGCGCGAGCGCCTCCGCGCGCCCGGCGCGCCCGCCGGGCAGGAAGAGCCGCGCGAGCGGCACCAGCGCGACCAGGAAGGCGAGTGCGAACAGGCCCGCGCCGATCATGCGCCACAGCGGCGGCACGCCCAGCCAAAGCCCGAGCCAGGACACCGAGAGGAAGGCCATGGCCACGGCCAGCGGCGCCCACAGCGCCGGCCAGGCCCTCTCCCACAGGAGCGCCAGACCCGCGCGGCGCACGAGGCGCTCGAGCCGCTCGCGGGGATCGAGCGGGGCGGCGCGCCGCTGGCGCCAGGAGAATCGGCTGGGGGAGAATCGACCGGCAGAGCGCGCGGGAGGCTCGGCGGGGCGCGGCCGCGAGGCCGGCGTCTCGCCGGAGGCGGGACCCTTGGAGAGCCGAACCGGCTCGCGCTCGTCGCTCATGCGGACCTCTCCCGGCTCATGCGCGCCTCATCCCGTCGGTGCAGTCCATGCCGTGCGTGCGCGCCCCCCGGCTCGCGCCATCCGCCGGACAACGAGCCTACGCCGCCATCGGTCCCGCGCAAAGCGGGACGAATGCGCGCGGGCCTCACGATCCCGGGAGGCCCCAGATCCGGGACTCCCACGGCCCAAGCGTCACGTCCCCGGCGAGCCACGCCCCCGCGTCCTCCGGCGGTCCACCGTCGACGAGGCGGAGCGCCGCGCCGGGAAAGCCCTGCGGCGGCGCGAAGGACGCGGGCTCGCCGGACATGTTGAGCGCGACGAGGCAGGCCGCCGCGCCGATGCGCCGCTCGTAGACGAACAGCCGCGCGTCGTCGGGCAGGTGGTCGGCATAGTCGCCGTAGACCAGCTCCGGCCGCTCCCGGCGCAGGGCGATCAGCCGGCGGTAGGCGTGGTAGACGGAGGCGTCGTCCGCCCGCGCCGCGGCGGCGTTGATCTCGCGGTAGTTCGGGGCGACGTGGAACCAGGGCGTGCCCGTGGTGAAGCCGGCATTGGGGCCGTCGTCCCACTGCATCGCCGTGCGGGCGTGGTCGCGCGAGGTGCGCCACAGGTTGTCCAGGAACTCCTGCGCATCGACCTTCCCGGTCTCCACCCAGTCCCTCCAGGAGCCCTTGGCCTCGACGTCGTCGTAGTCCTCGATGCGGGCGAAGGGATGGTTCGTCATCCCGATCTCGTCGCCCTGGTAGACGATGGGCGTGCCCTTGAGGGTGAGCGTCAGCGTCGCGAGGAGGCACGCCGAGCGCACCCGCCAGTGCGGTCCGTCGTCGCCGAAATGCGAGACGAGGCGCGGGTTGTCGTGATTCGACAGCGTGACCGCCCGCCAGGCGGTGCGGCCGAGAAGGCGTTCCATATCGGAGAAGACGCGCTTGAAGGCGGCGAGGGAAACCGGCTTCCAGCGCCACATGCCGGCGCGATCGATGCGCACGGCGTCGAAATGGATGAGCATGTCGAGCGGCCCCGACCCTTCCGCCACGAGCCGCGCCGCCTCCGGCAGCGTCACGCCGAACGCCTCGCCGAGCGCGACCTTGTCGGCGCCGCGGTAGGCTTCCCGGCGCATCGCGGAGAGGTGCTCGAACAGGCGCGGGCCGTTCGCATGGTAGTTTTCCGGCGCGTCGCGGTGCTCGGGCGGGTAGTCGGGGAACGCGTGGTCCTTCGAGACGAAGGCGATGACGTCGAGGCGGAAGCCGTCGACGCCCTTGTCGAGCCAGAAGCGCATGGCGTCGTAGATCGCCGCGCGCGCCGGCTCGCTCTCCCAGTTCAGGTCCGGCTGCTTCTCGTGGAAGAGATGCATGTACCACTCGCCGGTCGCGGCGTCGCGCGCCCAGGCCGAGCCGCCGAAGAACGAGCGCCAGTCGTTGGGCGGCGCCGCGCCGCCGTCGCGACCGGGATGCCAGACGTACCAGTCCCGCTTATCGCTCTCCTTGGAGGCGCGGCTCTCGACGAACCAGGCGTGCTCGTCGCTGGAGTGATTGACCACCATGTCGACGATGAGCCGCATGCCGCGCGCCTTCACCGCGGCGAGCAGGGCGTCGAAATCTTCCATCGTGCCGAACTCGGCGCCCACCGCGCGGTAGTCGCGCACGTCGTAGCCGTTGTCGACGTTGGGGCTGTCGTAGTGCGGCGAGAGCCAGAT
This sequence comes from Salinarimonas sp., assembly GCA_051117315.1. Lineage (GTDB taxonomy): Bacteria > Pseudomonadota > Alphaproteobacteria > Rhizobiales > Beijerinckiaceae > Salinarimonas. The sequence continues at coordinate 21,545 of JBNPEA010000163.1, read as the reverse complement.
CGCGTCGACGCCGAGCGCGGCGATGTGGTCGAGCCGCGCCATCAGGCCGGGGATGTCGCCGACGCCGTCGCCGTTCGAGTCCTGGAAGGAGCGCGGCCAGACCTGGTAGAACACCGCCTCCTTCCACCAGTGGCGGACGTGCCCGTTGCAGGTCGCGCCCGCCGCCGTCTCCCGCGCCGCCGCCTCCCCTGCCGTCACAGCCCCAGCCTCGACCAGAGCGCACGCTCCTCCAGCGCGGCCAGCGCCGCACGCGGATCGAGGAGGCCCGTCCCCGCGCCGCCGTCCAGCATCGCGCCGAGGCCGCCGAGCGGGGCCTCCTGCTGCGGCCCGCGCCGCAGGATCTGCGCGAGGACGCCCGGCCGCGGCGGCTGCACCAGCCGCAGCCGCACCTTCTCGCCGAGCTTCTCGCGCAGGGTCGTGCGGATCTCGCCGATGCCGTCGACGAGACCCAGCGCCCGCGCGTCCTCCCCCGCCCAGAAGGCGCCGGAGAACAGCTCGTCCTCCTGCGTGAGATCGAGCTTCTCGCCCCGGCGCGTGCGCACGAGATCCTTGAAGCCCGCGAAGATGCGCTCCTGGATCGTACGCAGGCGGGCGATGTCCTTGGGGTCCTCCGGCTTGAACGGGTCGAGGATCGCCTTGTTCTCGCCCGTCGTGTAGAGCCGCCGCTCGATGCCCCAGCGCTCGATCAGCTCGTGGAAGCCGAAGCCGCCGGAGACGACGCCGATCGAGCCGACGATGGAGTTCGGATCCGCGAAGATCTCGTCCGCCGCGCAGGCGATCATGTAGCCGCCGGACGCCGCCGCGTCCTCGCAGAAGGCGTAGACCGGCAGCTCCTTCTCCGTCGCGAGCAGACGGATGCGCCGGTGGATCAGGTGCGACTGGGTGGGCGAGCCACCCGGAGAGTTGACGAGCAGCGCCACGGCCTTGGCACCCGGGAGCGAGAAGGCGCGCTCGAGCGCCGCCGCCACGCCCTGGAAGCTCAGGCCCTGCCTCAGGCCGCCTCCCGCGCCGATCGCCCCCGACAGCCGCACCACCGGCACGAGCGGATGCTCGGCGCGGAAGCGCGGCGAGACGAGGAAGCGCAGGCGATCGGTGAAGGATGGCACGGGGGACCTCCCGGGGGGGGCACGCCAGGACACGAGCTGGAGAGATAGGCCCGGGCGCCGGGCGGGACAAGCGGAGGTGTCGGCCGGCGACGGCGCGCGCGGGCGCCGGCAGTGCCCCCGCTCTCGGCCCCGGCACCACATGGCCCACGACTTGCTCCGGGCGGGTCGCAGCGGACGCACGGTAAGCATCCCCTCGGGTCCGCTCCCCGCCGTTCGCCCGGAGCCCGATCTCGTGACATCGCATGAACCCCGCAAGCGCCGGCCGCGCATCGATCGGCTCACGCTCGTCTTCGTCGGCATCGCGCTGGCCAGCGGCACCGCGGTCTTCCTGCGCGACGGCGGCGACGCCGTCGTCACCTCGGCGCTGGGCTCGCTCTCGCTGCTCGCGTATCTCGCGCCGCAGGTGCTGGCGGGGCTCGTCATCGGCGGCTTCGTGCAGGAGCTCGTGCCGCGCGAGAAGGTGGCGCGGCGGCTGGGCGGGGAATCCGGCATGCGGGGGCTGCTGCTCGCCTGCGGGCTCGGGATCGTCACGCCCGGCGGACCGTTCACCTCCTTCCCGCTGGTCTACGCGCTCTACGTGGCGGGCGCGGACATCGGCGCCCTCGTCGCCTACGTCACCGCGTGGTCGCTGGTGGGCGTCCATCGCGTGCTCGTCTTCGAGCTCCCGTTCCTCGGGCCGGATCTCGCGGCCCTGCGCTTCCTCGCCAGCCTGCCGCTGCCGATCCTCGCCGGCCTCCTGGCGCGCGGCGTCGGCCGGCATCCGGGCATCGCCCTGCCGAGGACACCGTCGTGATCGCCGGCGTCCTGGGCCTCCTCGCGCTCGCGGCCGTCGTCGCGCTGGCGACGGTCGTGAAGCGGCCGGGCAGCGCGCGGCCCGCCGCCCGCTTCGTCGCGAGCCAGGGCTCGGCGCTCGCCCTGCGGCTCCCCGTCGCCCTGGTCGCGGCCGGCTTCCTCGGGCGGCTGGTCCCGGAGGCCGTGGTGGCGGGCGGGCTCGGCCCGGAGACCGGGTTTGCGGGCATCCTGCTGGCGTCGCTCGTCGGCTGCTTCCTGCCGGGCGGGCCGACGGTCACCTTCCCGCTGGCGCTGGTCTTCTGGCAGGCGGGCGCCGGCGCACCGCAGATGGTGGCGCTGCTCACCGCCTGGTCGGTGTTCGCGTTCCATCGGCTGCTGGCCTTCGAGCTGCCGATCATGGGCTGGCGCTTCATCGCCATCCGGCTCCTCGCGTCGAGCCCCCTGCCCGTGCTCTCCGGCGTCGCGGCGGGTGCCGCGGCGGCGCTCGCCGGCGTCACGATCGCCCACTGACGGCACAGCCCGCGGCTGGCACGGGCGTTGCGCAAGGGAAGCCGCCTCTCCCCTTGCATGAAGCGAGACCCGCGTGCTCCAGACCGCCCCGCCGCCGCGATCGCCCCTGCGCCTGGCGCAGATCGGGCCCATCCTCGCGCTCATCGTGCTCATCATGGCCGGCAACGGCATGGTCGTGCCGATGATGTCGCTCTACGCCCAGCAGTTCAACGTGAGCGGGACGCTCGTCGGCATGATGATCACGCTGTTCGGGGTCGGCCGCCTCGTCGCGAACCTCCCCGCCGGCATCGCCTCGGAGCGCTTCGGGCGCAAGCCCTTCCTGTGCCTCGGCCCGGCGATCATCGTCGTCGGCGCCGTCGGCGCGGCGCTGGCCGAGAGCTTCGCGCCCCTCCTCGCCTGGCGCTTCGTGCAGGGGGTGGGTTCGGGGATCTACATGACCGTCTCGGCGACGGTGCTCGTGCAGATCTCCCGCGCCGGCGAGCGGGGCCGGATCATGGCGCTCTACCAGGGCGGGCTCCTGTTCGGCGCCGGGATCGGGCCGGGGATCGGCGGGCTCCTCGTCGCCTGGCTGGGCTACGCCGCCCCGTTCTGGGCCTTCGCGCTGGTGGCGCTCGCCGCGCTCGTGGTGGCGCTCGTCGCCTTCGAGGAGCCGGCGCACGAGCCGCCGGCCGCCGCCGTCCCCGGGCTGCCGGCGCCGAGCCTGCGCGCGCTCATGACGGAGCCGACCTTCCTGTTCCTCAGCCTGATCAACTTCGGCGTCTTCTTCACCCGCACCGCCTCGCAATGGGTGACGATCCCGCTCATCGCCGCGGACCGCTTCGCCATGCCGGTGGAGGTGATCGGAGGCGCGCTGACCCTCATCGCCGCCTCGAACTTCCTGATGCTGCCGCTGGTCGGGCCCTTCATCGATCGGGTCGGCTCGCGGGTGGTGACCATCTGGTCGACCCTCGCCACCGCCGTCTCGCTCGCCCTGATCGCGTTCTCCGGCCAGGTCGCGACGTTCTGGGCGGCGATGGTGCTGATGGGGATCGCGGGGGCCTTCAGCGGCCCCTCGGTGGCCGCGGCGCTGGCCGATCGCATGCCCCGCGGCCTCCAGGGGCCGGCGATGGGCGTGCAGCGGATCGTCGGCGACGCCGGCTTCGTGGTGGCGCCGCTCTTCGTCGGCCTCGTCTACGACGCGACCCCGCTCGGCCACGGCGGGGCGGTCTGGATCAACGCGATCCTGATGGGCGTCGCCACCGCGCTCTTCGCCTTCGGCGCGCGGGCCGAGCCGCCGCCGAAGGCCTGAGCGCCGCCGCGTGGGATCAGAACGCCGGCGAGAGCGGGCGCGGCCCCGCCGGGAAGAGGTCGTGGCGCATCAGGAACTCGATCATGAACCGGTTGAACAGCCAGGGCTGCTCGATCTGGCAGGCGTGCCCCGCCCCGTGCAGGACGCGCAGCTCGCAGCCGGGCACCCGGTCCTGCAGGTCGAAGGCGCGCTGATGCGAGTTGTCCTCGCTGCCGGTGAGGACGATCATCGGGCAGGCGATCCGCTCGTGGTGATCCTCGGCGTCGGCCTGCGCCAGGGCCTCGAACTGATGCAGGATCGTGGTCACGTCGGCGAAGGCATTGCGCTCGGCGAAGACGTTGGCGAAGTAGTGCGCCAGCGGCGTCTGCCGGAAAGCCGGGCTGAAGTCCTGGAAGGTGTAGTCCCAGCGGAAGTCGATGCCGTACTTCGAGTACTGCTTGATCCGCCGCGCGGCGAACTCCTTGCCGGGATTGTAGCCCGTGCCGCAGACGACCAGCGCCTTGGTGCGATCCGGCTTCTGATGGTGCATGTAGGGCACGATCGAGGAGCCGACCGAGCAGCCGACCAGGATCGCGTCCTCCTCGCCCGGAAAGGCCGCGTCGATCGCCTCCCAGCACGCCTGCGCCATGTCGTCCATGGTCAGCCCGCGCTCGGCGGTGGGCGAGCGGCCGTATCCGGGGATGTCGATGGCGATGCAGCGATACCAGGTCGACAGGTGCGCCATCTGGAAGATCCAGCAGGACTGGTCCATCGGGTTGGGGTGCACGAAGGCGATGATCGGTCCCGATCGTCCCAAGCGCTCGTAGTAGAGCGGTCCGTTCACGTTGCGAGCCATGTGTATCTCTCCTCTGCCGCGCAGCCTGATCACGCGATCTCAGACGAGAGGGCGTGCGTTGCGTCGTGATTTCGGGAGCAAGGCACATGCCATGGAGCGATCCTTCGTCTCGGGAAGAACTAATCTGCAGCAGGATCGGTCGCTTGTTTCGAGTCCTCGTCTCGTTCCTCCAGATCCCGCTACGATCCAGCGTACGCAGACGTCGTCCGGATTCTCGGGTTAAGCGTACGCTTAACCCGAGAATGTCCATTCCTGCGCCGTCCTGCGCAGGGAATGTGGTGCAGTCCATTTTCCGTTCCGCGTCGCGAACCTCGAAAGCGGGAATATTCCCTACGTCAGCGGCTGGCACGCCGCTTGCGCGCTCCGAACGAGAGGCGCCGCCGGCCGACGGGGCGCGCCCATCGACAGGGGAGATCGGACATGGACAGACGTACGTTCCTCAAGACCGGGACCGCCGCAGGCCTGCTCGCCGGTGTCCGGCCGGCCGCGACCACGGCCCAGGAGACCTCGGTGCTCCGGCTGGCGATGACGCTCAGCGACATCCCGCAGACGACGGGGATGGCGACGCAGGGCGCCGAGGGCATCCGATTCATCACCAACACGATCTACGACGGCCTGCTGCGCTGGGACCTCTCGCAGGGCGAGACCACGGCCGAGATGGTGCCGTCGCTGGCCGAGAGCTACGAGATCGACGAGGGCGGCACGGTCTGGACCTTCCACCTGCGCCGGGGCGTCACCTTCCACGACGGCGCGGCCTTCGATGCCGACGACGTGATCTGGAACCTGGAGAAGCTCGCCAACCGCGACGCGCCGCAGTTCGACCAGGCCCAGGCCAACCAGGCGGGCAACTTCCTCGCCAACATCGCGAGCTACGAGAAGGTCGACGACTTCACCGTCGCCATCACGACGACCAACCCGGACTCGATGTTCTTCTACAAGGTCGACCGGATCGGCATGTCGTCGCGCGCCCAGTGGGAGGCGCTCGGCGGGGACTGGGCGGCGTTCGCCGCGCAGCCGTCCGGCACCGGGCCGTTCCAGCTCGTCGAGCTGGTGCCGCGCGAGCGGGCCGAGCTCGTCAAGAACGCTAGCTACTGGGATCCGAACCGCGTGCCGAAGGTCGACCGGCTGGTTCTCTACGCCATGCCCGACCCGACGACGCGCGTCGCCGCGCTGCTCTCGGGCCAGGTCGACTGGGTCGAGGCCCCGCCGCCCGACACGATCCCGCGCATCGAGCAGTCGGGCGCGCAGATCGTGATGAACGTCTACCCTCACGTCTGGCCGTACTGGCTGAGCTTCCACGAGAGCTCGCCCTTCCGCGACATCGCCGTGCGGCGGGCGGCGACGCTCGCCATCGACCGGGAGAGCATCGCGCAGTTCCTCGGCGGCGTCGCCCGCCCGGCGAAGGGGCTCGTCGCCGAGTCGAGCCCGTGGTTCGGCGAGCCGACCTTCGACGTGCGCTACGATCCGGACGAGGCCCGGCGCCTCATGGCCGAGGCGGGATACGGGCCGGACAACCCGTGCCGCATCAAGCTCCTCACCTCGCAGGCCGGCTCCGGCCAGATGCAGCCGATGCCGATGTCGGAGATCTGCCAGGAGAACCTCGAGCAGGTCGGGTTCGAGGTCGAGGTCGAGGTCGTCGACTGGGAGGCGCTGCGGGCGCGGCGCCGGGCGCGGGCCGACGGCGCCGAGAACGAGGGGACCTTCGGGCTCAACAACTCCTGGTCCTTCCAGGACCCGGACTTCGGCTTCATGAGCGCCTTCATGAGCGAGCGCGCGCCGCCGGACGGGAACAACTGGGGCCTCTACTCGGACCCCACCGCCGATGCGCTCGGCAAGGCCGCGCAGATGGCCTTCGATCCGGCGGAGCGGGACGCGGCGCTGGCGCGCCTGCACGCGTACCTCGTCGACCAGGCGGTCTGGCTCGTCGTCGTCCACGACCTGAACCCGCGGGCGCTGGCGTCCAAGGTGAAGGGCTTCGTGCCGCCGCAGAACTGGTACATCGACCTCACCTCCGTCTCCATCGAGGCGTGAGGCGATGCTGCGCTTCGTTCTCCAGCGGCTCGCCTACGCGGTGCCGATCATCGTCGGCGTCTCGCTGATCTGCTTTCTCCTGGTGCACCTCGCACCGGGAGACCCCGCGAGCGCGCTGATCCCAGACGACACCCCGCCGGAGATCGCGGCGCAGATCCGGGCCGCCTACGGCTTCGACCAGCCTCTGCCGCTGCAGTACCTGCGCTGGCTCGGGAACGTCGCCACCGGCGATCTCGGGCTCGCCCTCTCGACGCGCCGGCCCGTGATCGAGGAGGTGCTCCCGGCGGTGGCGAACACGCTGCGGCTCGCCGTCGGCGCCATCCTCCTCGCCTGCGTCGCCGGCGTGCTGCTGGGCACGCTCGCCGCCTACCGCGCCGGCCGCGCCTCCGATCGCGCCATCAGCGCGGTGGGCATCTCCGGCATGTCCGTGCCGCAATATTGGCTCGGCATCGTGCTCGTGATCGTGTTCTCGGTCGAGCTGGGCCTGCTCCCGGCGACCGGCATGGGCGATCCCGACGCCGGCCTCGCGACCCGCTGGACGCACATGATCCTGCCGACGATCACGCTCGCCACGGTGCCGGCGGGGGTGATCGCCCGATCCGTGCGCTCGGCCGTCTCCGAGGTGCTCCAGCAGGAATACGTCCAGGCGCTCGAGGCCAAGGGCCTGCCGGCCGGCTGGATCGTCGCGCACGTCGCCAAGAACGCGGCGCCGGCGCTCCTCGCCATCATGGGCCTGCAGTTCGCCAACCTGCTCGGCGGATCGATCCTCGTCGAGACGATCTTCGCCTGGCCGGGCTCGGGCTACCTGCTCAACTCGGCGATCTTCCTGCGCGACCTGCCCCTGATGCAGGGGACGGTCCTCGTGCTGGCGCTCTTCTTCGTCCTCACCAACCTCGCGGTCGACATCCTGCAGATGGTGCTCGATCCGCGCATGAACAGCGCCCGGCGCGGGAGCGGCTGAGACATGATACACGACGCCGACACCCTCCCCGCCGCGAACGCGCCGATCCGATCGAGCGGCTTTCTCGCCGACATGGCGCGGCGCCTGCGGCGCGACCCCGTCACGCTCGTCGCCGGCGGCATCCTGCTCGCGATCGCGCTCGCCGCGCTGCTCGCGCCCTGGATCGCGCCGGCGGACCCCAACCAGACGAGCATCGTCAACCGCCTGCGCCCGCCGGGCACGCCGGGGCATCCGCTCGGGACGGACGAGCTCGGTCGCGACCTGCTCAGCCGGGTGATCTGGGGCGGGCGCCTGACGCTGTTCATGGGCTTCGCGCCGGTCGTCGTCGCCACCCTCGTCGGCGGCTTCCTCGGCATCCTCGCGGGCTACGCCGGCGGCTGGGTGAACGCGGCGATCATGCGGGCGATGGACGTATTCTACGCCTTTCCCTCGGTCCTGCTCGCGGTCGCGATCTCGGGGGCTCTGGGCGGGGGCATGATCAACGGCCTGTTCGCGCTGACGCTCGTCTTCATCCCGCCGATCGCCCGCGTGGCGGAGAGCGTGACGCTCCAGGTGCGCACCCAGCCCTATGTCGAGGCGGCGTCCGCGACGGGCGCGTCGGCGACGCGGATCGTCGTCGGCCACGTCCTGAAGAACGTGGCGGGGCCGATCCTCGTCTACGCCTCGAGCCTGATCTCGATCTCCATCGTCATCGCCTCGGGCCTGAGCTTCCTCGGGCTCGGCGTCAGCCCGCCGGACGCGGAGTGGGGGCTCATGCTGTCGAGCCTGCGCCAGAGCGTCTACGTCGCGCCGGTCAACGCCGTCATCCCCGGCGCGATGATCTTCCTCACCTCGCTGTGCTTCAACACCATGACCGACGGGTTGCGGCACGCTCTGAACGTCAAGGAGTGAGCCGTGCTCCAGAGATCGCTCGCCGCGCCGCGCCGGACGCCCGTCGACGAGGCCCTGCTCGCGCCGATGCCGGACGTCGGCGGCCCGCGCCAGCCGCTGCTGATCGTCGAGGGGCTGGTCAAGCACTTCAGGCTCGAGCGCCGTTCCGGCGGGGCCGGCGGCGCCGTGGTCCGCGCCGTCGACGGCGTCGGCTTCCAGGTCGCCAAAGGCGAGACCCTCGGCGTCGTCGGCGAATCCGGCTGCGGCAAGTCGACGATGGCGCGGCTGCTGATGCAGCTCGTGCGCCAGGACGCGGGAACGCTCGTCTTCGACGGCCTGGCGGTGGGTACCCGCGGCGGCATCGCCGTGCGCGAGCTCCAGCGCGCCGCGCAGATGGTGTTCCAGGACAGCCACGCCTCGCTCAACCCGCGCCTGACGCTGGAGCAGACCATCGCCTTCGGGCCCCGCGCGGCGGGCGCGAGCCGGGCGACGGCCCGGGAGCTGGCGCACGAGACCCTCGGCCTCGTCGGCCTCGCGCCACGCGCCTTCGCCGCGCGCTATCCGCACGAGCTCTCCGGCGGCCAGCGCCAGCGCGTCAACATCGCCCGGGCGCTCGCCATGTCGCCGCGGCTCGTGATCCTGGACGAGTCGGTCTCGGCGCTGGACAAGTCGATCGAGGCGCAGATCCTCAACCTGCTCCAGGACCTGCGCGAGCGCCTGGCGCTGACCTACGTCTTCATCTCCCACGACCTCAACGTCGTGCGCTACGTCAGCGACCGGGTGCTGGTGATGTATCTCGGCAAGGTGGTCGAGATCGGCCCCGTCGGCGCGATCTACGATGCGCCACGCCACCCCTACACGCAGGCACTGCTCGCCTCGCGCCCGAGCATGGACCCGCGGCGGCGGCGCGAGCGGGCACCGCTCGCGGGCGACCCGCCGAGCCCGATCGACCCGCCGAGCGGCTGCCGCTTCCGGACCCGTTGCGCCATCGCCGACGAGGTCTGCGCGCGCGTCGAGCCGCGGCTCGCCGCCGGCACGCACGCCGTCGCCTGCCACGCCGCCGACGCGTCCTCAGGCCATCGGCTCGCCGGCACGCCGGCGGCCTCCCTCGCCGCCATGGGAGCCGCGCCATGATCGACGAACCGAATGCCGTCGCACCGAATGCCGTCGCACCGCACCCCGCCACGGCCAACCCCGCCGCCGGCCGAGACGCGCCGCCGCTCGTGGAGGTCTCGGACCTGCGCGTCGAGGTCCGCACGCCCGGCTCGCGGCTGACGATCCTGCACGGCCTCGACTTCAGCCTGGAAGCCGGCAAAGTGCTGTGCGTGCTGGGCGAGTCCGGCTCGGGCAAGAGCATGACGATGCGCGCGCTGATGCGGCTCGTCCCGGCGAGCGCGACCATCTCGGGGCGCGTGCGGATCGACGGCATCGACGTCCTCGCCCTGCGCGAGCGCGAGCTCGCCCGCATCCGCGGCGCGCTCGTGGCCATGATCTTCCAGGAGCCGGCGACCGCGCTCGACCCCACCTTCACGATCGGGCACCAGATCGCCGAGACGGTGCGCGCCCACGAGGGCGCGAGCTGGGAGCGCGCGCGCCGGCGGGCGCTCGACCTGCTCGAGCTGGTGCAGGTGCCCTCCGCCGCGCGCCGGCTCCAGGCCTATCCGCACGAGCTGTCCGGCGGCCTGCGGCAGCGCGCCATGATCGCGCTCGCCCTGTCCTGCCGGCCGAAGGTGCTGATCGCCGACGAGCCGACCACCGCGCTCGACGCGACGGTGCAGATCCAGGTGCTGCTGCTCCTGCGCGAGCTGCAGCGCGAGCTCGGCATGGCGACCCTGTTCGTCACCCACGACGTCGGCGTCGCCTGCGAGATCGCAGACGAGGTGGCCGTGATGTATGCCGGGCGCATCGTCGAGCACGGCACGACGGAGGAGGTGCTGGCCCGCCCGCGGCACCCCTACGCCCGCGGCCTGCTGCGCTCGGTCGTCACCTCCGAGCTCGTCGGCTCGCGGCTCGAGCCGATCCCCGGCAGCCCGCCCGACCTCGCGGCGCTGCCGCCGGGCTGCAGCTTCGCGCCCCGCTGCGCCCATGCCGAGGCGCTCTGCGCGGCGGCGATGCCGCCGATCCTGCCCGCGACGCCGTCGCACCTGGTCCGCTGCGCCCGAACCGGCGAGCTCGACCGTCCCGTTTCCCGTGCCGAGGAGGTCGTCCGATGACTGGTGAGGACTTGTGCTATCTCGGTGTCGCCGATGCGCGCCGCGCCTTCGCCGACGGCGTGCTCACGCCGATCGACCTCGTCGAGGCGATGCTCGCGCGCATCGCCGCGGTCGACCATGTCACCGGCGCCTATCTCGCCGTCGACGCGGACGGGGCGCGCGCGGCGGCGCGGGAGGCCGCGGCGTCCGTCGGGCACGCGCCGCTCGCCGGCATCCCCTTCGCCGTGAAGGACAACTACGCGACACGCACCCTTCCCACCACGGCGAATGCGCGGCTGCTCGCCGATCACGTGGCGGGCTTCGACGCCGCCGCGGTGGAGCGGCTGCTGGCGGCGGGCGGCGTGCTCCTGGGCAAGCTCGCCACCCTCGCATTTCCTATGTGGCGCCTCGTGCAGGTCCACGTTTCCCCCCGTCCCCCCGGCCGCAACCCGTGGGCGCCCGATCATGTCCCCGGTGGCTTGTCGACGGGCTCCGCGGCCGCGGTCGGGGCGGTTCGCGCCGCCTACGCGCTCGGCTCGGACACCGGCGGCTCGATCCGCGTCCCCGCCGCCGCCTGCGGCCTGCACGGGCTCAAGCCCACCTACGGGCTCGTGAGCCGCTTCGGCGTCCTGCCCAACAGCTGGTCGCTCGACGTCATCGGCCCCCTCGCCCGCTCCGCGCGCGACTGCGCCCTCGTGCTGCAGGCGCTCGTCGGCGCCGATCCGCGCGATCCCGCGAGCGTCTCCGTCCCGGTGCCGGACTACGAGGCGGCGCTCGCCGAGGGCGTCCGCGGGCTGCGCATCGGCGTCGTGCGCGAGATCCCCGGGGGCTCGCTCGCGCCGGCGGTCGTCGCCGGGCTCGAGGAGCTCGTCGCCGTCCTCGCCGCGGCCGGCGCGACGATCGTCGAGGCGACGCTGCCGGAGCACCCCGCCCGCTATCGCGAGGCCACGGTGCTGATCAGCGGCTCGGAGCGTGCCTGCGCGCACGAAGCCGACTTCCGGGCCGATCCGGCGGCGATCGGGCGGGAGGTGCGCGAGGCGCTCACCACGGGGGCGACCATCCGCGCCGTCGACTACGTCGCGGCCCTGCGCCGGCGCGGCGTGCTCGCGCGCGGGATCGACGCGCTCTTCATCGATCTCGACGCGCTGGTGCTGCCCACGACCTTCGGGACGGCGCCGAGCTACCACGATCCCGACGCTGTGCGCGCCTACATGGCGGGGTCCACGACCGCGATCTTCAGCCTGTCCGGCCACCCCGCGCACGCGCTGCCCACGGGATTCGACGCGGCCGGCCTGCCGACGAGCGCCCAGATCGTCGGTCCGTACTTCTCCGAGGCGCGGGTGCTGCGCCTCGCCCATACCTACGAGCGCGCCGTCGATCGCCCGCCGCGCCGGCCGGCGCTCGAGCGGGGCACGGACCCTCGGACCTATCCCCCGATCGCACCCGGCGTGGAGGGGGTCGAGCCCGAGGACGAAGCCGTGGCGGCCGGCTTCGCCGCCCTGCACGGCCTGCCGCTCGGCGCCCTCGACGCGGCCGCCTACGCCCGCGGCATGCGCCGCAGCGCGGCCGCGGGCGCGTCCGTGCCGCGGCCCGTGTCGCGGTTCGAGGCGCCGATCGCCACGTTCCGGGCCGCACCGCCCGCTCAGTAGACGTGCACCGCCTCCAGCGCATGGGCGGCTCCCCCGGCGCGCAGCCGCGCCAGCCGATCGCGCAGGGCCTCGCGGCACACGTCCGCCACCGCCGCGGGGATCTCGAGGAAGCGGTCGCGATCGGCCGCGAGCGCCACTGTCTGCCCCGGCGGGCCTCCGGGCAGCCTGCCGATCGAGACCTGCTCCAGCCGGTCGCGCAGCGTGGTCACGGTGAGGGGCGGCAGGAGGGCCCAGCCACGGCCGGCGCAGATGATCTCGAGCGTCGTGCTGAGCGATCGGCAGCCGACCTCCCGCAGCGGCACGATCCCGCGGCCGGCGAGGTACGCGGCGATGGCCGCATGCATGCGCGTGTTGTCCGGCGCCCGTACCAGGGGCAGGCTGGCCGCCAGAGCCTCGATCGCCATGGGCGGCTCGCCCGGCGGCGGCGGCGGCGCGACGAGGCAGAGATCCTGCCGGCACAGCAGATGCACGTCGAGCGTATCCAGCATGTCGTCGAAGCGCTCGGTCGAGACGATCACGTCGATCTCCCCGCGCAGGAACTCGGAGACGCAGGTGCCGCCGCGCCCGGACTCGACCGAGATCGCGCCCACCTTGTCCGCGAGCGCCTCGTACAGCGCCGTGATGATCAGGGGCGACATGCTGTCGAGCACGTAGACGCGCAGCCGCGGGATCGCGTGCTCCCGAAAGCGGCGCATCTCGGCGAGCGCGTCGCGCTCGTCCGCGATGATCGTGCGCGCCAGGTCGAGCAGGCGCCGCCCGGCCGGCAGGAGCCGCAATCCCGTCCGGCCCCGCTCGAAAAGCGCCACGCCGAGCTCGCCCTCCAGCCGTGCGACGATCTGCGAGACCGCCGGCTTGCTCACCCCCAGCGCCGCCGCCGACGCGGCGAAGGACGGCTGGCGGCAGATCTCGACGTACTGATGCAGCAGCCTCAAATCGAGATTCTTGTCTCGTGCACGAAAAGGTTCTGCGTCCATGGTCGTGCTCCCCTAGGAAGAGGCGCATCCTGCAAGCAAGCACCGTGCCGTTCGCGCGCCGGGTGGGCGACAGGAGCGCCGACGCGCCGACCCCGTTGCCGCCGCCTTCGCCGCCGCCCTCGCCCTGGCTGCCCTTGCCGCCGCCCTTGCAAAACCCTCCGATCCATGCCATGTCCGCCGCCTCATCGACCGGCCCGGCGAAAGGGCTGCCGTGGCTGGTCGAGACGCTCACACGAGACGGGCGAACGGCGCGGTCTTCCTCCGGGGAGGCGAAAGACGTCGTGCGCGACAGGAGACGAGCCAAATGCCCAAGATGAAGACGAAGTCGAGCGCCAAGAAGCGCTTCAAGGTTTCCGGTACCGGCAAGGTGATCCGCACCCAGGCGAACAAGCAGCACGGGATGATCAAGCGCACGAAGAAGCAAATTCGCGACCAGCGCGGCACGGCCGTGATGTTCGAGGGCGATGCGAAGTTCGTGAAGCGCTACTTCCTCCCCTACGCCTGATCCCACACCCTCGCCGACATTCGAACACCGGAGACTGAACCATGGCCCGCGTCAAGCGCGGCGTGACCGCTCACGCCAAGCACAAGAAGGTCCTGAAGGCCGCCAAGGGCTTCTACGGCCGCCGCAAGAACACCATCCGCACCGCGAAGGCTGCCGTCGATCGCTCGATGCAGTACGCCTATCGCGACCGCAAGAACAAGAAGCGCACCTTCCGCGCGCTCTGGATCCAGCGCCTCAACGCCGCGGTCCGCGAGCACGGCCTGACCTACTCGCGCTTCATCGACGGCCTCAACAAGGCCGGCATCGAGGTGGACCGCAAGGTGCTGTCCGACATCGCCATCCACGAGCCGGCCGCCTTCGCGGCGCTGGTCGAGAAGGCCAAGGGCGCGCTGCCGGCGCAGGCCCAGGCGGCGTGATCCGCGGCCGGCCGGACGGCCGGTTCGGGGTTTCGCTCATGAGTTGCCATGGAGCGCGTGGGGCGACCCTCGCGCTCTTTTTCCGTTGAAGGGTGTCGGCGATCCTGCTATGTTCTTCTCGAAAGCCGGGAGCCGACGATGACCGAGCCCGAGAACCTGACGCTGCGCTATCTCCGCCGTATCGACCAGAACGTCAGCTCGATCGGCGAGCGTGTCGTGGAACTGACGGGGCGCGTTTCCGCACTGGAGCGGGGCATGACGCTCGTCAACGGGAGGCTCGATCACGTGGACGCCCGCCTCGACCGCATGGACGGCCGCCTCGATCGGGTGGAGCGTCGGCTGGAGATCGTCACCCCCGGCTTCGCGGACGGCGACCGCCCGGGCTTCCAGCCGTGACCGGCGGACCGTTGCCGCGCGACACGGCGACCCGCGAGACCATCGATCTCGTCCTCGCACTGCGGGCGAACGTGCTGGCCCAGGCTCGGCAGCTCGACGATCTCACCCGCCGGATCGGCACGCTCGAGGCGCACAGCGGCGCCGCGTCGGCGCGGTGCGACGGGCTCGAGCGGCGTCTGTGCCGGGTGGAAGCATGGCTCGAAGACGGGTGGGCCGGCCGGCGGTGAGGTGGGCCGCGGCCGGCCCCGCTCAGAGCATCGACTCGAGTCCGTCCTGCGTCGCCAGGAGCTCCCGCGCGTGCACGCTGTCGCGGTCCATCTGCGCGATCAGCGCCTGCGCACTGTCGAAGCGCGCCTCGCCGCGAATGAAGCCGACGAGCTCGACGCCCACGATCCGGCCGTAGAGATCGCCGGCGAAATCGAAGACGAAGGTCTCGAGCAGGGGCGCGCCGTCGTCGAAGGTGGGCCTGCGCCCGAAGCTCGCGACGCCGTCGCGCACCACCCCGTCCGCCGCGAGCCGCACGGCGTAGATCCCGTGGGCGAGCCCGCAGCCCTCGGCGAGCGCCATGTTCGCCGTGGGGTAGCCGAGCGTGCGCCCGCGCTTGTCGCCGTGGCGGACCTCGCCGAGCACGAACCAGCGGTAGCCGAGCAGCGCGTTCGCCCGCGCGGCGTCGCCCTCGGAGAGCGCGGCGCGGATGGCGGAGGAGGAGACCGGCGCGCCCGCCTCCTCGACCACGGGCACGACGTCGCAGCCGATGCCGCGCTCGGCGCACAGCCGGGTCAGCACGGCGGGCGTCCCGGCCCGGCCCTTGCCGAAGTGGAAGTCGTAGCCCACGACCACGCCCGACGCGTCGAGCGCGCCGACGACGAGCTCGTCGACGAAGGCCTCCGGGCTCATGCCGGCGAGCGCGGCGTCGAAGCCGCGCACGTGCACGGCGTCGATCCCCATCCGGGCGAGCACCCGCTCCTTCTCGGCGGGCGGGGTGATGCGGAAGAAGGGCTTGCCAGGCTGGAAGAAGGCGCGCGGATGCGGCTCGAAGGTGAGCACGGCGCTCGTCACCCCGCGGGCGGCGGCCTTCTCGCGGGCATTGGCGAGGAGCGTGCGGTGGCCGCGGTGGACGCCGTCGAAGTTGCCGATGGCGACGACGGGGCCGCGGCGGCCCGGTGCGGGTTCGACGTGCGTCGCGGAGACGGAAGTGGAAGCGGAGGGGAGCGAGCCGGTCATGGCTGCACGAAGTGCGTCAGCCGCGCGCGTAAATCAAGCCGGAACCGGCCGCCGGCCATCCGCGCACGCCGCGCCCGCGGCGAACCTAGCGCCTGCGGCCCGCACGCCCGTCAATGCCGCTCGCGGCCCGGCACCGCGACCCAGGCCTCTCCCTCGAGCACGGGACGGTTGTCGACCCGCGCTTCGCAGAACAGGCGCGCCCGACGCCGCTCCGGCACCAGCTCGACGATCTCGACGGTGGCGCAGACCACGTCGCCGATGCGCACCGGGCCGAGGAACTGCAGCGACTGCGACAGGTAGACGGCCCCGGGGCCCGGCAGGCGCGTGCCGAGGATGGCCGAGATCAGGCTCGCGGTGAACATGCCGTGGGCGATGCGCTGGCCGAAGCGCGTGGCGCCGGCGTAGCGCTCGCACAGATGGATCGGGTTGGTGTCGCCGGAGATCTCGGCGAAGCGCGCGAGATCGGCCTCCATCACGGTGCGCATCAGGGTCGCCTGGGCGCCCAGCGAGAGGTCCTCGAAGTAGAGGACCGGAAACGTCGGCGTGTCCTCGCGCGCCGGAGCGCGTGCGTTCGCGGCCATCGTGCTGTCCTCCCTGCCGTGCCCTCAAGAATAGAGCGCACCGGCAACGCGCATCCATGAGACTTTGGTCCCGTTGAACCGAAGTCGCATGCGGCGACGCGCAAAGCCGTGGCGATTAACCGCTTCGCAACATGGCGCGGGTTAGAAGGCCATCATCGGCGTCCCCCGCGGAGGCCGCCTCGATCACCGTCTTTCGCCGCCCGGAAAGAGGCGGCGGCCCGCGAAACCGGAGCTTGGGACATGGCCCTCGACCTCAAGATGCCGATCCTCGTCGTCGACGATTATCAGACGATGGTTCGCATCATTCGTAACCTCCTGAAGCAGCTCGGGTTCGAGGACGTCGACGACGCCTCCGACGGAACCGCGGCCCTGGCCAAGCTCAAGGAGAAGAAGTACGGCCTCGTCATCTCCGACTGGAACATGGAGCCGATGACGGGCTACGAACTCCTGCGCCACGTCCGCTCGGACGAGGCTCTGCGCGTCACGCCGTTCATCATGGTCACCGCCGAGTCGAAGACCGAGAACGTCATCGCGGCGAAGAAGGCCGGCGTGAACAACTACATCGTCAAGCCCTTCAACGCCCAGACTCTCAAGTCGAAGATCGAGGCCGTCTGCGGGTCGTGATCCCGACGTCGACCAGGGACCCCGCGGCCCACGCCGCGGGCGAGCCCGGCCACGAACGACAACAGGCGAAGGGTGGCAGCATGGCGACGGCATCGGCGCAGCGAATGCGCGGCAGGGCCCGGAGTGCGACGATCGACCCGGGCGGAATCGACCTCGGTCTCATCGTCTCCGAGTTGCAGGCGGTGGCGGACTACGTCACCAACATCAAGCGCGAGATCGGCGCCCTGCGCGCCAACGAGCTCTACCGGGCGCGACTGCCGGTCGCGCACGACGAGCTCGGCAACGTGGTGGACGCGACACAATCCGCCACCAACACCATCATGGCCGCCGCCGAGGAGATCCTCGGCTCGGCGGAGAGCGACTTCGACACCTACCGCACCTTCGTCCAGGACAAGGTGCTGCAGATCTTCGAGGCCTGCTCGTTCCAGGACATCACCGGGCAGCGCATCAACAAGGTGGTCGACGAGCTCGCGCAGGTCGAGAAACGCCTGTCGCGCTTCGCGGCGGCGGTGAACATGCGCGAGCAGGCGGCACAGCTCGACCCGGAGGACGCCGCCAAGCAGGCCCGCAAGGAGGCTCTCATCCTCAACGGGCCCCAGGACCCGGCCCTGGCGGTGAGCCAGGACGACATCGACGCCCTGTTCGGCTGAGGCGGCGCGCGCCGCGCCCGTCAGTCGTCGGCTGGCGCGCAGCGCGGCCGGACGGACGCGACCTCGTCCGGGTAGACGCCCTGCAGCACCGCCTCGAAATGTGCGCGCACCAGGGCGTTGCAGCGGCACGCGCCCGAGGCGAGCTGGGGACGATCGACGATCTCGATGCGCCCGCGCGAGACCCGGATCGCCCCGCGCTCGCGCAGAGTGCGGACGACGCGGCTGAGATAGCTGCGCCCCACGCCCAGCATGGCCGCGAGTTGCTCCTGCGTCATCGGGATCGAGGCGGCGCCGGTGCGCTCCTCCGCTGCCAGCAGCCACTTCGCGGCGCGCTGCTCGAGCGTGTGCGCGGCGTTGCAGGCCACCGACTGGAAGACCTGCGCGATCAGGCAGTCGGCGTAGCGGGCGAAGAGGTCCGCGATGCCGGGCGAGACGCGCTTGGCCGCGTCGAGCGCGCTCACGGGCAGGCGCAGGAAGCGGCCCGGATGCTGCACGATCGCGCGCGCATAGGCCGGCAGGCGCCCGCGGCTGACGATGCCGCCGACCGCGCCCTCCCGCCCGATCAGCACCGTCTCCACCGCGCGGCCGTCGGCGAGCGGGACCAGGAAGGAGGCGAGGCTCGGGCCGCAGGGGAAATAGACGTAGGCGACCGCGTCGCCCGGCTCGTACAGGATCTCGTCGCGCCCGCCCTCCCAGATCTCGAGGTGCGGTACGAGCCGCGCGAGGTCGTCGTGCCGCAACGTCCGCAGCAGGTTGTTGCCCTCCACGTGGGCGGGCAGCGTATTGGTCTGACCCATGACGAGCATGACGGCGGCACCCTCGGCCTCGTTGATCCTGCACGAGCCAACGCCGAAGCTCGACCGTGGTTCGTTCCCGCGAGTGTGCACTTGTGCGCTGACAGCGAGACGCGGCGGGCCTAGGCAGGACGTCTCGCGCACGTGACCCGCGGCGATCGTCGCGCCGCGTGCGCCTCGAGAGCGCGTCGCAGGCGCGCGGAGACGTCCCTCGATGCAAACCCAGGCCGCGCCGATCCCGCCGCTGCTGCGCCTGTTCGACGCCACGGCCGAGCTGCGCGCGCGGCCCGTCCTCGGGTACGTCTTCGCGACCCTCGGCTTCGCCGCCGCGCTGGCGGTCCGGCTCGCCATCGGGGACGCGCTCGTCGGCTATCCCTACGTGACGTTCTTCCCGGTCGTGGTGCTCGCCACCTTCCTGGGCGGCGTGCGCCCGGGCGTCTACGCGGCCGTGCTCTGCGGGCTCGCCGCCTGGTGGCTGTTCATACCGCCCGTGCGGTCTCTCGCGGTGCTCTGGCCGGAGACGGTGATCGCGCTCGCGTTCTACCTCCTCGTGGTGGGCGTCGAGATCCTGCTCATCCACGTCATGGAGGTGTCGCTCCGGCGCCTGGCCGCGGAGGAGGCCCGTGCCCGCACGCTGCTCGATGCGCAGCGTACGCTCTTCCACGAGCTCCAGCATCGCGTCTCGAACAACATGGCCTTCGTCGCCGCACTGCTGACGCTGCAGCGCCGCCACGTCGAGGGGCACCCGGCGGCACTCGCGGCGCTCGACGCCGCCCGCGCCCGCCTCGACGTGATGGGCCGCATCCATCGCCGGCTCTACGAGCCGGAAGCGGCGCAGGCCGGGCTGGACCGCATCCTGGGCGACCTGTGCGCAGACGTCGTCGCCGCCGTCGGCGCGACGCGGATCGCCTGCACCGTCCGCACGCAGCCGGTCACCGTCGCGCACCAGAGGCTGGTGACCCTCTCTCTCATGGTGACGGAGCTCCTCACCAACGCGCTCAAGCACGGCTACGCGGCCGACGCGGCGGGCGAGATCGACCTCTCGCTCGACGTGGAGCCCGACGGCCGGGCGCGGCTCGTCGTCGCCGACGACGGGCGCGGGCTCCCCGAGGGCTTCGAGGAGGAGCCGCACACGGGGCTCGGCATGCGCATCGTCGCCGAGCTCGCCCGCCAGCTCGACGCGACCATCGCGTGGGAGCGCCGCCCGCGCGGGACGGCCGTGGTGGTGCGCTTCCCGGCGGGGTGACGGAACGCCCCCCGAGCCCCCTTACCGCCCTCCAGCCCCGCGCAAGCCTCTCCCCCGATCCTCCTCGCGTGAGAAGCGCCGCGATCGGCGCGAGGAGGCCCCATGCTGGCGACGGCCCTGTCCTATCGGCTCGTGGCGACGGACCTGCCGCGCACGCTCGAGCGCACCGCGCAGGCGCCGCAGGCGGCGCGCGAGATCGCGTACTACGAGGAGACGATCGGCCAGGTGAAGTCGATCGAGGACTTCCTCGCGGACGACCGGCTGTTCGCCTTCGCCATGAAGGCGCACGGCCTCTCCGACATGGCCTATGCCAAGGGCTTCATGAGGAAGGCGCTGGAGGAGGGGATCGATTCCCGCGACGCCTTCGCCATGAAGCTCGTCGACACGCGCTACCGCGACTTCGTCGAGGTGTTCAACTTCAAGCGCTACGGCGAGACCACGACGATCTTCTCGCGCGCGGTGCAGGGCACGGTCGACAAGTACGTGCGCCAGACGCTGGAGGAGACGCAGGGCGCCCAGAACGAGGGCGTGCGGCTCGCCCTCTACTTCGAGCGCAAGGCCCCGGGACTGACGAGCCCCTACCAGATCCTGGCGGATCCGGCACTCTCGCAGGTGGTTCGCACGGCGCTCGGCCTGCCCGACGCGATGCAGGGCATGGACATCGACAAGCAGGCGCGGCTGATCGAGAGCCGTCTCGACCTCGCCGACCTGAAGGACCCCGGCGCGCTCTCCAAGTTCCTCGAGCGCTTCGCCGGGCTGTGGGACGTCTCCAACCCGCCGCTGGCGCCCCAGGTGCCGACCATCCTCATCGGCCAGCCCGTCACCGCCCAGATCGGCTCGGACGTGCTGATGAGCCTGCAATCGATCCGCTTCGGACGCTGAAGACGAGGCACGGGACGCCCCATGCAGCCCTCCATCTACGTCGCCCTCTCCGGCCAGGTGGCGCTCGAGCGCCGCATGGAGACGATCGCCCGCAACGTCGCCAACATGTCGACGGTGGGCTACCGCGCCGACGAGATCACCTTCGAGCAATTGCTCTCCACCGCGGGCAAGGACCCGGTCGCCTTCGCGTCGGCGGGCGAGACCTTCGTGTCGCGCAACGCCGGCGGGCTGCAGCAGACCGGCAACCTCCTCGACTTCGCCGTGGACGGGGACGCGTTCTTCGCCTTCGAGGGGCCGAACGGCCCGGTCTACACCCGTGACGGGCGCTTCTCGATGAACGCCAACGGCGAGCTCGTCACCACCGCGGGCTACCGCGTGCTCGACGCCGGGCTCGCGCCGATCCAGCTCGACGCCGACGGCGGCCCGCCGTCGGCCGCCCGCGACGGCATGCTCGAGCAGGGCGGCGTCCAGGTCGGCGCGCTCGGCCTGTTCGCCATTCCCGAGGCGGCGCGGCTCGGGCGGTTCGAGAATTCCGGCGTGGTGCCCGACCTGCCGGCCGAGCCGGTGCTCGACTTCGTCGGAAACGGCGTCGCCCAGGGCTACGTGGAGGGCGCCAACGTCAATCCCGTGCTGGAGATGACCCGCCTCGTCATGGTCTCGCGCGCCTTCGACGCGGTGTCGAAGACGATCGAGCAGTCCGAGCGCACGCAGTCGAGCGCGATCCGCACGCTGGGCGGCGAGGGCTCCTGATGGGCGAGATCGTCGTTCCGCTCTCCGGCCCGCCCGCCGGGCTCGCCATGGGCCCGCAGGCGCCCGAGCGCATCGCCCGGCTGGAGGCCGCCCGCGAGGCGCTGCGGCTGGCGCGCCCCCCGCCCCCGCCGATGCCGAGCGCTACCGTGCCGAACCCGCCCCCCTTCCCGGCGGCGCTCATCGCCCGGGCGGCCCACGCCGCCCCCCACGCCCCCCCGCCCCCCCCCCCCCCCCCCCCCCCCCCGCCCCCCCGCGCCGCCGCGGGGGCC
>JBNPEA010000036.1:0-30448 GCA_051117315.1 Salinarimonas sp. | reverse complement strand
GGAGCGCACCACCTTGTCGTGCTGCCAGCGCTTGCGGTAGCCGTCCTCCCAGCCGCGATCCTCGCGGGTGGTGATGCCGTGGCCGCCCGAGAAGGCTTCGTCCTTGCGGGTGAAGAAGGTCAGCCGGTCGAGGAAGTGGCTCATGAGGGGATCCTCTAGGTATCTCTGGCGAGGCTCGGACGGCGCGCGACGGGCGCGGGAGTCTCGTCTCGAAGGGGTCTCGAACACGCGGCCGCGCGGGCCTGGCCGGAGGGGGAGCGCCCCCTCCGGCACCGCGTCAGCACGGGGTCGCGGCGTTCCGGCGGGCGTACATCCACCAGTTCAGGACGACGTTGAAGGCGAAGAACACGGCGAGCCCGTAGAAGACGACGTTCGGGTTGCCGTAGGCGGCGAAGGAGCCGGCGAACATCATGCCGAAGACGAAGGGGCCGTAGGCCGCGATGGCCGCGGTGAAGCCGATCACGCCGCCCGCCTGGCGCGGCGGGAAGATCATCGGCATCTGCTTGAAGGTCGAGGCGTTGCCGACGCCGGAGAAGGCGAAGAGGCCGAGCATCGCCATCACGAAGAAGGGGAACTCCGCCACCGAGTCCGGGGTGGTGAACATCGGGACCGTCGCCGCGCAGGCGACCATGCCGAGCCCCGCCACCTGCGTCACCCGCGCCCCACCGAATCGGTCGGAGACGGGACCGCCGACGACGCGCAGCAGCGAGCCGACGAGCGGGCCGAGGAAGGCGAAGGCGAGCGGGTCGGGCGCGTTCTCGAGGCCGCCGTAGGACTTGGCGATGAGCAGCGGGAAGGTGCCCGCCAGCCCGGCGAAGGCGCCGAAGGTCATCATGTAGAGGCTCGTCATCGCCCAGGTGTGGCGCGAGCGGAAGATGTCCATCTGCTCGCCGAAATTGGCCTTGACCGGGACGCTCTTCAGGAAGGCGAGCGCCGAGAGGCCGAAGATCACGATGAAGGGGATGAACACGGCGGTGGCGTTCTGCATGTAGACCGGCGTCTCGACGCCGTTCCTCGTCATCACCTGCGCCTCGCCGAGGAAGGTCGCGCCGCCGAGCAGCGACACCGTGATGATCCAGGGCGTGACGAACTGCACGACCGAGACGCCGAAATTCCCGATGCCGGCCTGGATCGCGAGCGCGGTCCCCTGCAGGCGCTTGGGGAAGAACAGCGAGGTCGAGGGCATGAAGGACGAGAAGTTCCCGCCGCCGAGGCCCGCCAGGAAGGCGAGGCCCATCAGCACGGCGAAGGGCGTCTGCGGGTTCTGCACCGCGAAGAACCAGCCCAGAGCCGGCAGCAGCAGCGAGAGCGTCGACCAGCCCACCACGCTGCGGGTGCCGTAGATCGGCACGAGGAACATGTGCACGAGCCGCAACGTGCCGCCGGCGAGGCCGGGCATGGCCGCGAGCCAGAAGAGCTGGCCCGTCGTCAGCTGGAAGCCCAGCGCCGGCAGGCGTACGACGAGCGCCGAGACCAGGAACCAGATCACGAAGGCCAGCAGCAGGTTCGCGGTGGTGATCGTGAGCGTGCGCCAGGCGAGACGGGAGCCGCCGGCGGCCCAGGAGGCCTCGTTCTCCGGATCCCAGTGCGAGAGCCAGGTTCCGCGCGGCTCGGGGCCCGACTGCTTGTTCTGCGGCTTCACAGGGGTGGCTGCGACGGACATGGTTCCGGTCCTTCCATTCACGGTGTGCGGATCATCGGGCCGGCGCGCCGCGGCGCCCCGGCCCGCCGGGATTTCATTCGGCGGGCGCCGCTTTCGTGGGGGATGCGGAGAGCCGGGCGAGCGCGGCACGCAGCGCGTCGAGGCTGCCGAAGCGGGCGGTGACGGTGAGGCCTTCGCCCTTCTCGACGAGGTCGACCTTCTCGGAGCCGGCGAAGACGAGGGCGAGCTCGGCTTGCGCCTCCTGGCGGCGGCGCGCCTCCAGCGCGATCGCCTCGTCGACGGAGGAGATGACGTATTCGTCGCCGAAGCCGCCCTCCGGCTCCTTCAGCCACATCAGGCAGACGACCCACGAGATCAGGGCGCCGGCTGCGATGATGAGGAAGAACTGGCTCGGCGTGACGAAGGTGAAGACGAAGAGGTAGAACACCGCGCCGACATTGCCGTAGGCGCCGGCCATGCCGGCGATCTGGCCGGTGACCCGGCGCTTGATCGAGGGGATGATGCCGAAGGTCGCGCCCTCCGCGCCCTGCACGAAGAAGGAGCAGAAGATCGTGATGGCGATCGCGACGACGAGCGGCCAGCTCGCGTTCATCAGCCCCATCAAGCCGAAGCCGACGGCGATGCCGAGCATGTAGGACAGCATCACGAACTTGCGGTTTCCGAAGCGGTCGGAGACGAGCCCGCCCATCGGCCGCGCGAACAGGTTCACGAAGGCGAACGAGGCTGCGATGACGCCGGCGACGGCGGCGTTGAGGCCCCAGGTCTCCTCGAAGAAGAGCGGCAGCATCGACACCACGGCGAGCTCGGCGCCGAAGTTGGCGAAGTAGGTGGTGTTGAGCGCGGCGACCGACTTGAACGGATAGCGGTCGTCGACGGGCACGCCCTTCTTCAGGATCGGCACGTTGACCCGCAGCACCTGGACGACCTGGTAGAGGATCACGACGACGATCGCGGCGTAGACGAAGCTCGCGGTCATCGGGTCGAGGTAGCCCAGGTTCTGTGTGCGCCAGACCAGGATCGCCAGGATGCCGACCATCGGCACGGTGAAGAGCACGAGCAGCGCGAGGTCGCCCCAGGTGCTGACCTCCAGCGCCGCCGCCTTGCGGGGCTTGCGGTGGCTGTCCGGATGCGGGCCGTCGGTGAGGGCGAACCAGTAGAACACGCCGTAGGCGGCCATCACCAGGCCCGAGATCGCGATCGCCCAGCGCCAGCCGTCGTCGCCGCCGAAGACGGTGAGCGCGATCGTCGGGAGCGTCATCGCCGCGGCGGCGGAGCCGAAATTGCCCCAGCCGGCATAGAGGCCCTCGGCGAAGCCGATGTCGCGCGGCTTGAACCAGAGGGCGACCATGTGGATGCCGACCACGAAGCTCGCGCCGATGGACGACAGCACCAGGCGCGACACGAAGAGCTGCTCGCGCGTCTCGCCGAAGGCGAAGACGAGCGCGGGGATCGCCATCACGACCATCAGGATCGAGAACACGCGCCGCGGGCCGAAGCGGTCGAGCGCCATGCCGACGATGATGCGCGCCGGGATCGTCAGCGCCACGTTGGCGATGGCGAAGAGCTTGAGGTCCTCCGCCGTCAGCCAGTCCACGGAGCGCAGCATGCTGGAAGCCAGCGGCGCCATGTTGAACCAGACGTAGAAGGAGATGAAGAAGGCGATCCAGGTCAGGTGGAGCGCCCGGATGTCCCGGCTCTTGAACCGGAAGACGTCGGAGACTTTCATGGGACGGGGCCTCTGGGCGAAGGCGGCGCGCGCACGCGTGTGCGCTGCGGGTCGTCAGGGAGCGGGAATGATCATCAGCGGGCACTGGACGCGCCGCGCCAGGAAGGCGCTCACCGACCCGAAGGTCATGTGATCGAACTCCTCGACGAAGGCGTCGAGCTTCGAGGCGAAGAAGCCGCGGTCCGGCTTGTGGCTATGGCGCGCCATCACGAGGAGGTCGGGCTGGCGCTCCTGCGTGGCGCGCAGGATCATCTTGCGCGCGTCGCCTTCCGCGATCAGGACGCGGGTCGTGAGCCCCGCGGCGGTGAGCTCCGCCGCGGCGGCCTCGGCGCCGGCGCGCTGCTCGCGGTACTGCTCCTCGAACATGTCGTCGGTCACGCTCGTCGCCGAGCCGACGTCCTCGATGACGGAGATCAGGGTGACGTCGGGCTTGGCCTCGGCGAACAGCGACTTCACCGCCTCGAGGGCGATGCGCGCGTTGCGGGAGTGGTCGTAGGCGAGCATCAGGTGCATCGGGATACTCCGCGCAGGACGGAAGTCCTCTTGGATAAGGTGCGCGGACGATGGCACGAGGCGGTCGGCCTTGAACTTGACTTAGGTCAAGTGAGATATGGCGATTGGGCCGAGTCGCGTTCGTACCTAAGGGACGTTCCTGAGGATTAAGCAGTTATAATGAAGGGATGGGGCGACTCCTGGAGTCGCGGACGCACGAGGCAAAGGCTTGATTTTTGTTGGTTTCCTTCGGCGTGCGGCCGTGGGCTCGATCGCGCGTCAGCTCGGGAGCTGCAGCGCCTTCGGTCCGATCCCGGCACCGATCATCAGGCTGTCGGCGATGCGCCGCGCGCGGTCGACGAGGAAGGCGGAGCCGTCCGGCGTGCAGACGTCGCGCGCCGTCTCCTCGAACAGCGCGAGCCAGCGGGCGAAGATCGCCTCGTCGAGGTCCATGCCGCGATGCGCGACGTGCGGCTTGCCCTGGTAGCGTCCGGTCCCCCGCGCCACGGAGGACCAGAAGTCCACCATCTTCGCGAGGTGCGCGTCCCAGCGCCCGGCGAGGCGCGCCTGGAAGACCGGGCCGAGCACGGTGTCCTGTCGCACGCGGCCGTAGAAGGCGTGCACGAGGCGCGTCACGTCGGCTTCGGAGATCGGGCCCCTCGGCTCGACGAGCCGGATGCGGGTATCGGTCACGGCGCCCTCCGTAAACAGGTATCGCGGATGCGCCTTTGCATCTACGCCTCGAAACAGGTATTGTCGATACCTGATTTCATGGAAGCGCCGCGATGAAGCTGACCCTGCACACCGACTACGCCCTGCGCGTGCTGATGACCTTGGCCGTCCTGGAGGGCCGCGTCGTCGCGATCGAGGAGCTGGCGCGGCGGCACCACGTCTCGGAGAACCACCTGCGCAAGGTCGCGCAGACGCTCGTGGGGATGGGGCTCGTCGCCAGCGTGCGCGGGCGCGCCGGGGGGCTCCGGCTCGCGGTCGATCCCGCCCGCGTGCGGATGGGCGGCGTCGTGCGCGCGCTGGAGGAGGATGTCGCGCTGGTCGAGTGCCTCGGCGAGGGCCCGTCCTCCTGCGCCCTCGCCGGTGCCTGCCGGCTCACGGGCGCGCTGGCGCGGGCGCTCGACGCGTTCTTCGCCGAGCTCGATCGGTTGACCCTCGCCGATCTCGCAGGCCGCGGGCCGGAGATGCGTGCCAGGCTCGGGCTCGCGGAGGCGGCCGCCGCTCCCTAAGGGCTCCCACGGAATTGTCGTGCGACGCCGGCGCGCGCAAAAACAGGTATCGACAATGCCTCTTTTCGGGAGAGGCGGTTTCCAAGGAGGCGGACCATGGTCGCTCTCGACGTCTCGCACGCGGCGCGCGCCGCCCGGCTCGGCAAGCCGCAGGCGGAGGGTATGCGCGGGCGGGTGACGCCGCAGGCGGTCTCGGGCCGCTTCCGTCGGATCAAGTGGGGCGTGCTCGTCGCCTGTCTCGGGCTCTACTACGCCCTGCCCCTGCTGCGCTGGGACCGCGGCCCCGGCCAGCCGGACCAGGCGGTGCTCGTCGACCTCGCCCATGTGCGCGCCTACCTCTTCGGCCTCGAGCTGTGGCCGAGCGACGTGATCCTGGTGACGGGGCTGCTCGTGCTCGCCACGATGGTTCTCGTCCTGGCGAACGCTCTCGCCGGTCGGGTCTGGTGCGGCTATCTCTGCCCGCAGACGGTGTGGACCGACCTCTTCCTGCTCATCGAGCGGCGCATCGAGGGCGACCGCCGTGAGCGGCTGCGCAAGCGCGAAGGCCCTCTGACGCCCCGCCGCGTTCTCGAGATCGGGGCGAAGCACGCGCTCTGGCTCCTCGTCGCGGCCGCGACCGGCGGCGCCTTCGCGCTCTACTTCGCCGACGCGCCGACGCTTCTCGTCGATCTCGCCACCGGCGCGGCCCCCGCCGCCGCCTACGGCGCCGTCGCGGCGCTGACGCTGACCACCTACCTTCTCGCCGGGCACGCTCGCGAGCAGGTCTGCACCTGGATGTGCCCCTGGCCGCGCCTGCAGAACGCCATCTTCGACCCGAAGGCGCTCTCGGTCGCCTATCGCGACGCCCGCGGCGAGCCGCGCCTGCCCGCCAAGCGCGCGCTGCAACGCCGGGCCGAGGGCGAGCCGGCCGGTGATTGCGTCGACTGCGCCCAATGCGTCGCCGTCTGCCCCATCGGCATCGACATCCGCGAGGGCCCGAGCTTCGCCTGCATCAATTGCGGCCTGTGCGTCGACGCCTGCGACGGCGTGATGACGCGGCTCTCGCGCCCGCACGGGCTCATCGCCTATGCGCCATGGGAGGCGATCGAGGCCGAGCGCACAGGGGCGCCCGCCCCGCGCTGGCGCCCCGTGCGCCCTAAGACGGCGGCACTCGCGGCGGCCATCCTCGCCATCGCCGGCGCGATGGTCGCGACGCTCGCGCTGCGGACGGACCTCGCCGTCACCTCCGTCCACGACCGCAATCCCGCGGCCGTCCTCCTCAGCGACGGGCGGGTTCGCAACGGCTATGCGGTGACAATAGGGAACCGATCGCTGGAGGAGCGTACCATCGTGATCTCGGTCGAGGGCCTGCCGGATGCCGAGGTCTCCCTCGTGGGCGCCGGTCCGGGAGGCCGGGTCGACCTCGAGCCCGGCGCGCGGCGTCCCCTGCGCCTCGTCGTCAGCAGCGCGACGCAGCAGAACCGGGACATCGCGATCGTGGCAACGGACGTCGTGAGCGGCACGACGCGGCGTACCGCCGACGTGTTCGTGCTTCCGTCCCGATAGAGCATCCGGAGCGACGATGCCGACGAGCCTCATCCTGCGAGCGTTCGGAACCTGCACCCTGACCCTCGCGGCGCTCGGGCTCGTCCTGCCGCTCCTGCCGACGGCACCCCTCGTGATCCATTGCCGGCTGGCCTCCGTACGAGCGCGCCAACATCGTCCGACGCCGTGCAGCGCTTCCCAGGACGCGCGCCAGCTCTTCCCGCCGCTCGGCTTCCAGGCGACCTACCGGGACGGGCCGGCGTCGCACCTGCCCGCCACGCGCGCCGACCTCGCCCGGGAGGTGGCTCGCGACTTCTGCGCCGGCGAGGAACCGGCCCTCGCCTGGTAGCGGGCGGTTGCATAACGAAACCCGATCGCGGCGACAGAAATTTGTCTTTTGACAGCTGGCGGACCCCCTCGCGAAGATGTTCTCGAACGAACGTCAGGGGAGGTCACGCATGAAGGTCGCCGTCGTACAGATGAACTCGCAGGGAGACAAGGGGGCGAACCTCGATGCCGCCCGACGTCTCGTGGACGAGGCCGTGCAGGACAAGCCGGATCTGGTGGTCCTGCCCGAATACTGGGCCTGTCTCGGCGACGGGCCGGCCGAGTTCCACGCCAGCGCCGAGCGCTTCCCCGACGGCGAGGCCTATTCCACCATGGCCGAGCTCGCCCGCACGCACGGGGTGACGCTGCACGGCGGCAGCATCGTCGAGACCGACGGTGAGCGCTTCTACAACACGAGCCTCGTCTTCGACCCGCAGGGCCGCGAGATCGCGCGCTACCGCAAGATCCACATGTTCGACGTCGACGTGCCCGGCGGCATGCGCCATCGCGAGAGCGAGACCATCTCGCCCGGGCGCGAGATCGTCACCTATTCCTGCGGCGGCTACACGATCGGCTGCTCGATCTGCTACGACCTGCGCTTTCCCGAGCTGTTCCGGGCGCTGCGCGACCGCGGTGCCGACCTGATCGTGCTGCCGGCGGCCTTCACGCTGATGACCGGCAAGGACCATTGGGAGGTGCTGCTGCGGGCGCGCGCCATCGAGACGCAGACGCACGTCCTCGCCTGCGGCCAGATCGGGACGCATGCCGGCGGCCGCAAGGCCTGCTACGGCCACAGCATGATCATCGACCCGTGGGGGCACGTCGTCGCCCAGGTCGGCGACCACCCGGGCCATGCGGTGGCGCGCGTCGATGCGGAGTACCAGGCGCGCGTGCGCACCAACGTCCCCGTCGCCACCCACCACGTGCTGTGAGACGTCCCGTGTTCGAGATCAGAGACCTTCCCCGCCAGATCGAGCCCCGCCTCGTGCGCCTGCTGGAGCAGGTGGAGACCGCCACCGTCGGGCACTTCCTGCACAGCCAGTTCGCCGACGCGGCGCTGCGCGGCGTCCTGCCGGAGACCCGCGTCGTCGGCACGGCCGTGACGCTGCGCATCCCCGGCGCGGATTCGACGCTGCTCCACCACGCGCTCGCCCTCGTGCGGCCCGGCGACTTCCTCGTCATCGACCGTGCGGGCGACACCAGGCACGCGTGCTGGGGCGGGGTCGTCACGAACGCGGCGAAGCTCGCCGGCGTGGTCGGCGCGGTGATCGACGGGCCGGCGACGGACTTCAACGAGATCCGTCGCTGCGAGATGCCGGTCTGGTGCCGCGGCCCCTCGCCGATCACCACGAAGCTGCTCGGCCTCGAGGGCGCGATGAACGTGCCCGTCAGCGTCGGCGGCTGTGCGGTCGAGCCCGGCGACGCCGTGCTCGCCGACGAGAGCGGCGTGCTCTTCCTCAAGCCGGGCCAGATCCAGGCCGTGGCCGAGCGGGCGATCGGGATGCAGGAGCGCGAGCTCGGGCTCCTCGACCGCCTGCGCGCCGGCGAGAAGCTGCCGGACATCTCCGGCGCGACGGCCAAGGTCATGGCGGCGCGCTGATCGAATACCGTCGCGGCCGAGCACAAGGGAACGCCGGCCGCGACTGCATCACCAACGGGAGGACCGGACCATGACGATCAAGAACGCACTCCTCGCCCTCGTGGCGACCACCGCCCTCGTTGCCGCGGGCGCGGCGCAGGCGGACACCTGGCGCATGGCCCACAAGATGCCCGCCGACTCGATCGAGGGCCGCATCTTCCAGGCGGTGGCCGACCGCATCGGCGAGAAGACCGACGGGGAGATCACCGTCGAGGTGTACCCCAACGAGCAGCTCGGCAAGGACGACGCGATCCTCGAGCAGCTCCAGCTCGGCACGGTGCACATCTATCCGGAAGGCTCCTCGTACCTGCAGAAGTGGGTGCCGGAGATGAAGTTCGTCAGCGCGCCCTTCCTGTTCGACGATCGTGAGCACTGGTCGCGCTTCATGGCGACCGACCTCGTCGAGGGCTGGCACCAGGCGATCGAGGACGAGGCGGGCATCACCGTCATCGGCGACTCGACCAGGATGGTCCGCGGTCCCTACCGGGTGATGGTCTCGACGAAGCCGATCGAGAGCCTGGACGACGTCGCAGGCGTGAAGCTGCGCCTGCATCCCGACGAGCTCGCGGCCGCCGCCTGGCGGCATCTCGGCGCGGAGGTGCGCACGCTCGCCTGGACCGAGGTCTACGAGTCGCTCGGCCGCGGCATCGTCGAGGCGGTGAACAGCCCCGTCGCGCTGGTCGAGCCGATGCGCTTCTACGAGGTCGCGCCCCACATCACCCGCCACGACGAGTACCCGCAGGGCCTCGCCTTCATGGCGAACGCCGACGCCTGGAACGGGCTCGACGAGGAGACCCGCGCGCAGATCATCGAGGCCTACGACGAGGTCGCGGCCGAGTTCGCAGCCGAGACCGATCGTGTCGCCGAGGAGTCGCTCGCGCGGATGGCCGAGGAGGACGTCTCCTACTCCGCGGTCGACACCGGCCCCTTCGTCGCACGCATGGCCGAGCTCTACCAGCAGATGGACGCCGAGGGTTCGCTGCCCGAGGGCTTCCTCGATGCCGTCGACGCTTCCCGCGCCGCGAACTGAGCCATGTGGCGGCTCCTCGACCGGGGCCTCTCGGCCGCCGACAGGATCTTCCTGGCGGCGGCCAACGGGTTGCTCCTCGCGATGCTGGCGATCAACCTCGCCAACATCCTCTCGCGCCTGATCCTCGATCTCGGCATCATCTGGGTCTTCCCGTGGACGGGCGTCCTGTTCGTCTGGATGATCTTCCTCGGCTTCTTCTGCATCTACCGCCGGGGGCAGGACGTCGCCGTCGACGTGCTGGTGCGACGTCTGCCGGACCGCGGGCGCGCGTTCGTGCGCGTTCTCGTGGATCTGCTCGCGCTGTCGCTCCTCGCCACGATCCTCGCCCAGGCGCCCACCCTGATCCCGCGCCAGGTCGGCGTCATCGATCTCGTCGGCATCCAGCGCTACTGGCTCTCGGTGCCGCTCTTCGTCTCCTGCTTCCTCATCGCCTGCCAGTTCGTCCTCGACCTGCGCGATGCCGTCCGCGCCGTCGCGGACCCGAAGCGCGCCGCGTTCGAGGCGCATCATCGCAACGAGACCCCGGACGACGGGCCCGAGCCGCGGGAGGCCCGCCCATGACCGCCGTCGCGCTCTTCGCCGGATTCCTCGCGCTCATCGCGCTCAGGACCCCGATCACCATGGCGATCGGCATCGCCGTCGTCGGCGCGCTGATCGCCGCCGGCTTCTCGACCACGCTCTGGATCGTGCCGATGAAGGTGCTGGAGGGGGCGAGCAACGCCTCGCTGCTGGCGATCCCCTTCTTCGTGCTCACCGGCAACCTGATGAACGCGATCGGGATCACCGAGCGCATCTTCAACCTGGCGAATGCCCTCGTCGGCCATTTCCGCGCGGGCCTCGCGCAGGTGAACGTGCTGGCCTCGGTCCTGCTCGCGGGCGGCACCGGCGCGGCGGTGGCCGACATCGCGGGCCTCGGCGCCGTCGAGATCAAGGCGATGCGTGAGCGCGGCTACAAGCCCGCCTTCGCGGCGGCGATCACGGCCGTCTCGGCCATCGTCGCGCCGTTCATCCCGCCCTCGGTGCCGCTCGTCGTCTACGCCTTCCTGTCGAATACGTCGGTCGCGCGCATGTTCCTCGCGGGCATCGTGCCGGGGCTCCTCGTCGCCGTGGCGCTGATGATCTTCAACCGGCTGCTCGCCACACGGATCGAGTTCCCGCAGCAGGAGAAGGCGAGCGCGGGAGAGATCTGGCGTCAGACGCTCTCGGGCGCCTCGGCGCTGATCGCGCCCGCGATCATCATGGGCGGCATCCTCACGGGGACGACGACCGCCTCCGAGGCCGGCGTGCTCGCCTCGGGCTACGTCCTGCTGCTCGGCGCGATCTTCCGTACGCTCACCTGGGAGGCGCTGACGAAGGCGCTGACCGAGACGGTGCTGATCACCTCGATGATCATGATCATCATCGGGTTTGCGGGCTCCATGGGCTGGCTGCTCGCCATCGAGCAGATCCCGCAGGACCTCGCCCGCGGCATCCCGGAACGGGTCGAGTCGATCGGGATGTTCCTCCTCGTGGTCTCGGTGACGGTGCTCGTGCTCGGCTGCTTCATCGACGGGATCACGATCAAGCTGCTGCTCGTGCCGATCCTCCTGCCCCTCGTCGACGCCTACGGCATCGACCGGGTGCATTTCGGCATCGTGCTGCAGATGTCGCTGATCCTCGGCATCGCGACGCCGCCGCTCGGGATCGGGCTCTACGTCACCTCGCGGATCGCGCAGACGCCGATCGAGGACATCGTCCGGGCGGTGCTGCCGTTCTTCATCCCGCTCCTGATCGTGCTCGCCTGCCTCGCGGCCTTCCCGCAGCTGAGCCTGTTCTTGCCGAACCTCTTCATGGGGCCGCAGTGACGCGCCTCAGCGGGCCGCGAGGAGCCCGCGCAGCGCCTCCACGAGGATGGGCCCGGCCCGCCGCGTCTCGAGCGGCCTGACGGACAGCGCCAGGATCTCGAAGACGAGCGGCGGCGCGATCGGGACGGCCGCGACGCCCACGTGCCTCGCGGCCTCCGCGGTGAACTCGTCCACGATCGAGACCCGCCCGAGGGTGCGCACGAGGTTCGGCACCGCGAGGAGCGAGCTCGCGGTGATGCGCTCGCGCCCGCCCGCACCGTCCGCCGGCACGAGGTGCGCGACGAGGCGCCCGATCGGCGGTCGAGCGGCATGCCGATGAGCCGCGGCTCGGCTGCGATCTCCTCCTGCGACACGGCCGCTCGGCCCTCCCAGTGGTGGCCGGCGGGAAGGAGAGCCACGAGCCGGCCTTCGCCGATGCGGGTGGCGTGCAGGTCGGGCGCGTCGACCGATCCCGCGACGATCCCGATGTCGGCGCGGCCCGCGCGCAGGGACGCGAGCTGCTAAATCTTCGCGCGAGCCTCTACGAAGGCTACCTGGCGGATTCCGCGAGCCTGTTCTTTCCACTGAGTGATTTGTCTCGGCGCCTAAGATATCGCGCAGTATTGTCCAAGTCCGATCCGATCTACTCGGTCGCGCTCCCCTCACCTTGTGTACACGCAAGCCGAATCGCACGGGCTCGAACCCATCTGCGAGCGAGCGGCGACGAACGGCGTCCGTTCTAGATCCCGACCGGACGGAAGGCCGCGGTGAGCCCCAGCCCACCGGCGATGCCGAGCATCGCGAAGGCTTCGCGTTCCGATCGCTCTCGGGCGTTGCGGCCGACGAGCTGGGCGAAGAGACGCGTGACGAGGATCGCTCCCGACGCGCCGAACGGATGCCCGAGCGCGATCGCGCCTCCGTCGCGGTTGACGTCTTCCTCGGGTACGCCTAGCGCGCCGAGGCTGGCGAGCACCTGGGAGGCGAAGGCTTCGTTGAACTCCACCGCCGATGCGCGGAGCAGCTGCAGGTCGGGCCGCCGTGCGAGCAGCCGGCCCGTCGAGGCCACCGGGCCGATGCCCAAAAGGTTGGGGTCGACGCCCGCCGCAGCCGCGTCGACGAAGGCGAGCCCGGCCTCGTAGCCGGCTTCGCGCGCCCGCGCGCGGGTGGCGACGAGCACGATCGCGGCGCCGTCGTTCAAAGGGCACGCATTCCCGGCGGTGACGCTGCCGCCTTCCGCGAAGGCCGGCTGCAGGCGCGCCAGCGCGGCGAGCGAGGTATCGCGCCGAGGGCATTCGTCTCGCCGGACCGAGCCAGCCGGCGTGGCCACGGCGACGATCTCGTCCTCGAACCGGCCGGCGTCCATCGCCGCAATGGCGCGCTCGTGGCTGCGAAGGGCAAAGGCGTCCTGTCGCGATCGCGTGATCTTGTAGGCACGCGCTACGTTCTCGGCGGCGGCGCCCATCTCCGGATCGCCGATCGCGTCCGGCGCAAAGCGTGCGCGTGCGTAAAAGCGGGGCAGGGCACCGGGCCGTCGGGGCTGCTCCACCCGCCAGGGCGCGCGGCTGACGCTCTCGACGCCGCCGGCGAGGTAGAGGTCCCCGGCCCCGGCCTGGATCATTCGGCACGCCGTGACGATCGCCTCGAGGCCCGCGCCGCATTGCCGGTCCACGCTCGTTCCAGGCACGGCGATGGGCAGCCCGGCGGAGAGCGCCGCGAGCCGGGCGATGTTGCCGCCGCCGCCCGCGGCGTTGCCGAGCACGACCTCGTGCACGCCGGCGGGATCGATCGCGGTCTCGTCGATGAGCGCCCGGATGACGCACGCCGCGAGATCGGCGGCCTCGATCTCGGCGAGCGCGCCGCCCGCGCGACCAATCGGCGTCCGTCGGGCGGCGACGACGATCGGCTCGCGATCGTCAGGGCTGGAGCGGGGCGACGCGGGCATCGGTCTCGACGATCCAGGTTTCGAGGGTCCCGCGCGCGATCTTTCCGCTTCGGGTGAGAGGCCAGTCCCGGACCGCGAACAGGCGTCTGGGCAGCTTGTAGCGGGGCAGGGTTCCGGCGCAGAGGGCGAGGATCTCGGAGGCCGTGCGCGCCTCGAGCGCCGGGCCGGACAGCGCCGCCACGACGACTTGGCCGAGATACGCATCCGGCAGGCCGAGGACGACCGCCTGGTCGACGCCGGGAATCGCGAGGAGCGCGGCCTCGATCTCGCCGGGGAAGACGTTGTGGCCGCCGGTCAGGATCATCCCTCCCTCGCGGCCAAGGAGGTGCAGCGCGCCCGTCTCGTCGAGCCGGCCCATGTCGCCGACCGTCGCCCAACCCTGCTCGACCCGAAATCCCACGCCGTCGTCGTCCCACAGATAGCCGGCCGAGACGAGCGGGCTCCTCACCATGACGGTGCCGGCGACGTCCGGCGCGCGCGTGAGCCCGTCGCGGGTCCCGATGGCGAGCTCGACGCCCGGAAAGGGCCGCCCGACCCCGGCATTTCGCCCGTCGTCACCGTCCATCGCCACGGTGACGAAACCGAGCTCGGACGCCCCGTAATATTCGATCAGGAGCGCGCGGGGAAAAATGTGACGGGCGCGCGCCCCGAGGTCGTCGTCGAGCTTGGCTCCCGCGGTGACGATCGCATCCACGCCCCCGAGGATCGTACTCGTCTCGGACGCCGCCCGGCAGATGGCGTCGAGCATGGTCGGGACCACGACGAGACGCCTGATCGGCGCGTCGCGGAGGGCCGCGACGGCGGACGGTCCGTCGAAACGCGGCAGTCCGTGGAACGTCGCGCCGGCGCGGAGCTGCTCGGCGAGCGCGTAGTGCGTGAGACCGTGGACGAGCGGCCCGGGCGCGAGCGCAGGGCGATCCGGCTGCAGTCCAAACAGCTCCGCTCCTGCCGACATGCTCGCGCGCCAGGAGCGGCGCAGCCGCCGGATGGCCTTGGGTGTCGACGTCGTCCCGGAGGTGAAGATGATGGCGAACGGCTCGTCGTCCGCCCCCTCGGGCGAATCTTCAATCGGGTCTTGCGCCGAGAGCCAACTTTCATAGCTGGCGCCGTCGCCTTCCGGGGAGGCCGTCGAGAGGACGAGCCCGGAGGACGCGTCCTGCACGTCCTTCGTCGCGTACGCGCCGTCCACGACCAGGAGATCCGGCTCGAGACGGCGCAGCACATCAGCCACGAGCGCCGGCGGCCATTTCGGGTCGAGCACGGCGCAGACGTGTGGCGACTGCGTCGCCCCGACGAAGAGCTCCGCGAAGGCGGTCCCGTTCTCGAGAAGGATCGCCGTCAGCCGTCCACCCGGAGGGCAGATCGCGCGCGCCGCCCCCTCGCGCGGGGGCACGGCCCCAAGTCCTCCGGCGAGCCGGGCGGCCTGCGCGTCGAGCTCACGCCAGGTGAGCATGCCGCCTCCGATGGCGACGGCCGCCTCCTCCGGACGTTCCCGTGCGTGCCGATGGACGTTCCCCGCCAGCGGCATGGCTCACCTCAGCGCGAGCGGGTAGGCGCGGTGCACCCCGCGGGCGACGAGCGCTGCGACGACGGCTTTTGCGAGATCCCCGGGAAGGAACGCGGCGCTTCCGATGGCAGCCTGGGTCATCGCCATGCCGGTCACGGCGGAGAGCCAGGGGATACCGAGCGCGTAGATCGCGCCGATGCCGCCCGCGACGCACGCCAGGAACGCGATGCCGACGTCGGCCGGGCGCCACGCTCCGGCGCCGGCGAAGCGCTTCATGATCCAGCCCGTGAGCACGGCGCCGGGGATCCAGCCCAGGAGGAAGCCGCCCGTCGGCCCGAGGATTACCCCGAACCCGCCGCGTCCTCCTGCGAGGACCGGCAGCCCGATCACGACCAGCAGGACGACGAGGGCGGCGGCGAGACCGCCACGCACGGGCCCGAGCATCACGCCCGCGAGCATCACGCCGAGCGTCTGGAGCGTGATGGGAACCGGCAGGAAGCCCAGCGTAATGGGCGGCATCAGCCCCATCGCCACGATGACGGCGGCGAACAGGGCGACGAGGACGAGGTCACGGGTGCTCATGGTTCGTCTCCGAGGAGCGCTTGGAATCGGGCGGATAGGCGCGGGCGTCGATCGCTTCGGCGATCGCGTCGGCACTCCTCAGCGTGCGCACGACGAGCGGCACGATCAGGTTCAGAGGGCCCACGCGCAGGCCGCGGGCGGCTCTCGCCTCGCGCAGGTCGGAGATCTGCTTCAGAACCTCCGGGACGAAGCGCAACACGAGGGAGACGGCGAGGCCGACCTTCTGAGCATCGGCGATCCCGATACGCTCGAGCGGGCGCAGCACGCGCTCCAGGGTCTCCAGGATCTCGGAGCTGCGCGTCGTGAGGGTCACGGCGAAGGCGAGCAGGACGAGCGACGTGATGCGAAGGCCCACGAGAGTCGCCTGACGCCAGTCGAAGAGCCAGACGTTCGCGACGACGATGATCGCCACGATCACGGCGATGCCCGTGAGCTGACGGCGCAGCATGGCGAGAGAGGCGCCGGTCGACCAGATCGCGATCAGGGCAGCCAGCGTCGCAATCGCCAGGATGAGCAGCGAATCGGCGAAGAACAGGGCGATGCCGAACACGAGCAGGCAAGCGAGCTTCACGTCCGGGCGCAGGCGGTGGAGCCGCGTATCGCCCGGAACGTAGAGGGACAGGTTCATGAACGCCTCTCCCTGTACCAGTCGAGAGCAGCCTTCGGGCGATCGTCGACCGCGATGCGGCCTTCGTCGACGACGAGAAGGCGATCGAACGACGCGACCAGCTCCAGATCGTGCGTGACGACGACGACCATCTGGGGAAGGCTCTCGAGAACCCCCCGAACGCGGTTCCTGTTGCTCAGGTCGAGAAGCGTGGTCGGTTCGTCGAGCACGAGCACGGCCGGCTCCATGACGAGCACCGAGGCGAGCGCGACCATCTGCTTCTCGCCCCCGCTCAGCGCGTGTGCCGGACGGTCCGCCAGATGGGCGAGGCCGTAGCGCTGCAGGACCTCGGCGGCTCGTTCGCTCGCCTCCGCCTTGCCCTGCCCGATGTTCCTCAGTCCGAAGGCGACATCCTCCGACACGATCGGGAAGACGATTTGGTTATCGGGATTCTGGAAGACGAACCCGACCTTACGGCGGACGTCCCGGGTGCGCGTCCGGGTATCGGCACCAAAGACGGTAACGGTGCCCCCCACCGGCAGCACGAGCCCGTTGATGAGCCGAGCGAAGGTGCTCTTGCCGGAACCGTTCGCGCCGATCACGCCCACACGTTGTTCGCGGAGCTCCAGGTCGATGCCTGCCAGGATTTCGCGTTCGGCGATCCGCACGTTCACGTTCTCGAAGACGACCGACATCGCGGGAATGAGGCCCTTTCGGTGAGCGCTGATGGACCTCCCCAAGCACGACCACAGATCTATAGAAAATGCAAGTTATGATTCTATCCAGGCTCGCTGGCAACCTGATCTAGGGCGAGGCGTGTCGCCTCCGGAAAGGGACAGGGACGTCTGGTCGCCGGATCGACGCAGACCCAAACGACCACGACCGTCGCGCAGAGCGTCTCGTCCGCGCAGCGCACGATCTCTCCCCCGTAGGAGAGGCTCGACCGTCCGATTCGAGCGATTCGCACCCGAAACTGGAGCTCGTCCTCGAAGAAGGCGGGAGCTTCGAAGGTCAGCTCGGCCTTCTTGACGTGGTAGACCTGCACCGCACTCGCCGGGTCGAAGTGAGGCGCCAAGCCTCGGTCTCGAAGGAAGTCGTTGATCGCGGCTTCGAAATAGGAAAGGAACATCGCGTTGTGGACGTGCCCGTGCATGTCGACGTCGCGGAAGGGTACGCGCAGGGACGCGCGGTGCTGCGACGGTGGTCGGGGCGCGGTTGCGGACTGCGGCATGACGGGCTCCGTGTCGGTAAGTCGCCGCGCGGACGACCGGAGGCGGTGTGGTCATGGAAGCGCATCGACGTCTGATCGTCCACTCCTTCGGGCATCCGCCGGACGTGGTTCGGCTGGAGCTTAGCAATCGTCCGGAGCCGGAAGCCGACGCCGTCCGCGTCCGGATGCGGCTCGCGGCGATAAACCCATCCGACCTCGTGACGATCTCCGGAGCCTACGCCTCCCGAGCGCGGCTGCCCTTCGTTCCCGGCTTCGAGGGCATGGGGGTGATCGACGCCGTGGGATCCGGCGTCGCGGATCTGTGCCCGGGAGATCGCGTCCTACCCATCGGGAGCGCCGGCTGCTGGCAGGACGCGAAGCTCCTCCCCGCGTCCTGGTGCTTTCGGTTGCCCGAAACGCTGTCGGACGAGGCGGCGGCCACGAGCTACGTGAACCCGCTCACGGCGCTCCTGATGATGCGCGATCGCATCCGGATCCGAGCCGGCATGCGGATCGCGATCGACGCCGCCGGATCGGCGATCGGGCGCATGCTGGTGCGCCTCGCGCGCGCAGCCGGCGCGAATCCCGTCGCCATTGTGCGCGATGCCCGCAGTCTGCCGCTGCTCGACGGGCTCGGGATCGAGCAGGCGCTCGTTCTGCCCGACGGCGAGGACGCCGCCACGCTCGCCGCCATTCTGCGAGATCGGCTCGGTCGCGCGCCGCTCGACGCCGCGCTCGACGCCGTCGGCGGTGCGCTCGGCGAGGCTCTGCACGACATGCTCGCACCAGGCGGCCGCTTCGTTCATTACGGGCTCCTGTCCGGGCGCCCGCTGCCGCCGGACCTGCCGCGCCGCCGGCCGGACGTCGCGTTCGAGCTGTTCTGGCTGAGGCGATGGGTGCACGAGCAGCCGCAGGCGGTCGTCGCCGGAACGCTGCGGGAGGCATGGCGGCTCGTCGAGACCGGCCTTCTCGCGAGCCCGGTCGAGACGCGCTGTCCGCTCGCGCGCGCGCCGGAAGCGTTGGGTGCTGCGCTCGGTTCCGGACGATCGGGCAAGGTGCTGCTGTCGATGGCCTGAAACCATTGCATTTCTCAATTACTGATCGTACCGTCGCGTGGAGCAGAAGCGAGGCGAGCCGCAATGGCGCTAGACGAGACGACCTTCGCCGCGCTCGAGGCGAACGTCGAGCGCTTCGTGCGCGAACGGCTCGTGCCCGCGGAGCGCGAGCTGGAGGAAACAGGGGTCGTTCCGGACGCCATCGGCGCACAGATGCGACGCCTCGGCCTGTTCGGCCTGATCGTGCCGACGGACTATGGCGGCCTCGGCCTCACCCCGCTCGAGGAGATCCGGCTGACTCTGACCTTCGGCCGGACCTCCCCCGGCTTTCACACGCTGTTCGGAACAAATGCGGGGATCGGCGTCGAGGGCCTGGTCGCGGTCGGTTCCCAGGAGCAGAAGCAGCGCTGGCTTCCGCGGCTGGCGTCGGGCGAGGCGATCGGTGCCTTCGCGTTGACCGAGCCGGAGGCGGGGTCCGACGCCGCCGGAGTGCGGACGCGAGCCGTGCGCAGTTCGGACGGCTGGTCGATCACCGGCGCGAAACGCTACATCTCGAACGCTCCCGTGGCCGACCTGATCACGGTTCTCGCTCGGACGGGCGAGGACCGCGAGGCGATCTCGGCCTTCCTGGTGGAGCGTGCGACGCGCGGCCTCTCGTTCGGCCCCCCGGATCGCAAGCTCGGGCATCGCGCCAGCCCGACCTGCGACATCCATTTCGCCGATTGCACGATTCCGCAGGACGCCCTGCTCGGCGCGGTGGGCGAAGGTCTGGCGCTCGCGCGCCGGGTGCTCGAACGGGGACGCCTGCGCGTCGCGGCGCTCTGCGTCGGCGCCGCGGAGCGGCTCGTCGACGAAGCCACCCGGCACGCGCGCACGCGCAGGCAGTTCGGCAAGCGCATCGGCGACTTCCAGCTCGTGCGCGCGCTGCTCGCCGACTCGCATGCGGAAGCCTACGCGGCACGCTGCATGGTGCTGGACGCCGCCGCACGCGCCGACGCGGGCGACGTCTCGCGGGACGCCGCCTGCGCGAAGCTCTTCGCGTCGGAGATGGTCGGGCGCGTCGCAGATCGAGCGATGCAGATCTTCGGCGGCGAGGCCTACATGTTCGGGCACGTGGTCGAGCGCTTCTACCGCGACGTTCGCCTCTTTCGCATCTACGAAGGAACGACCCAGATCCAGCAGCTGATCATCGGCCGCGCGCTCCTGGACGGGTGAGGCCACGCGTCAGCAGGGTCGCTCGACGCGGTACACCCGGAGTGCTTCGGCTAAGGATACCGGCGCGATGATCACCACTTCGAGCGCGCATGCCCCGATCCCCTGAGCTCGCCGGCGGCGCCGGGTTCACGTTCGAGGACCGGTTCGCCGCGACCTATCTCGCAGCGCTCCTCGGCGAGGGCTTCGCGCCCGGGATCGCCGACCTGGCCGTGTGCCGGGTCGCGCAGCAGCAGCGGGATTTCGGCGAGCCGCTCGACGACGTCATCGTCGACTTCGGGACGGTGGGCGGCCCACAGGCGCGGCTGAGCCTGCAGGTGAAGCGCGCGATCATCATCAGCGCCGCCGAGTCGAACGAGGACTTCCGGAACGTCGTCCGCGATTGCTGGCTCACCTTCCGGAAGCCCGGCTTCCGCAGCTTCCGCCGCGGGGTCGATCGCTACGGGCTCGCCGTCGACGACGTGGCGGCCGGGACGGCCCGTGATCTCACGACCCTGTGCGAGCTCGCTCGAGCGAGCCCGACGGCTGCCGATTTCGACGCCCGCTTCGCACAGGGCGGCAATGCGAGCGGGGGCGTCCGGTCCGTTCGGGACGTCATCGCCGCGCTGGTGGAGCACGCCGCGGGGCGGCCCGTCTCGGGCGCGGAGATCCACGATTTCCTCGCCCATTTCGTGCTCCTGCGCTTCGACGCCCTGCACCAGGGCGAAGCCGTGCGTCCCGCGGCGCTGAACGAGGCGCGCCATTGCCTCGCGAACCCGGATGCCGCGCAGGCCACCGCCCTCTGGGACCGCCTCTGCCTGCTGGCGCGCGAGGGCGCCGGCAGGTCGGCCGTGTTCGAGCGGCCGGGGCTGGTGCGCACACTGTCGTCGGCCTTCCGGCTCGCGGCCGCTCCGTCGCTCCGCGGTGACCTGGAGCGGCTGCGCACGATGGCGGCGCACGCGCTCGCCGACATCGCCGACGACATCGCCGGCGTGCGTCTTGAGCGCCCGAGCCTCGCGGACGACCTCGAGAAAGCGCTCGCGGAGCGGCGATGGGTGCAGATCCGCGGCCTGCCGGGAAGCGGCGAGTCGGTCCTGCTGAGGCGGCGGCTGGAGGCCGACCTCGGCCGCGGTCCCGTTCTCCTCGCGGCGGACCGGCTCGACGGCACGTCGAATATTTAATTCCTGGTGGAAAAGCACGCATTGGTAGTACGTCCCTGCTCGAAATCGTTCGGTGGGAGCCGCAAACCGATGTCGGGCAGCATCCGAGCCGCATTCTACTTCTCCGCCGGGCTGCTGGCGGCCTCGGCGTTGGGCGTGGCCTCCTACTATCTCGTCGACCTGCGGCGAGATCTCGATCTCGGGCCGGCAGTCGCGGGGCTGGCCGTCTCGGTGATCACTCTGGTCGGCGCTGTCTTCGGCTTCCTGGTCGGCACCGCGATCACGCGCGTGTCGGTGGGCGCCTGCCTCTCCTTCGGGCTCGCCGTGCTCGGCGCGTCGAGCCTCGTCGCGGCCACGGCCGACGGCGCGGCGGCCTTCCTCG
Organism: Salinarimonas sp.; assembly: GCA_051117315.1. Taxonomy (GTDB): domain Bacteria; phylum Pseudomonadota; class Alphaproteobacteria; order Rhizobiales; family Beijerinckiaceae; genus Salinarimonas. Next base: position 9,350 of record JBNPEA010000036.1, on the reverse strand, counting down.
CCTCGCGCCTCGTCGCCGGTGTCGGCTTCACCACCCTCGTCGCGGCGCTGCCGGTCGCCATCGCCCTCGTCGACGACGCCCTCGCCCGCCGCGCCGCACTGACGATGTGGGGCTCGTTCCTGCCGCTCGGCATCGCGCTCGGCACCGGGATCGCCGCCGCCGCGACGTCCGACTGGCGCGTCGCGCTCAACGCGCACGGGATCGTCTGCCTCGCCGCCGCCGCCGTCGCGCTGCGGATCGACGCCGGCAGGCGCATGCCGAAGGCCGAGAATGGCGCGAGACCGCTCACGCTCCTGCGCGACCGGGTCGCGCTCAGCTTCGCCGCCGGCTTCGCCGCGTTCGCCGCGATCTTCCTCATCGCGGTCGTGCTGCTTCCGGGCTACCTGCGCACGGCCGCCGCTCTCGGCGACGCGCAGGCGGGCGTGGTCGCCGCCTTCGTCTGCGCCACCAGCGCGCTCACCAGCCTCGCGCTCGTCTGCCTGCTGCCGCGCATGCGCCGCTTCCTGCCTCTCGTTATCGTAGGGTTCGCGGGGGCGGCGCTCGCGGGCTGCGTGTTCTACCTCGCGTCCGGCTCGGCCGTGGTCGGAGTCGCGGCGGCGGTCGTCGTGATCGTCCTGAGCGCGCTCGTTCCCTCCGGCGTCTTCGCGACGCTCCCCTTGATCGCGTCGCCCGAGGACGTGGGCCCTCTCAGCGGGCTCGTCGCGCAGATGGGGAGCCTCGGCTCGCTCGTCGGCCCGCCGCTCGTCACCTGGTGGACCGCCCAGTTCGGCTGGGCGAGCGGCGTCGTCCCCTTCTGCGCAATCTGCCTGCTCGGCATGGCGCTGTTCGTGGCGCCAAGCCGCCGGATGGAGACGGCCAAGCGGACCTGAGCTGGATCGATCCAGAGCGCCGGCGCGCGTTCGTGGGAAAGCTCGTCGCAGAGCGCGACGAGGCGCTCGACATCGTCCTGTCCGTAGGGCTGGCGCCTGATGACATCGCGAACGCCCGGCGGGTGCTGACCCATCTGCGCCGCGGCGGGGCCGACACCAGCGACGCGGCCAGGGCTGACGCGCTGGACAGTTGGATAAGCCAGGTGGAGGCGCCCTGACACAAGCAGTCACCCCGACGTAATCATTCACGCGCCCGATGGCGGGGTTTATGGCCTCATGCCCGTTCCAAATCGCTACCATTCCGACCCGCGTGATCTCGCCCTCGGCGAAACCATCTTTCTTCTGTCGATCGTCGACGCAGACGGAGGCGTGCGCGACGGCATCCTGGAGACCGGCGATCTCGGCTTCCTGGCCGCGGGTCCCGCCGGGCGCGAGATCGTCGTGGTCGGACGGGCCAAGGAGGCGATCCGCGTCGGAGGCCGCGTCGTGCACGCCCTCGATCTCGAGCGCCTCGTAGATTCGTCGCACCCCGCGTTTTCGATCGCGCGCGTCGTCGCCGTGCAGGATGATGCTCCCGACGGCGACGTGCTCCTCCTGGCGGAGATCGACGCGCATGCGCACGCCGCTGCCGCAGCCGATGCGGCGCGGGCGGCGATCGCCGGCGCCTTTCCGGATCTGGCGATTCACATCGTTCTCGTGCCGACGGACGCGATGCCCGTCGTTCCCACCAGCTCCAAGAAGCCGCGCTTGCGCGCGGCGGCGGCCCTTCGCGAGGGCCGGCTCGCCGTCGTTCACGAAACGAGCGGGACCGCCTCGGTTCCGTCAGCGCCCACGCCATCCGCGCGGCGCTCGCCGCGCGCCGGCCGGACCTCCTCGCGGTCCTGGAGCGCGGCTTCTCGTACGCCTATCCGGATGCTCCCGATAAGCCTACGGAGCGCATTCCGGTCTTCGCCAGCGTGGCCGGCGCGCTGGGCTGCCGGTACCTGAGAGCCTTCATCGAAGCAGCGGGCCCGCTCACGCCGATCGAGCGCGAGGCGCTCGACGCCTTCGATACGCTCGCCCAGGACCCCGCGCTCGTCGTGACGCAGGCGATGCGGCTCGGCGATCTCCTGGTCGTGAACAATTACACGGTCCTGCATTCGCGCACGGCGTTCTTGGACCACGACGAGCCGCAGGCCCGACGCCTGCTCCTGCGGCTGTGGCTCGACGCGCCGGACTTCCGGCAGGTCGACGCGCGCATTGCGGCGCAGGCTCGGCGCTTCCTGCCGGCGGGCGAGCCCGAGGCGATGGCGGCGCCCTGACCGTGCATCCCGGCCGGGCTCAGCCCACCGCGATCGCGCCCAGGGGGACCTCGTCCTCCGCGATGTTGCTGACGAGGCGGACCCATTCCCCGCCGGACAGCTGCAGGGACTCCCAGAGGAGCAGCGCGGGCGCCACCTCGTACTGCCCGCCTCGCCGACCGGCGGTCCGGACCACGAACGGCGGCGATTCCTGGGCGTCCGCTCGGCTTGCCGTCACCAGCGCCTCGGCCCGACGCAGATCGTCCGGGGCCGCGCGCAAGAGCGGCTCGGCTGCGACCTCCGCGGGATCGCGACGCCATTCGAGGACGCGCATCGGCGACGCGGCGAGCAGACGGTGCGTGCTCTCGCACATGAGGTGAACCGGTCGCCGCGAGCCCTCCACGAGCCGACGGATCCAGGCGTCCCGCTGCGCATCGAGCCGGGCCGCGAAGAGGGTCGCGAGCCGTCGTGCCTGAGCCGGGCTCGGCAGGGCGAGCCCGCTCTCCCACTTGGAGACGGTTCCCTGCCGGACGCCGACGAGCTCCGCGAGATGAGACTGCTTCATCCCGCGCAGCTGACGGGCGCGCCGCAGGGCGCCGGGCTGAAGAGCGGTGGTCACGGTCATCTCGTCGCCCTCCGCAGCATCGATGCAGCCGCAAATAGGAGGCAATTCAAGGTCATCAAGGTCCTCGGTGCTCGCCTCGCGAACATGCTCGCGACCCGCCGCCGGCCGGCTGGCGCGAGGCCATGATCCCCGCCCGCATCGCCGGCCTCGTCCAGCACCTCGCCGACCGCGAGACGCCGATGCCGCCGGCGCTCGCCCAGACGCTCCTGCGAATCCTCGACCTCCTCGTCGACATGGGAGACCGGCGCAGCGCGGCGCTGCAGGCGAGCGAGGCGTTCCGGGAGGTGCCCGTCGGGGCGCCGCAGCCGGTGGGGTGAAGCGGCTCGCGTGGCTCGCCGGTTGTCACCGAGCCGCGACTGGTCCGATCACGCCGCTGCAGCCGGTCACGCCCGGGCGGACGGCCGCGAGCGCTCCTCGACCTCGTACCTGGGCAGCCTGCAGATCGCCACTCGGGCGTCATTGAATGCTTGCGCTGCAAGAAATCCCAGGACCGGGACGCGCATAGGCATTGTTTTGGCGGAGAGGGGGGGATTCGAACCCCCGATACGGTTGCCCGTATGCCGCATTTCGAGTGCGGTGCATTCAACCACTCTGCCACCTCTCCGAACCGAGGTGGGACGCGGGCGCGAGCGCGCCTGTCCCGTATCGAGCGGCGGGCGGTGCGATAGCACGGGGCGGCGGGGGCGGCAAGCGGGAAACGTGGGGCGAACACCGGGTGAGCTCGGTGCGGAAGGCCGCCGGCGGCTCAGCGGGTCAGCACGACGAGATGTCCGGGCACCGGCCGTCCGGCGTCGCGGCGGGTGACGACGGGCTCGAGCCGCGCCACCGTCAGCCCCGCCCCGGCCGCGCGCTCGCGCAGGAAGCGTGCGCCGTGGGCGAAGCGCGCGTCCGCGCCGATGGCGTAGCCCTCGCCGGCGATCGCCTCGTCCAGCGCCTGGACGGTGAAGGCGAAGAGCCCGCCTTCCGCGAGCGCGCCCCGAGCGGCGGCGAGTACGTGCACCGGGTCGCCGACGTAGACGAGCACGTCGGCGGCGAGCATCAGGTCGGCGCCGCCGGCCGGTGCGGCCTCGAGCCAGGCGCCGAGCTCGGCCACGCAGAGCGCGTCGTAGACGCCCTTCTCGCGCGCCTTCTCCACCATCGCGGGCGCGAGGTCGCAGCCTTCCAGCCGGGCGACCCGGTCGCGGATCGCCTCGCCCATCAGCCCCGTGCCGCAGCCGAGGTCGAGCGCCGTCGCGAAGCGACGCCCCGGCGCGTGGCGATCGAGCGCGTCGCGCAGGCATTGCGGGCCGCGGTAGTCGAGATCGCCCGTCAGGTGCTCGTCGAAGCGATCGGCGTAGCTGTCGAACAGCGCGCGCACGTAGCCTTCGCTCATCGCGTCGGCCGCCGGCAGCGCGCCCAGCCGTGCGAGCGTCACGCCGACGCCGAGCGGATCGTCCGGCTCGAGCGTGCGGGCTCGCTCGAGCGCGGAAATCGCACCCGCGGCGTCGCCCTGCGCCGCCAGCGCCTCGCCGAGCAGCGCCCAGGCCGGCGCGAAGCCCGGCGCGCGCTCGAGCGCCTGGGCGGCTAGATCGGCGGCGGCGCCGAGATCGCCGTCCTCCAGCCAGCCGGCGGCGTAGGCGTAGCGCCGGTCCGCGAGCAGGTCGCCGGAGGAGCGGTGGACGACGAGCGGGCGTGGCGCCGGGCGCGGCGCGGCGACCAGCGGGATCGGCGGGCTCATCCGCGGCCCCGCGCGATGCGCGCCGGCACGACCGCGTGCGCGACGAAGTTCGAGAGCTCGCGGGTGCGGCAGGCGGGATCGAGCACCTGCGCGTCGAGCCCGTGGCGCCAGGCGAGGTCGCGCCGGCCGGGATCGGCGTCGAGCGCGCGCAGGTCCGCGGCGTAGGCGTGCGCCGCGGCGAGATCGGTGCAGAAGCCTTCGCGCACCAGGGCCTCGCCGAAGCGCTCGAGGATGGCGGAGAGCTCGCCGAGCGAGAACTCGGGGTGATACTGCACGCCCCAGAACAGGCCGCCGTCGTGGCGGATCTCCGCCGCCTGGATCGCCGCCACGGTGTTGCCGGCGAGCACGGCCGTGCCGGCGGCAGCCGTCTCGACGATGTCGAGATGCACCGCCGGCGCGTCGAAGCTGGCGGGGCGCCCGGCGAGCATCGGGTGCTCGCGCCCGGCGGTGGTCGCGACGATGCGCCGGGCGATGCCGATCTCGCGCCCCGCGGGGTTGCGCGCCACCGTCCCGCCCGCCGCGGCGGCGGCGACCTGGAGGCCCCAGCAGGAGCCGAAGGCGGGCGTACCCGAGGCGTAGATCGCCCGCATCAGCGCGATCTGGCGCGCGACCTCCGGCCCGCCGTCGTAGAGGTTGAGCGCCGAGCCGGTGAGGAAGACGCCGTCGTAGGCGGCGAGGTCGCTGCCGTTCGGCAGGCGCGCGTCGGCATCCGCCGGGAGCGCGATCTCGCAGGCCGCGCCGGGCACCAGAGCCGCGAGCACGGCGGCGTAGCCCTCGGCATAGGTAGTTCCGAAATCCCGCCTGTGCGTCTCGCGCTGGGCGCGGACGTTGCCCTCGACGACCAGAAACCGTAGAGCCATGGCGTGACGAACGCTCCCGAGACGATGCGGTGACATAACGCAATGGCGGACGCCCGCAAGCGAAACCCGGCGGGCGCCCCTGCGGCGAAGACGTCCCGCCTCCCCGCCGGCGCCTCCGGCCGGGCCTACCTGTTCCTGACGATCACCGCGCTCTCCTGGGGTGGGAACGCGGTCGCCGGGCGGCTCGCGGTGGGCGAGATCTCGCCGATGGCGTTCACCGCGCTGCGCTGGCTGATGGTGGTCGCGATCCTCGCGCCGCTGGCGCGGCGCGATCTCGTCGCACATTGGCCGACGATCCGGGCCCACTGGCGACGCATCGCGCTGATGGCGGCGATCGGCTTCACGGCCTTCAACTCGCTGATGTACGTGGCCGCGCACTATACCAGTGCCGTGAACCTGACCATCATCCAGGGCGGCATCCCGGTCGTCGTGCTCGTCGGCGCGCTCCTCGTCTACGGCACCCGCATCACGCCGTTGCAGGTCGCCGGCATGGCGGTGACGCTCGCCGGCGTCGCCGTCGTCGCGGCGCAGGGGAGCCTCGCCGCGCTGATGGCGCTCTCCTTCAATCCCGGCGACCTGCTGATGATGATCGCGTGCCTCGCCTATGCCGGCTACACCCTGGCGCTCCGGTCGCGCCCGGCCATGCCGCAGCTCGCATTCTTCACGGCGATGGCCGCCGTCGCCTTCCTCACCTCGTTGCCGCTGCTCGGCGCGGAGATCGCGATGGGCCGCGTGCTCTGGCCCGGGCTCGACGGCTGGCTCATCCTCGCCTACGTCTCCCTCTTCCCCTCGCTGATCGCCCAGCTGTGCTTCATGCGCGGGGTCGAGCTGCTCGGGCCGGGGCGGGCGGGGCTGTTCGTCAACCTCGTGCCCGTGTTCGGCGCGATGCTGGCGGTGGCGATCCTCGCCGAGCCCTTCCGTCTCTACCACGCGGCCGCGCTCGTCCTCGTGCTCGGCGGCATCGCGCTGGCCGAACGCGGCAAGGGCGGGTGAGGGCGGGTGAGGGCGGGCGAGCCGTTCAGGCTCCGTCGTGCGGGCGCAGCGCCGCCTCCGGGTGCTCCGCCAGGAAGTGCCGCAGCGCACCCATCAGCTGGTGCGCGTGGGCGATGTCCCGGCGGCGTATGGCGGCGCGCACGTCGTCGAGGATCATGTCGCGGATGCGCTCGGAGCCGTGGGCCTCGTGCAGGAGATAGGCGCCGAGCGTGGCGGCGACCATCTCCGGCACGTGCTCGTGCTCGGCCAGCGCGGCGATCTCCTCCTCGGTGAGATCCGAGAGTCCGATGGCGTCGGTGAGGCTGATCATGGGGCGTCTCCTCGTTGGTTTTCGAGGAGCATACACGCCCATCCCGGGTCGCGCATTGACGAGACGCAAAGCCGGCGAACGGTAGGTAGGCCGGACCCTCAGCCGAGGGCCCGCGCCTCCTCGGGCAGCATGATCGGGATGCCGTCCCGGATCGGGTAGGCGAGCTTCGCCTGGCGCGAGACCAGCTCCTGGGCCGTGCGGTCGTACTCGAGCGGCCCCTTGGTCAGCGGGCAGACGAGGATCTCGAGCAGCTTCGGGTCGATGGCCAGCGGCTCGGCGGCAGGGGGCGCCTCCTCGGGGGGCATCGGAGTCTCGTCGGTCATGGCCTGGCTCTCGTCGGACGGGTCATTGCAGGGTCGGCTCGCCGTCGTCGTCGCCCGAACGGGCGATCTCGATCTCGGTGAGCGCGATCAGCGCTTCGGCGCGGCTCTTCAGGTCCGGCGCCTCGAGCAGCGCCTGCTTCTCGCGCACGCCGAAGGGCGTCATCATGCACAGGGCGTTGACGAGCGCCTCGTTGGGCGCCTGCTCGACGCCCTTCCAGTCGACCTCGACCTCCATGGCGTCGACGAACTGGCGCAGCGTGCGCAGCACGCCGTCGCGGTCGACGTCCTCCTCGCCGGCGCGGGCGGTGAAGTCGCGCGCGAAGGGGGCGAAGTCCGCCTCCACCTGGCGGTAGGGCGTCATCGCCGAGAGCTCCGCGACGACGCGGAAGCGCGCGATGCCGGTGAGGGTGATCAGGTAGCGCCCGTCGCCGGTCTCGGCGAGCTGGGTGATGCGCCCGGCGCAGCCGATGGTGTAGAGCCGCGGCGGCCCGCCCTGCGCGCCGGTCTCCGCATCCGGCTGCACCATGCCGATGATGCGGTCCGTGCGCACGGCGTCGTCGACCATGGAGAGGTAGCGCGGCTCGAAGATGTTGAGCGGCATCTGCCCGCGCGGAAGCAGCAATGCGCCGGGCAGCGGGAAGACCGGGATCGTCCCCGGGCAATCCTGTGGCCCGCGATAGGTGGCGTTCATCGCCATGTCCGGATACCCCGCGCTCTGGTGGCCCCGACGGGCGGCGACGCCGGCTCCCGCCCCCGTCCGCTCGCCCGCGATCTCAGCGGAAGAGCACCGAGGAGAGCCTGCGCCGGCCAACCTGGGTGGCCTCGTCCTTGGGACCCCACGCCTCGAAGAACTCCACGAGCTGCTTGCGGGCCCCGTCCTCGTTCCAACTACGGTCGCGGCGGACGATTTCAACCAGCGCCTCGGCGGCGCGGACGCGCTCGTTGCGCGCATTGAGGGCGAGCGCCAGGTCGAAGCGGGCCTGGTGGTCGTCCGGGTCCTGCGCGACGCGGGATTCGAGCTCGGCGGCGTCGCCGAGCGCCGCCGCCTGGCGGGCGAGCTCGATCGCCTTGCGGGCGGGCGCCAGCGCGGGATCGTCGGCCTTCTCCGGCGGGGCCATGGCGAGCATGCGCTCGGCGCCGTCGAGGTCGCCGAGATCGACGTGGAGCTTGGCCATGCCGCCGAGCGCGGCCATGTTCTCGGGCTCGCGCTGGAGCACCGCGGCGTAGAGCTCGGCCGCCCCCTGCGCGTCCCCCGCGGCGGCGCGGGTCGCGGCCTCCTCCAGTGCCTGCTCGACGGGGGAGGGGCCGGCGGCGCCGGACAGCTTGTCGATGAAGGCGTCGATCTGGCTCTCGGGCTGCGCGCCCATGAAGCCGTCCACCGGCTGGCCCTGGACGAAGGCGATCACGGCGGGAATCGACTGGATGCCGAGCTGGCCCGCGATCGACGGGTGCTCCTCGATGTTCATCTTGACGAGCTTGACCTTGCCCTTGGCCGCGCGCACCGCCTTCTCGATCACCGGTGTGAGCTGCTTGCAGGGGCCGCACCAGGGCGCCCAGAAGTCGACCAGCACCGGCGTGCGCATGGAGGCTGCGATCACGTCGTCACGGAACGTCGCGGTCGTGGTGTCCTTGATCAGGTCCGCCGGGGCGCCGTCGGTCAGGCCCCCGCCCAGGTTGCTTCCGTCTGAGAGCATGTCGGTTCGGCTCCGGTTGGGTCGGTGCGGGCGCGCTCCGGGCGCGCCCTCGAACGTCGTTTCGCGTGCGTCGGTTCGTCGGGCTCAAGATGGGGTGTGCCGCCCCTGCGTTCCAGAGGGTTTCCCCTAGGGCGCAGCCCCCTCTGCCTCCTCCGCCCCCTCCGCCGCCTCCGGCGGCGCCGGCAGGTCGACGAGCGTCGGCTCGTGACCGACCGCCGCCAGGAAGGCGCACAGGGCCGGCGTCGGGATCGCGGTGGTCATGGTGTTGACGAGGGGGTGGACGTTGACGGTCTCGAGCCCGGCCAGCGTGCGGTCGAGGAAGAAGCGCACCCGCCCCGCCCGGTCGTTCGCCAGCGCCAGCGGCGTCACCGAGCCCGGCTCGACGCCGAGCGTCTCGCGCAGGAGCTCGGCCGAGCCGAAGGAGAGCCGGCTCGCGGCGCCGAGCGGTCCGTGCAGCCGCTTCATGTCGACCGCCGCGTGCGCCTCCGCGGTGACGAGGAACAGGTTGCCCTTCTTGTCCTTGAGGAACAGGTTCTTGGTGTGCCCGCCGGGCAGGGCGCGCTCGACGGCGCGGGACTGCGCGACCGTGAACACGGCCTCTTGCTCCACCGTCCGGTAGGGCGTGCCGGCGCGCTCGAGCAGCGCCAACAGCACCGACCGGGCGAGGTGAGTCGCGGCG
>JBNPEA010000085.1:0-30489 GCA_051117315.1 Salinarimonas sp. | reverse complement strand
CGGGCGAGGGCGCGCGGGTCGTAAGTGAGTCCGGGGCCGCGGTCGAGCCGGCGATGCCGGCCGGCGCTGTCTTCCAGCCGAGCGCGCGCGGCTGCGTCGACCAGCGCGTCGCCAACGAGCAGGCGCTGCGCGACATCGGCGCGCCGGGCGCGATCCACCAGTCGCGGGTGGCGCTGCGGCGCCTGCGCGCGGCGATCTCGCTGTTCCGGCGCGTGGTCGAGGACGATCGCCGTCGCGCCGTCTCCGCCGAGCTGAAATGGATGGCGGACGCGCTCGGCGAGGCGCGCGACCTCGACGTGCAGATCGCCACGGCGGTGGAGCCGCTCCGCACCGCGCATCCGGACGACGCGGATCTCGCGCACCTGGCGCGGGCCTTCGCCGAGCGGCGCGACGCCGCCCTGGCGCAGGCGCGCGCGGCCTCGCTGTCGGAACGCTATCGGCTGATGCTGATCGACACCGCCGCCTGGGTGGAGGCCGGCGATTGGCTCGCGGGCGACATCCCGCTGCGGGACGCCCCGGTTGCCGCGTTCGCGGGGCGGCTCCTGAAGAAGCGCCGCAAGCGCATCGCCCGCGAGGGCGCCGAGCTCGCCACACTCGACCCGGAAACGCGCCACGAGCTGCGAATCGAGGTGAAGAAGCTGCGCTACGCGGTGGAGTTCTTCGAGACCGCCTTCGCCGGAGACAAGGCGGGCGAGAAGGCGGGCGAGAAGGGCGGCGCCAAGAAGCGCGCCGCGGCGCGCGCGCGGCGGCACGCCGAGATGTTGGCCCAGCTCGAGGCCCTGCAGGAGGACCTCGGCGCCCTCAACGATCTCGCGGTGGGCTCACGCATCGAGGAGCGCTTCGATCCGGCGGACGAGGCGCTGGTGCGCGGCTTCGCCAAGCTCGCCCGCCCGGACGCCGCTCGGGCGGGCGCCGAGCACCCCGCCGCCGCTGAGAAGGCTTAGCGCAAGCTGATGAGGGCGAAGCCGTGCTGGCCCTGAGCGGCAGAGGTGCGAAATCCGGGGGGGTGGGGGCGGGAGCGGAAGCGCGGCGCGATCAGACGCCGCACTCCTCCTTGGCGCGGTTCAGCGCGGCGGTGAAGCCGGAGAGCGAGTAGACGTCGGTGGTGTCGTTGCCGCGCCCGGAGCGGACGTTGAGCTCGAACGAGCGGCCGCGAACGAAGCTCTGCACGACGTCGTCCTCCTGCGCCGGGTTCTGGACCCAGACGTTCTCGCCGCGGGTGACGAAGTTGTAGCTCGTGCCGTCGATCACCCCGGTGGCGGTCTGGCCGTCCTGGGTCGGGAAGCCCATCACCGCGGCGACCTCGTTGGCCACGTTCTCGGAGGGGCGGAAGGAGACGAAGAGGTATCCCGGGTCGCGGCTGAGGCCCTCGGGGCGGCGGCTGCGGGGCTGCGACAACGCGTAGCACATCTTGCTGCCGCTCGCCTCGGTGGCGAAGGCGGCCCAGTCTCCGAACTGGCCGAGCGGCGTCGCCTCGGCCTGCTGGGCCGCGGCGGGAGCGGCCGTCAGCACGAGGGCGGCCGCGCAAGCGCCGACGAGCGCGAGCGTGGGCGCGAAGCGGCGGATCGATCGGGACATTCTCATGACGCTCACCTTGGATCGCGGGGTTTCACCGCCTACCGGCGGGCTCGGCTTTCGCTGAGCACTAGATTGGCCAGAAATGGGCAAAAATACGTTAACCTTGCCTGAACGCCCGGTCCGCGTGCCGGAAGCGGGCGCGGCGGATTGCCGGACCCGGCCCGAGGGCTTAACACTGATCCGTGCATGGCGCGCGCATCCTCACCGCGCCGGCCACGGAGAATCGAGGACGACTTGCCCTCCCCGAGCGAGCACGAGGCGCTGATCGCCGCCGTCGCGCAGAACCGCGACCGGGACGCCTTCGCGCGCCTGTTCGACTGGTACGCGCCGCGGCTGCAGGCGTACCTGCTGCGCCAGGGCGCCGACCAGGCCCTCGCCGAGGAGATCGCGCAGGACGCGATGGTGACGCTCTGGCGCAAGGCCGAGATGTTCGACCCGGCCAAGTCCTCGCTCACCACCTGGCTCTATCGAATCGCCCGCAACCGCCGCATCGACCTGATGCGCCGCGACCGTTCGACGCCGGTGGAGCCCGACAGCCCGGTCTTCGAGGTGGTCGACACGACGGATCTCGAGGGTGAGCTCGACGCCAGCCAGCGGGACGCCGCCGTGCGCGAGGCGATGCGCAGCCTGCCGGAGGAGCAGCTCGTGCTGGTGCGCCTCGCCTTCTTCGAGGCGCTCTCGCATTCGGAGATCGCCGAGCGCACGGGGCTGCCGCTCGGCACGGTGAAGTCCCGCATCCGCCTCGCCTTCACCCGGCTGAGGCGCACGCTCGAGAGCGGCGGGGTGGTGCAGGCCGAGTAGGGGCCACGCGGGGCGAGGCGCCGAGCCCGGTTTCGGGAGCGAGGGCGAGATGGTGGGGACTGTGCCGGAAGCGATGCGGGCGGCGACGATGCGGGCGATCCTGTGCGAGCGGCTCGGTCCGCCGGAGACCCTCGTCACGGCCGAGATCCCGGTGCCGGCGCCGGGGCCCGGAGAGGTGCTGCTGCGGATGCGCGCGGCCGGGCTCAATTTCTTCGACACGCTGATCGTGCAGGGCCGCTACCAGGTGCGCCCCGACCTGCCCTTCTCCCCCGCCGGCGAGCTGTGCGGCGAGATCGCGGCGCTGGGCGAGGGCGTCGGCGGCTGGGCGCTCGGGCAGCGGGTCGTCGCCTATGTCGGGCACGGTGCGGCGCGGGACTACGTGGTGGTCGCCGCGGACCGCCTGACGGCCGCGCCCGAGGGGCTCGACGACGCCCGCGCCGCGGGGCTGAGCATCACCTACGGCACGACGCTGCACGCGCTCGTCGACCGGGCGGCGATTCGCCCCGGCGAGACGCTCTGCGTGCTCGGCGCGGCCGGCGGCACCGGGCTCGCGGCGGTGGAGGTCGGCAAGGCGCTCGGCGCGCGGGTGATCGCCTGCGCCTCCTCGCCCGAGAAGCTGGCGCTCGCCCGGGAGGCGGGGGCGGACGAGACCGTAGACTACGCCCGCGAGGACCTGAAGGTGCGGCTCAAGGCACTGACCGGCGGGCGCGGCGTCGACGTGGTCTACGATCCGGTCGGCGGCGAACTCGCCGAGGCGGCGCTGCGCGCCACCGCCTGGGAGGGCCGCTTCCTCGTCATCGGCTTCGCCGGAGGCGAGATCCCGCGAATTCCGCTCAACCTCGTGCTGCTCAAGGGCTGCGATATCCGCGGCGTCTACTGGGGCGCCTTCCTCGAGCGCGAGCCGGCGCGCCACGCGCGCAACATGGAGCGGCTCCTGGCCTGGGCCACAGACGGCACCATCGCCGCGCGGGTCGAGGCCACCTACCCGCTGACGCAGGCCGCCGAGGCGATCGGGCGGATCGCCCGGCGCGAGGCCAGGGGCAAGCTGGTCCTGGTTCCCTGAGAGATCGTGCCCTGGAGGGCGCGGACCCGTTCGGGCCCACCCGCCGGGAGCGGCGCGGGCGCCGGCGGATGGGGCAGCGGCAGGTCGGCGAGCTCGGCCGGGCTCATGGCCGCGATCGTGGGATCGGAGAACGGGTCGTGCGGGTCCGGCTCGGGCTCGGCGGTCGCGAGCGCTTGCCGGAGATGATGGATGAGGTTTAGCATGGCTCCACCATGGGACCTCGCCGCCGCGCGGAAAATCCCGTTGTTCTCGACGAGCCTATAGGCCAGCTACATGCGAAACCTCGCCCGCGTGCATCTCGGCGGCCTCCGGGCGGTGGAGGCGGCGGGGCGGCTCGGGACCCTGCGCGCCGCCGCCGAGGAGCTCGGCGTCACGGTGGGCGCGGTGAGCCAGCAGATCCTCAAGTGCGAGGCCGAGCTCGGGCGCACGCTGTTCGATCGCCGCCCGCGCGGGCTCGTGCCCACGGATTTCGGCGCGGCGGTGCTGGAGCGCCTCTCCGTCGGCTTCGCCGAGCTGTCGGCGGCGGTGGCGCTCGCCGATCGGCGCCGGGAGGACGTGCTCACCGTGTCGGTGGCACCGGTCCTCGCCTCGAAATGGCTGGTCTGGCGGCTCGACCGCTTCACCCGCGCCCATCCCGGCATCCGGGTGCGCATCGACGCCGCGCTCGAGCTCGTCGACCCGAACGTCTCGGACGTCGACGTCTGCATCCGCGTCGGCCGCGGCGGCTGGCCCGGGGTGCGAGCCGAGCGGCTGATCGCGCAGCTCGTCTTCCCGGTCTGCGCGCCGGCGCTCGCCGAGCGCCTGGCGACGCCCGCCGACCTCGCCCGCGTGCCGATCGTCTCGGAGCCGCACGCGATGTTCTCCTGGGACGTCTGGCTCGCGCCCAACGGGCTCGATGCGAGCATGCTCGGGGAGGGGCCGGTCTATTCGGATGCGGCCCTGTGCTTCGACGCCGCGATGGCCGGGCAGGGCGTGTTCCTCGCCTGGGAGACGCTCGCCGCGGACGCGCTCGCGATGGGCCGGCGCGTCGCGCCCTTCCCGGACCGCTACCCGCCGGGCATGGCCTACTGGCGCGTCACCGCCCGCGACCGCGCCCCGACCCGGGGGGTGACCGCGTTCCGGGAGGGGGTCGCGGCGGAATTGCGCGCGAGCTGTCCCGGGGGCGCGGCGGCGCTGCGCGCCTGACGGTGCGCGTCTTCCGCCGGCGCTCGTCTCCCGGCGGTGCGTTGACACGCCTCGCGCGCGCGGTCATTGGAATGGCGCGCCCCGCCGGCGGCGGGAGACAGGACCACGAGCGCGCGCACGGACAGCGAGGCGAGACACGCATGCCCCGGTTGGTGATGAAGTTCGGCGGCACCTCGGTCGCGGACCTGGAGCGCATCCGCAACGTCGCCCGGCACGTCGCGCGCGAGGTGGCCGCGGGCTACGACGTCGCCGTCGTCGTCTCCGCCATGGCGGGCCGGACCAACGAGCTCGTGGGCTGGTGCCGCGAGGCCGCGACGATCCACGACGCGCGCGAGTACGACGCCGTCGTGGCGTCGGGCGAGCAGGTGACCTCGGGGCTGCTGGCCATCGTGCTGCAGTCGATGGGCATCCCCGCGCGCTCCTGGCAGGGCTGGCAGATCCCGATCGAGACCTCGGGCGCCCACGGCGCGGCCCGCATCACCAGGGTCGACGGGGAGAAGATCCTCGCCCATTTCGCCGAGCGCAGCGAGGTCGCCGTGGTGGCCGGCTTCCAGGGCGTGCACGCGCCGACCGGGCGGATCGCGACGCTCGGCCGCGGCGGCTCGGATACCAGCGCCGTGGCGCTGGCCGCCGCGCTGCAGGCGGAGCGCTGCGACATCTACACCGACGTGGACGGCGTCTACACCACGGACCCGCGCATCGTCTCCAAGGCACGGCGCCTCGACCGGGTCTCCTACGAGGAGATGCTGGAGATGGCGAGCCTGGGCGCCAAGGTGCTGCAGGTGCGCTCGGTCGAGCTCGCCATGCTCTACGGTGTGCGCACGACGGTGCGCTCGAGCTTCGATCCGCCCGAGGACCCGCGGCCGGGCACGCTGATCTGTGACGAGGAGGACATCGTGGAACAGCAGACCGTCACCGGCATCGCCTATTCCAAGGACGAGGCCCAGATCACGCTGCGGCGTGTGGCGGACACGCCCGGCGTCGCCGCCTCGATCTTCGTGCCGCTCGCGGACGAGGGCATCAACGTCGACATGATCATCCAGGTGGTCTCGCGCGATTCGGCGACGACGGACATCACCTTCACGGTGCCGACGAACGACTACGTGCGCGCGCGGTCGCTGCTGGAGGAGATGCAGCCGAAGATTGGGTACGAGAAGCTCGAGGGCGCCACCGACGTGGTCAAGGTCTCGGCCATCGGGGTCGGCATGCGCAGCCATGCCGGCGTCGCGGCCAAGGCCTTCAAGGCCTTGGCCGAGAAGGGCGTGAACATCCGCGCCATCACCACCTCCGAGATCAAGTTCTCGATGCTCATCGACGCCGCCTACACCGAGCTTGCCGTGCGTACGCTGCACTCGCTATACGGGTTGGACGCGGCCTGAGGCGGCGCGCGACGACCAGCGGCGTGCGCCGACCCGCGCGCCCGACCCTGGAGCCGGGCGCGAGCGTCTTGGCGTAGAGCAAACCCGGCGTGAAGGAGACCCGGCGTGAAGGAGACCCGGCCCTGCCGATGAGAGCCCATTCCGGCGGCCCGCGCGTTCTGCTCCGCAAGCTCCGCGAGATCATGGCGGAGCCGATCAGCACGCAGGACCGGCTCGACAGGATCGTGGTGCTGATCGCGGCCAACATGGTGGCCGAGGTCTGCTCGGTCTACGTCCTGCGCGCCGACCAGACCCTCGAGCTCTACGCCACCGAGGGCCTCAACCGCGAGGCCGTCCACCTCACGACGATGCGCGCCGACGAGGGCCTCGTCGGCCTGATCGCGCGCGAGGCGCAGCCGCTGGCCTTGTCGGACGCGCAGACGCACCCGTCCTTCTCCTACAAGCCGGAGACGGGCGAGGAGATCTACCACGGCTTCCTCGGCGTGCCGGTGCTGCGGGCGGGCAACACGCTCGGCGTCCTCGTCGTGCAGAACCGCACGATGCGCACCTATACCGAGGAGGAGATCGAGGCGCTCCAGACCACGGCGATGGTGCTGGCCGAGATGGTCGCCTCCGGCGAGCTCCAGGCGCTCGTCCAGCCGGGCGCCGACATCGCCGTGCGCCGGCCGCTCTGCATCCAGGGGGTCTCGCTCGCCGACGGCGTCGGGCTCGGGCACGTCGTGCTGCACGAGCCCCGCGTCGTCGTGAAGAACCTCATCGCCGAGAACCCCGAGGCGGAGGTCACGCGGCTCGAGACCGCGATCAAGGCGGTGCGCGCCTCGATCGACGCGCTGATCGCGCGGGGCGACGTCGGCGACGGCGGCGAGCATCGCGAGGTGCTGGAGACCGTGCGCATGTTCGCGCACGACCAGGGCTGGCTCAGGCGGATGCGCGAGGCGGTGCTCACCGGGCTCACCGCCGAGGCGGCGGTGGAGCGCGTGCAGTCCGACACCCGCGCGCGCCTGCTGCGCCAGACCGACCCCTACCTGCGCGAGCGCCTGCACGACCTCGACGACCTCGCCAACCGGCTGCTGCACCAGCTCGTCGGGCGCGACTTCGTCGCCGCCGCCGAGGCGCTGCCGGACAACGCCATCCTCGTCGCCCGCTCCATGGGGCCGGCGGCGCTGCTCGACTACCAGCGCGCCAACCTGCGCGGCGTCGTGCTGGAGGAGGGCGGGCCGACGAGCCACGTCGCCATCGTCGCCCGGGCGCTCGGCCTGCCGGCGGTGGGCGAGGTGGAGAACGTCACCTCCCTCGTCGAGCCGGGGGACGCCATCATCGTCGACGGCGTCGCCGGCGAGATCCAGGTGCGCCCGCGCCCGGACGTGGAGGCAGCCTATGCCGAGAAGGCGCGGCTGCGCGCCAAGCGCCAGGAGCAGTACCGGGCGCAGCGCGACGTGCCGAGCACGACCCGGGACGGCGTCGCCATCGAGCTCCAGCTCAACGCGGGCCTGCTCGTCGACCTGCCGCATCTCGAGGAGACCGGCGCCGCCGGCATCGGCCTGTTCCGCACCGAGATCCAGTTCATGGTCGCCGAGCGGATGCCGTCCACCGCCGAGCAGCAGAAGCTCTACCGCGCCGTGCTCGACCAGATCGGCGCGGCGACGCCGATCGTGTTCCGCACCCTCGACATCGGCGGCGACAAGGTGCTGCCCTACATGTCGCAGATCGAGGAGGAGAACCCGGCGCTGGGCTGGCGGGCGATCCGCATCGGGCTCGACCGGCCGGGGCTGCTGCGCAGCCAGGTCCGCGCGCTGCTCAAGGCGAGCGCCGGACGGCCCTGCGCGATCATGTTCCCGATGGTGGCCACCGTCGACGAGTTCGTGCGCGGGCGCGCCATCGTCGACCGCGAGATCGCGCACCTCACCCGCCACGGCCACGACCTGCCGACGAAGATCGAGGTCGGCGTGATGATCGAGGTGCCCTCGCTGCTCTTCCAGATGCGGGAGATCTGCAAGCGCGCGGACTTCGTGTCGGTGGGCTCGAACGACCTGCTGCAGTTCCTGTTCGCGGCGGATCGCGAGAACCGCCAGGTGGCGAGCCGCTACGACGCGCTCTCGGTCAACGCGCTGCGCGCCTTCCGCACCATCGTCGAGGCGGCACGCGGCACCGCCTGCCGCGTCTCGGTCTGCGGCGAGGTGGCGAGCCGGCCGCTGGAGGCGCTCGCGCTGGTGGGCCTGGGCTTCCGCACGCTGTCGATGTCCCCCGCCGCCGTCGGTCCGGTGAAGGCGGCGCTGATCGCGGCGGAGGCCGGCGGCGTCGCCGAGCTGCTGGCCGTCGAGCTCGCGCGCGAGGACGCGGACGCCTCCCTGCGCACCGCCCTGGCGGCCTTCGCGGAGGCGCGCCATATCCCGATCTGACATGACGCTCTCGCCCCCGACCGAGCGCCTCGACGCCATCGTCCAGCGCCACGCCGTGATCACGGACAGGCTCGCCGCCGGTCCCGATTCGGAGACCGTGGTGGCGCTGTCGCGCGAGCTCTCCGAGCTCGACGACGTGGTCGCGGCGATTCGCGCCTGGCGCGCGGCGCAGGAGAACCTCGCCGGCATCGAGGTGCTGATCGCCGACCCCGCCACCGACGCCGAGATGCGCGCGCTGGCGCGGGGCGAGCGCGAGGAGGCGCAGGCCGCGGCCGAGGAGGCCGCGCGCGCGCTCCAGCTGATGCTCCTGCCCAGGGACGCCGCCGACGAGGGCAGCGCCATCCTCGAGGTGCGCGCCGGCACCGGCGGCGACGAGGCGGCGCTGTTCGCGGGCGACCTGTTCCGCATGTACGCGCGCTACGCGGAGATCCACGGCTGGGCGGTTTCGGTGATCTCCGCGAGCGAGGGCGCGGTCGGCGGCTTCAAGGAGGTCGTGGCCGAGATCGTCGGGCGCGGCGTGTTCGCCAGGCTCAAGTTCGAGAGCGGCGTGCACCGCGTCCAGCGCGTGCCGGAGACCGAAGGCGGCGGGCGCATCCACACCTCGGCGGCGACGGTCGCGGTGCTGCCGGAGGCGGCCGACGTCGATCTCGATCTCGACGACGGCGACCTGCGCATCGACACGATGCGCTCGGGCGGTGCCGGCGGGCAGCACGTCAACAAGACCGAATCGGCGGTGCGAATCACCCACGTGCCGAGCGGCATCGCCGTCGTGGTCCAGGAGGAGCGCTCGCAGCACAAGAACAAGGCGCGGGCGCTCCAGCTCCTGCGCGCCAAGCTCTACGATCTCGAGCGCACCCGCGCGGACGCCGAGCGCGCCGCCGACCGCAAGGCGCAGGTCGGCTCGGGGGATCGCTCCGAGCGCATCCGCACCTACAACTTTCCGCAGGCGCGCGTGACCGATCATCGCATCGGGCTCACCCTCTACAAGCTCGACGCCGTGCTCACGGGGGAGGCGCTCGACGAGGTCGTCGACGCGCTCACGGCCGAGCACCGGGCGGCGCTGCTGGCGGAGCAGCAGGGGTGAACGGGTCGATCGCGCTCGATCCCGGCGCGTCGCGCGGTACGGCCCTCTCCGCCGTACGGCACGCCTTCGCGCAGGCGGGGCTCGACGAGCCGGCGCTGGACGCGCGCATCCTCGTCGCCGAGGCCGCCGGCATCCGGCCGGGCCTGCTGCTCGCCGACCTCGACCGGCCGCTGGGCGCCGAGGCGACGGCGCGGCTCTCGGGCTTCGCCGCGCGCCGGCTGGCGCACGAGCCGGTCTGGCGCGTGCTCGGCACGGCGGAGTTCTGGGGCCTGCCGTTCCGCCTCGCGCCGGAGACGCTGGTGCCGCGGCCGGACACGGAAACGCTGGTCGAGACCGCGCTCGCGCTGATGCCCGGGCCGGCGACCCGCATCCTCGATCTCGGTACCGGCTCGGGCTGCGTGCTGGTCGCGCTCCTCTCGGAGTGCCGCGACGCCTTCGGCATCGGCCTCGACCGGTCGGAGGCGGCCTGCCGTACGGCGCGGGAGAACGCCGGCCTCAACGGCGTGGCGTCGCGTGCGGCGTTCCTGGTCGGAGACTGGACCGCGGCGCTCGCGCCGGAGCCGGGCTTCGGCCTCGTCGTCTCGAACCCACCCTACATCCCGGCCGCCGACCTGCCCTCGCTGCCGCGGGGGGGGCGCGCGAAGGACCCGGCGCGGGGGCTGGACGGCGGGCCGGACGGGCTGGACGCCTACCGCGCGATCCTCGCCCGTGGGCGCGACCTGCGGGCGCCCGGCGGCGTGCTGGCGGTCGAGGTCGGCATCGGGCAGGCGGAGCCGGTTGCGCAGCTCGGCGAGACCCACGGCCTCGTCTTCCTGCGGCTTTCCCGCGATCTCGCCGGCATCCCGCGGGTCGTCGCCTTCGGCCGATGAGCGAAGCCGCTCGTCTTTTCGCTTGCATTCCCGCCGAGACCGGCCAAATAACGCTTGGCGGGTCGCCTGGAAGCGTCTAGGGTGCGACCGCAATCGAGCAGACCCCAGAGCGCCAGATGCGGCGGTTCTCCGAACCGGCGACGTCGAACCGGCCGCGAAGGGGCGACACGATCACCGCCAGGACGGGGCGCCTTACGGTCCGGCGGTTACGGAACCCGACATCGAGGACGACGCGCGGCAGCCGCCGCCGGGTCGTCCTGGAAGATGACGGAGGCGCGCGCCGACGACGGCTGATCCTCGTCCGCGCGCATCGCGCTCGCGTCGACGACGAGAGGCCAGGCAAGGGTCGAAAATCATCCATGAGACCGAATCAGAACAGGCGCATGCGGGGCCGTAGCCGCAACAAGGGCCCCAACCCGCTCACGCGCAGCTACGAGTCCAACGGCCCCGACGTGAAGGTCCGTGGTACCGCCCAGACCGTCGCCGACAAGTACAGCCAGCTCGCCCGCGATGCGCTCGCGAGCGGAGATCCGGTGTCGGCGGAGAACTATTTCCAGCACGCCGAGCACTATTATCGGATCATCGCTGCCGCCCAGGAGCAGCTGCGGCAGCAATACGGCTTCCCGCAGCGCGGCTACGACGACGAGGGCGACGAAGGCGACGACGAGGGCGACTACCGCTCCGGCGGCGAGCGCCTCGAGGATCTCGATCCGTCCCAGCAGCCGCAGCCGAGCTTCGGGCGCTCCGCCGGTCGCGACGACCGCGGCGGTGGGCGCGAGGACCGCGGCGGCCGCGACGATCGGGGTCCCCGCCCGGAGCGCCGCGACGATCGCCGCGAGCGCTTCCAGCAGCGCGACCGTCGTGACGGGCGCGGGCAGGACAGCCGAGGGCAGGAGAATCGCGGCCAGGAGTTCCGGAGCCAGGAGCCGCGTGGCCAGGAATCGCGTAGCCAGGAGCCGCGTGGCCAGGAACCGCGCGGCCAGGAGGCTCGCAGCCAGGAGTTCCGCGGCCAGGACTTCCGCGGCCAGGACGTGCGCGGCCAGGAGGCCGGCGAGTACCCGCGCGGCGGGGAAGCCCGGTCCGGCGAGGCGCCGGAGGCCCGCGAGGAGGTTCGCCGCGAGCGTCCGCGTCGCGAGCGTCGCCGCCCCGAGGCGGTGGAGGAGAGCGTGGCGCAGAGCCTGCCGGCCTTCGTGACGCGTCCGTCCGCCGCACCGGCGGCTCCGGCCGCCGAGGAGGCCCCCGCGCCGAAGCCTGCGCGCACCCGCAAGGCCGCCGCTCCGGCGCCGGCCGCGGCGGAGGAGGGCGCCGAGGCGGCCAAGCCGCGCCGTCGCACGCGCCGCAAGGCCGAGCCGGGCGCCGGTGACGCGGAGGCGGCCGAGTAAGGCCGCATCCCGTCTCTGCGAGACGACGTCGACGAGACGAGAGGGGTCGCGCGAGCGGCCCCTTTTTGCTTGGAACCTCATAGGGCTGGTCCGGGAAGTTTTTCTTAAGACCATTACAGTATTGTGATCACCAGATTGTATGACTTCGGCCTATGCGGGCCGAGCCTCCTGGAGCGGTGACGACAGACATGTCCATCAAGCTCAAGATCATCGCGGGATTCGGCATCCTGGTCCTCGCCCTCGCCGGTCTGACCGGTGTCGCCAGCTTCGGCATGCAGCGTGTCGGAGCGCTGTTCGCGGAGTTCTACTCGAGCACGGATGAGAGCGTCCGCATCGCCTCTACGGAAGGGGCTCTCCTAGGGACGGTCGTCGCCTTCGAGCGCTTCCGGGCCAACCCGGACGAGGCCCGAGCGGAGGCGGTCGCCCGCGAGCTCGACCGCCTGATCGAGGCCAAGAACGCCGCGACGCTCAGCTCCGTGGACGCGCAGGCCGCGGATCGTGTCTCGTCCGGCGTCGATCGGTTCAGTACGCTCTTCGAAACCTACCAGGGCCTCGAGCGCGAGGCGGCGATGCTCGGCGAAGCCCTCGCCGAGACGAGCCGCCAGCTCCGCGAGAAGCTCTCCAACATGGCGGAGGCCTCGTATCGGGACGGTGCCGTGGCCACCGCCTATTATGCCGGCGTCGTTCGCCAGAACCTGCTCCTCGCCCGCATCGAGGTGCAGCGTGCCCTCGACACCAACGATGTCGAGGCCTACGAGCGCGGGCGCGGGTTCGCTGCCGCGGCGGTCGAGGACGCCGCGGAGCTGCGCAACACGATCAACGATACCATGCGTTTCATGCAGATGGCGTCGATCACCAAGGGCCTCGAGGACTACGACGCGGCGATGGAGCAGGTCGGCGGCCTCCTCCCAGAGCGCGAGAGGCTGTTCGGAGAGCTGATCGCCATCGCGAACGACGCCATGGCGTTCTACGGCGAGACGACGGAACGCCTCGTCGCACGCCAAGCGGAGATCGGCGTCAGCGCGACCGGGACGATCTCCACGCTCGGCACGACCACGATCACCGTCGGCGTCCTCTTCAGCGTCGCGGGCATGATCATCGCGGCCGCCCTGGCGCTCGCCATCTCGAGCGCCCTGCGCAAGTTCGCGGTGTCGTTGACGCGCCTCGCGGACGGCGAGACCGGCATCGAGATCTTCGGGCGCGGACGCCGCGACGAGATCGGCGTCCTGGCCAGCGCCGTCTCGCGCATCGAGGCGAACGCCGTCGAGCGCTCGGAGCGGGAGCAGGCGCTCAAGGCCGAGGCCGAGGCCGAGCGCGAGCACGCCGAGCGGGTCGCCACGCAGCGCCTCGCGGACGAGTTCGAGCGGACGGTCGGCGGAATCGCGTCGGATGTCGGCAGCATGGCGCGCGAGATGGAAGCGTCGGCCAACCTGGTGACACGGGCCGCCGAGGAGGCCTCGAGCCAGGCGGCCTCCGTCGCCGCGGCGTCCGAGGAGGCGTCCGTCAACGTGCAGACCGTCGCCTCCTCGGCCGAGGAGCTCGCGGCCTCCACGCAGGAGATCGGCCGCCAGGTCACGGAATCCTCGGCGCTGGCGGACGACGCGCGCCGTCAGGCCGGCGCAACGGTGACCACGGTCCGCACCATGGCGAGCGCGGCGGAGCGCATCGGGACGGTGGTCTCGCTGATCCGCGACATCGCCGAGCAGACGAACCTCCTCGCCCTCAACGCCACGATCGAGGCGGCGCGCGCCGGGGAAGCGGGGCGCGGCTTCGCGGTCGTCGCGGCCGAGGTGAAGAACCTCGCCGAGCAGACCGGCCGTGCGACCGTCGAGATCGGCGAGCAGATCCAGGGTATCCAGTCCGCGACCTCGGATTCCGCGGAAGCGATCGAATCCATCTCCGAGGTGATCGATCGGCTGGTGCACACTTCCACCGCCATCGCCGCGGCGATCGAGGAGCAGGGCGCGGCGACGTCCGAGATCGCCCGCAACGTGCAGCAGGCGTCCGCCGGGACCGCCGAGGTCTCCCAGGCGATCGGCGGCGTCCACGGGGCGGCGCGCAGCGCGAGCGAGTCGTCCGCGACGTCGCTCGAGGCGGCGGGCCTCCTGCTCGCCAAGTCGGAGGAGCTGTCCGATGCCGTACGCAGCTTCGTGTCCAGGGTGACGCAGCGGGCCGCCTGACCCGCTCGCCTCGTCGCGCGCCCGGACACGAGCGAGGCCGGCTTTCGCGCACGGCCGGGCCGCCGCAGCGGCTCACGCCTCCGGCACGCCCGCGAAGTCCACCCCGCCGGCGTCCGCCCAGCGCCCGAGGGCGGCGTAGAGCGCCTCGACCGTGGCCAGGCGATAGCGCGCGCAGGTCTCGCCGTCGCCGATGCGCACGGCGACGCCGCCGAGGCCGTTCACCGTGGCGAAGCCGTTCTCGTCGGTGAGGTCGTCGCCGATGAAGACCGGGGTGCGCCCCGCATAGGGCGCCTCCTCCATGAAGCGCGCGATGATCGGTCCCTTGCCGGAGAGCGCAGGCAGGATCTCGGCGACCATCTTGCCGTGCTGGATGCGGTAGTCCGCCCCGAGCCGGGCGGCGAGATCCTCGACGAGGTCCTTGGCGCGGCCCTCCTGCGCCGGCGCCATGCGCCAGTGCACGGCGACCGAGCAGCCCTTGTCCTCGATGATGACGTTCTCCACCGCGTCGAGCGCCGCGTGCAGCGACTCGATGCCGCGCCGCAGCGCGGGATGCTCCTCCGGCCGGCAGGGGTGCAGCACGCCGGCGAGGCGGCGCTCGACCCCGTGCAGGCCGGCGGCGTCCCCCGTGAAGGGTGCGAGCTTGGCGTCGAGGAACGCGATCGGCCGTCCCGAGACGATGGCGAGCGCGCCGTCGAGCGCGCCGGAGAGGCGCGTGAGCGTGCTCGGTACGCGGGGCGCGACGGCGACGGCGTCGGGGCGGTCGACGATCTCGACGAGGGTGCCGTCGAAATCCAGGAACAGGGCGTATCGGTCGATATCGGTCATGCGGCCGGCTTCCTCCTGCGCTCCGTCGGTTGGGCGTGCCGGCGCTCCTTGGCGTTGATCAGGCGCATGATGCGCTCCTTCTTGCGCAGGCGCGCGGCGTCGAGCAGCATCTGCCCCGCCCAGCGATAGACGTTACGCGCCTCCACCTGCTCGCGCATCACCTTCATGCGCTCGCGCTGCTCGGAGGCGTCCATCGTCAGCGCGCGCTGGATCACGCGGCCCATCTCGTAGGCGTCGTACGGGTTGACGATCAGCGCCTCCGAGAGCTCGCGCGAGGCGCCGGCGAAGGCCGAGAGCACGAGCACGCCCTGCTCGTCGTCCCGGGCGGCGACGAACTCCTTGGCGACGAGGTTCATCCCGTCGTGCAGCGAGGAGACGATGCACAGGTCGGATGCGCGGAAGAGCTCGAACACCTCGTCGGGCTCGTGGTGGCGGGCGAGGAGCTTGATCGGCTCCCAGCCGTCGCCGCCGTGGCGGGCGTTGATCGCGGCGGCGAGCTCCTCCGCCTCCGCCTGCAGGTTGCGGTAGCTCGCCAGCTTGGCTCGCGTCGGCGCCGCCACCTGGGCGAAGCAGAAGCGCCCCTTCCAGTCCGGGAAGGTCTCGAGGAAGGCGTCGACGCCGCGCATGCGGTCGAGGATGCCCTTGGTGTAGTCGAAGCGCTCGATGCCGACGCCGAGCTTGATGTCCTCGGCGAGCCCGAGCCGCTCGCGCACGGTCCGGCGCGTCTCGGGCACCGGCGCCTGGCCCTCCAGCGCCGCCGGCGGCCAGTCGATCGAGATCGGGTAGGGCCGCACGAAGGTCTCGTGCCCCGCGAGCGAGATCGAGTCGCTCTCGCGATCGATGCGGCTCTCCATGATGCGGTCGACCGTCTCGATGAAGTTGTTGCAGTGGAACTGCGTATGGAAGCCCAGGATCGAGGAGCCGAGCAGCCCGTCGATGATCTCCTCCTTCCAGGGGCAGATCCCGAAGGTCTCGGAATTGGGCCAGGGAATGTGCCAGAAGGTGATGATGGTGGCGTTCGGCAGCCGGTCGCGGATCATCCGCGGGGCGAGCGCGAGGTGGTAGTCCTGGATGAGCACGATCGGGTCGGGACGCTTGGCCTCCGCCACCACGGCCTCGGCGAAGCGCTCGTTCACCGAACGGTAGAAGCGCCAGTCGCTCTCGCGGAAGATAGGTCGCACGAAGGCGATGTGGCAGAGCGGCCAGAGCCCCTCGTTGGCGAAGCCGAAATAGTAGCCGTCCTGCTCCTCGTCGGAGAGCCAGAGCCGCCGCAGCGTGTAGGACGGGTTGGCCGGCGGCACCGCCACACGGTCGTGCTCGTCGACGGCCTCGCGGTCGGCGGAGCCGGAGCCGTGGGCGATCCAGGTGCCGCCGCAGGCGCGGGTCACCGGCTCGAGCGCCGAGACGAGGCCCGAGGCCGGCCGCTGCACCTGCACGGTGCCGTCGTCCTTGCGATTGTGGATGTAGGGCTCGCGGTTCGACACCACGATCACCTCCGAGCCCGGAAGCTCGTTGGCGAGCGCGACCTGGAGCGTCTCCGGGTTCCAGACGGTGTGCACCGTGTCGATCTGCCGCCGGGCGAGCTCGAGCTCGCCGAGCGCGCCCTTGATCTCCTCGGCGATCTCGGTGCCCGACGGGCCGTCGCCGTCGGTGCGGCCCTCGCGCACGTCCTCGATCGCCTGGCGCACGGAATGGCGCCAGCGCGTGAGGACGATGATCGAGAGGGCCGAGGCCAGCGCCGCGCCGCCGAAGCCGACGCCGACGAGGCCGAGGATCAGCGCCATGCGCGTCTCGCCGGCGCGCTCCTCGATGAAGGCGAGATCGTGCAGCACGACGAGGCGGGCGTCGCCCTCGCCCGGGGCGGAGAGCAGGTGGGCGGTGACGAGCGCCGTCTCGCCGTCGAGCGTGACCGGACGCGGCCCGGCGGCCGCGTCCGCCGGCGCCGCGTCGCAGCCGAAGCCCTCGGGCATGTCGCGGGTCGCGAGCGTCAGCGCCCCGTCCTCGCACAGCCCGATGGCCGCGATGCGCGCGTCCGTGGCGATGCGTCCGAAGAGCGACTCGAGCGCGTCGGCGTCGCCGCTGGCCCAGAGGTCCTCGATCTGCTCGCGCGCCGCATTGAAGACGAGCTGCGAGCGCAGGTCGACGTCGCGCCGCGACCAGCTCTCGACGAAGGACGTGGCGAAGGGCAGGAGGATGACGATGACGAGCGCCGCGATCAGGACGGCGAGACCGCCATAGCGGATCATGGTGCGCAAACGGAAAGTCCCCCTCGGCGAGCCGGTCCGTCGCCTTCGCCCGCGGCGATGCGGCGAGGCCCTCGTCCGGGCTTATCCGAAATCTACGGCCCGGAGGCAAGAAAGCGGCCAGCGCACGCCTCTGCATGCCGACCGCTCGCCTCACCGAGGGGCGTAACGCGGCGCAGGTCCGCTCGGTTTCGCGGATGCGTTGGACTGCTGACCCGCGGCCGGCGGCCCGCGCGAGGATTCGCCCATCGCGCCGCTGGCCGCGGGATCACGGGACGAGACCGGTGGGTCGGCGCGCGAAACCTCGTGTGCGGGCACGCGGCACGGCCACGCACCCGTCGCGCAAGGCAGGGCGGGGCGGCGTCGGCGATTTGCGCGGGCGCTTTCCCCCGCGCGGGTGTGCTGCTAGGTGAGAGACGTATGCGCGCTCGGACGGAGGACCGCGTGCGGGAGATCGATGTCGCCATCGTCGGGGCCGGGGCCGCGGGGCTCGCCGCCGCGTCCGCGCTCGCGGGCGCGCCCCTCGAGGTGCTGGTGCTCGAGGCCGGGCCGCGCGTCGGCGGGCGGGCGCACACGGCCATGCGAACGATCGCCCGTGGCGCTGCCGACGAGAACCACCCGATCGACCTCGGCTGCGGCTGGCTGCACTCGGCCGATCGAAACCCCTTCACGCGGATCGCCGGCGCGCTCGGCTTCACGGTGGACCGCACGCCGCCGCGCTGGGGCGAGCAGACGGAGGGCGAGGGGTTCGACGCGCGCGACCAGGCGGCCTTCGACGCGGCCTGGGAGGACTTCGAGGCCGCCGCCCTCGCCGGCGCCCGTCGGCGCGTCGACCTGCCGGCGAGCGCCTTCCTGCCGCCCGGCGGCCGCTTCAACCCGCTGCTCGACGCGATCTCGACCTATGTCAGCGGCGTCGAGCTCGACGGCGTCTCGACCTTCGACTACGCCGCCTACGCGCAGGCGGACACGGGCGAGAACTGGCGGGTCCGCGAAGGCTACGGCGCGCTGATCGCCGCCTTCGGCGCCGGCGCGCCCGTGGTGCTCGACTGCCCGGTGACGCGCATCGACCACGGCTCGCGCCGCATCCGGCTCGAGACCGCGAAGGGCGGGCTCTCGGCGCGTGCCGTGATCGTCACGGTCTCGACGGCGGTGCTGGCCCGGCGCGGCATCCGCTTCGACCCGCCGCTGCCGGAGAAGGAGGTCGCCGCCGCCGGCCTGCCGCTCGGGCTCGCGGACAAGCTCTACCTGGCGCTCGACGAGCCCGAGGCCTTCGCGCCGAACGGCCACGTCTTCGGCCGGCTCGACGACGCCCGCACCGGCTCCTACCTGCTGCGCCCGCTGGGCGCGCCGCTGATCGAGGTGTTCGTCGGCGGGCGCCTCGCCCGCGATCTCTCGCGGGCCGGGGAGGGCGCGCTCGCGGCCTTCGCGCTGGACGAGCTCGCGGGGATCCTCGGCTCGGGCGTGCGCCGCACGGTCCACCCGCTCGCGGCGAGCGACTGGCTGGCCGAGCCCTTCGTGCACGGCTCCTATTCCTGCGCCCTGCCGGGCCACGCCGGCGACCGCGGCGCACTGGCGATGCCGGTCGACGAGCGCATCCACTTCGCCGGCGAGGCGACCTCGGCGCGGGACTTCTCCACGGCGCACGGCGCCTACGAGACCGGCCTCGCCGCGGGGCGTGCGGTGCGGGCGCGGCTCGCGGGCTGAGCCGGCCGCAGTCACGATGTCGCGAGCGACTCGTCGAGCCCGGACTCGGCGAGAAGGCGGGCGAGCTGCTTGCGGGCCGCGAACATGCGCGTCTTGACGGTGCCCTCGGGCACGCCGACGAGGCGGGCAGCCTGCGCCACAGACTGCTCCTGGTAGTAGACGAGCTCGATGATCTCCCGGTGGATCGGCGACAGGCGGGCGATCTGCCGGCGGACCTGGGCGGCACGATCGGAGCGCAGCAGGCTCTCCTCGGGGGTGTCGCTCTCGTCGGCGATCACGGCGGCGGCCTCCTCGTCGAGGGGGGCCTCGCGGCGCTTGCGCAGGCGGTCGATCGCCTTGTTGCGGGCGATGCTCAACAGCCACGTCGCAACGGCCGAATCGCCGCGGAACGCCCCGGCGCGGCGCCAGAGCTCGATGAAGGCCTCGTTGAGGACGTCCTCCGCCGCCGCCTCGTCGCGCATGAGCCCCAGCACGAAGCGGAACACCTTGGTGGCGTGCCGCCGGTGCAGGTCGCACAGCGCACGCTCGTCGCCGCGGGCGAGAGCCGCGAGATCCTCGCGGTCGAGATGATCGGTCATCGTCGTCGCGCCTTCGTCCGGGTCGGTCCGCGCCGGATGCGGGATCGACGCCGTCGACCGTGGGGCGAGCCGGTTGCACCGCCGTGGCGCGAGCGGGACGGGATCGTTTCCAACGTTTCAGCGCGGCAGCGCCTCGCACCCGGCGCGGCATGCCGGGATCGTGCTGGGGTCGTCGTTCCACGACGGAGGGCGCCGCTTTACATGCGGGGCAGAGGGCATCACTGTTTTCCTAGCGCTCGGGGGCGGCCCGCGCGAGGAGGCCCCGATGAGCGGCGTGCCCCACATCCTGGTCGTGGACGACGAGGCCGAGATCCGCGAGGTTCTGCGCGAGTACCTCACGGGAAAGGGCTATGCCGTGAGCACCGCCGAGAGCGGAACCACCATGCGCGCGATCCTGGCCGAGCGGCCGGTGCACCTCGTCATCCTCGACATGATCATGCCCGGCGAGGACGGCATCACGCTGGCGCGCGAGCTGCGGCGGCTGCCTCCCATCGGCATCGTCATGCTGACGGCGATGGCGGACATGGTCGACCGGGTCTCGGGGCTGGAATCCGGTGCGGACGACTACCTGACCAAGCCCTTCGAGCCGCGCGAGCTCCTCGCCCGCGTGCGCGCCGTCCTGCGCCGTATCACGGAGGCCGGCGCGGAGCCGGCGACCGGCGCCATGGGGGCGGAGATACGGCTCGGGCGGCACGTGCTCAACCTCGACACCCGCCGCCTCCTGACCCTCGACGGCGTCGACGTGCCGCTCACCGCCATGGAGTTCGACCTGCTGCGCACCTTCGTCGAGCGGCCGAACCGCGTCCTCACCCGCGACCAGCTGCTCGATCTCGCCCACAGCCGCGACATGGAGCCGTTCGATCGCTCGATCGACCTGCGCATCATGCGACTGCGGCGCAAGCTGGAGGAGGATCCGGCAAAGCCGGAAATCCTCAAGACCGTCCGCGGTGCGGGATACGTCTTCGTGCCCGGCGGCGCGCGGAGGGAGCGATGAGCGCGCCGGGTCCGCGCCTCCTCGCCGACGTCTTCGGCGCCCTGCGGATCGGGCCCGGCTGGCGCGCCGGCCTGCCGGAGGCGCTGCGCCTCCTGGGCGAGGGGCTCGCCGTCGATCGCGTCTTCCTGTTTCGCGTCCACGAGGTCGCCGGAGGGCTCGGGCAGACCTGCCTCGCCGACTGGGCTTCCCCCGGGCTCGCGCCCCTCGCCGACGATCCGCGCAACGTCGACGAGCGCATCCCCGAGGACGACCCGATCTTCCGCGACTGGGCGGCGCGGCGCCGGCGCGGGCTCCTGATCCAGGGCCACACCCGCGACCTGACGGGGTATCTCGCGCAGGACTTCGCCCACCAGCGCATCGTCTCCTTCGTCTCGGCTCCGGTGATGGTGGGCGGAGTGTGGTGGGGGCACCTGGGGCTCGACGACTGCACCCGCGAGCGCGCCTGGACCGACGACGAGCGCGCCGTGCTCGAGACGGTGGTCGCGCACCTGGGCGCGATCCTGGAGGCGCAGACGAGCGGCCACGCCGCCGTCGCGGCGACGCGCACGGCGCTGCTCGAGAGCGCGCCCGACGGGATCATCGTGATCGACGAGGACGGCTGCGCGCTCGAGTTCAACCCGGCGGCGGAGGCGATGTTCGGCCTGCCGCGGGAGGAGGCGATCGGTGCTCCGATCGCCGACACGATCACGCCCGAGCACCTGCGCGCGGCCCACCACGGCGGCATCAGCCGTTATCTCTCGGGCGGCGCGCCGCGGATCCTCGGCACTCGGGTCTCGACCGATGCGCGGCGCGCGACCGGCGAGATCTTCCCCGTCGAGCTGATGGTGACGGAGATCTCGGTGGACCGGCGGCGGATGTTCGCGGGCTTCGTGCGCGACCTCACCGCCATCCGCGCCGCCGAGCGCGAGCTCGCCCGCCAGCGCGAGGCGCTCTACCGCTCGGAGAAGATGAGCGCGCTGGGCTCGCTTCTGGCGGGCGTGGCGCACGAGCTCAACAATCCCCTGTCCGTCGTCGTCGCCCGCGCAGCGATGCTGGCGGAGGACGTCACCGATCCCGCGATCACCGACCAGCTGCGCCGCCTGCGCGAGCAGGCCGAGCGCTGCGCCCGGATCTCGCGCTCGTTCCTGGCCATCGCCCGCCAGGGCCCGACAGGCACGGCGCCCCAGCGCTTCGAGGACGCGGTCGCATCCGCCGTCGACGCGACCTCCTACGCGCTCGGCTCCTCGGGAATCGCGCTCGAGACGCGATTTCGCGCGACGCGCCCGGCGCTCGTCGACGGCGACCAGCTGGTGCAGATCCTCGTCAACCTGCTCGTCAACGCCGAGCATGCGCTGCGCGCGGTCGACGGCGAGCGGCGCATCGTCGTCGAGACCCTGGACCGCGGCATGGACGTGGTCTGCGAGGTTCGCGACAACGGGCCGGGGGTGGGGGCCGAGATCCGCTCGCGGGTGTTCGACCCCTTCTTCACGACGAAGCCCGTGGGGATCGGCACCGGCGTTGGGCTGAGCGTCAGCCAGGGCATCGCGCAGGCGCACGGCGGCGCCCTCGATCTCCTGCCGGACGGCCCCGGCGCGCAGTTCCGGCTGACGCTGTCGGCGGCGGAGGCGGGCGTCGCCGCGGCGGCGCAGGGCGGGGGCGCGCCGGCCCAGGCGGGGCCGCGTCGACACACAGGCCGGCGGGTGCTCGTCGTGGACGACGAGCCCGAGGTCGGCGAGGTCATCGCCGACATCCTGCGCCGCGACGGGCACGCGGTCGCCCTCGCCGCGGACGGAGCCGAGGCACTGGAGCGCCTGGCCACCGAGCCGATCGACGCGATCCTGTGCGACCTGCGCGTGCCGATGATGGACGGACCGGCTCTCCTGGCGCGGCTGCGCGCGAGCCGCCCGGATCTCGCCGCGCGCCTCGCCTTCGTGACGGGCGACCTCCTGAGCGCGGCGCCGGACGCGCCGGACGTCCCGCTCATCGCCAAGCCGTTCGACCCGCCGGCCCTGCGCGCGGCCGTGCGGGCGCTGCTCGCCGGCGGTGGCGCGCCTCACGCCGCGCGGGCGTCCTCGGCTGCGGCGATCATCACGCCCGACAGGAGCCTGTAGGCCGCGATCCAGGCGGCGCGGGCCTCGTGCGTGAACGCGTCGCCGAGGCGCTCGCCCAGCGCATCGACGAGCGCGGCCCCGACGAGCGGATAGTGCGCCGCCTCGACGCCGTAGCCGACGTGCCGCCGGGCCAGCGCCCGCGCCGGATCGAGGATCGTCTCGGGTCGGTCGAGCCCGTTCACCACGAAGGCGAGGACGGCGACGAGCTTGCCGCGCTGCGCATCCATGTCGGTCTGCGCGAAGAGCGGCGCGAGGCCCGGGCTCGCGGAGAGCAGCCGGGCGTAGAAGGCGGCGGCGAAGCCGTCGGCGTCGGTGCCCGCGCGGCGAAAGCCGGCGCGGACGAGGGCGATCTGGTCGGGCGTCATGATGCGTGAATGCTCCTGTGGACACGCGAGCGATCCTGGTGCCGCCGCACGTCGCCACGGTGTTCCCTCGGGCGCGAACGCGTTTCATTGGTTTCAGCCGCGCATCTCCGGCGCCTGTCGGGCATCCCTGCGGCGCTCCGGGTTCCGCGTGTCGACGGGCACGGCGGCGGGCACGAGGCTTGCGCCGCCACCTCCCGAGCCGGCCGGGCCGGCTCGGAACGGGAGGATCGTCCCGAAATGAGGCACTTTCTGATGATTGGTGCCGCCGGTGGCGGCGGCTGGTGGTTCGCCCAGGCGAACCCCTCCCAGGGGGTGACGACGCTCGTCCTCGGCGGCATGTTCGTGGCCTGCGTGCTCTGGGCCCTCCTGCGCGACGCCTGAGGGCGCGTGCGAGTACCGATTTTTTTGGTGCGCGGGCGAGCGGGCGTGATATAGAGCCGCCAACCGGTGCGGGGTGGTACGCCGCCCCGCGGCGCGGGCGTGGCGGAATTGGTAGACGCGCCGGATTTAGGTTCCGGTGGCGAAAGTCGTGGGGGTTCGAGTCCCTCCGCCCGCACCAAGCCGCCGGATCGGGGTTTCCGGAGCTTTCCGGTCGATGGGGCGGCGCGGCCAGGCCGCGCCCCGATCGCCCGGATCGTTCGGCGGCCGAATCTCAATTCGAGGATCGAGAACGGATAGACGCGATGCAGGTGACGGAGACGCTGTCGGACGGGTTGAAGCGGGAATTCCAGGTGGTCCTGCCGGCCTCCGAGCTCGAGAAGCGGCTCGGCGACGAGCTCGCCACCCTGAAGGACCGCGTGAAGATCAACGGGTTCCGCCCGGGCAAGGTGCCGGTGGCGCATCTGCGCCGGCTGTACGGCCGCTCGGTCATGGCCGAGGTCGTCCAGAACGCGGTCGCCGAGGCGGAGCGCAGAATCGTCGACGAGAACGCGCTGAAGCTGGCGAACCAGCCCCGCTACGACTTCCCCGAGGACAAGGACGAGATGGAGAAGGCGCTCGACGCCAAGTCCGATCTCGCCTTCAAGGTCGCGCTCGAGGTGCTGCCCACCTTCGAGCTGGTCGACATCTCGGACGTCTCGGTGACGAAGCCGGTGGCACCGGTCTCCGACGCCGAGGTGGACGAGGCGCTGGCGCGCATGGCCGCCCAGCAGAAGCCGTTCTCGGCGAAGGC
This sequence comes from Salinarimonas sp., assembly GCA_051117315.1. Classification (GTDB taxonomy): domain Bacteria; phylum Pseudomonadota; class Alphaproteobacteria; order Rhizobiales; family Beijerinckiaceae; genus Salinarimonas. The sequence goes on along the minus strand of JBNPEA010000085.1, from coordinate 6,599 downwards.
CGAGGGCGAGGCCGCCGAGTCCGGTGACCGTGTCGTGGTCGACTTCGTCGGCTCCATCGACGGAGAGGCCTTCGAGGGCGGCGCGGGCGAGGGCGTCACGGTCGAGATCGGCTCGGGCAGCTTCATCCCCGGCTTCGAGGAGCAGCTCGTCGGCGCCAAGGCGGGCGACGAGCGCACCATCGTCGTGACCTTCCCCGAGGCCTACCCGGCGGCCCACCTGGCCGGCAAGGAGGCGAGCTTCGCCACCACGGTCAAGGAGGTCCAGGCGGCGGGCGAGGTGAGCTTCGACGACGAGTTCGCCAAGGGCTTCGGCATGGAGGGCATGGACGCCCTGCGCGACGCCCTGCGCGAGGCCATCCAGAAGGACTACGACCAGCGCTCGCGCGCCAAGGTCAAGAAGGAGCTGCTCGACCGGCTGGACGAGAAGTACGCCTTCGAGCTGCCTCCGACCCTCGTGGAGCAGGAGTTCCAGAGCGTCTGGCAGCAGGTCATGACCGACATGCAGCGCTCGGGCCGCACCTTCGAGGACGAGAAGACGACCGAGGACGAGGCGAAGGCGGAGTACCGCAAGATCGCCGAGCGCCGCGTCCGACTGGGCCTCGTGCTCGCGCAGATCGGCGAGACCAACGAGATCAAGGTCACCGACGACGAGGTGACGCAGGGTCTCGTCGCTCGGGCCCGGCAGTATCCGGGCCAGGAGCGGCAGGTCTGGGAATACTACCAGAAGAACCCCCAGGCGCTCGCCGAGATCCGCGCCCCGCTGTTCGAGGAGAAGGTCGTCGACCACATCCTGGAGCAGGTGACGGTCAACGAGGAGAGCGTGACCCGCGAGTCGCTCTTCGCCGACGAGGACGAGGCGGAGGCCCAGGGCGAGGCCGAGTCGCCCGAGGCCAAGTCCGGGGCCAAGTCCGAGGCCAAGGCCAAGGCCAAGGCCAAGGCCTCCGAGGCCAAGTCCGAGCCCGAGTCCGAGCCCGAGTCCGAGCCCGCGCCCGAGCCCGCGCCCGAGGCCAAGCCCGGCGAGGCTTGATCCCGGACGCCCGCTCTCCCACCTTCGACAGATCCGACGAGGCCGCGCCCCTGGGGGCGCGGCCAGCTTCACCGGGAGCCGTGAGACGATGAGAGATCCGCTCGAGGTCTACAACAGCACGCTCGTGCCCATGGTGGTCGAGCAGTCGAGCCGCGGCGAGCGCGCGTTCGACATCTATTCGCGCCTCCTGCGCGAGAACATCATCTTCATGACGGGCCCGGTCGAGGACTACTCGGCCTCGCTGATCGTGGCCCAGCTCCTGTATCTCGAGGCGGAGAACCCGAAGAAGGAGATCTCCTTCTACATCAACTCGCCCGGCGGCGTGGTGACCTCGGGCCTGTCGATCTACGACACGATGCAGTTCATCCGCAATCCGGTCTCGACCCTGTGCGTCGGCCAGGCGGCGTCGATGGGCTCGCTGCTCCTGTGCGCCGGCGCGACCGGCCACCGATTCGCGCTGCCGAACGCGCGAATCATGGTCCACCAGCCGTCCGGCGGCTTCCAGGGCCAGGCGACCGACATCCTCATCCACGCCCGCGAGATCGAGGCGCTGAAGCGGCGCCTCAACGAGATCTACGTGAAGCACACGGGCAAGGATCTCGCCGCCATCGAGAACGCGCTCGAGCGCGACTACTTCATGACGGCGGACGCGGCCAAGGAGTTCGGCCTCATCGACGAGGTGCTCTCCCAGCGTCCCGAGTCGGCCCCCGCCTGAGCCGTCGGGCGGTGTCGTCGGCGGGCGCGTGCGGCGATTGCCGCACGCGCCCGCTGGCCTATTGATCACGGCGCGTGCGCGTGTTTGCATGGTGTCGGACCGCCGAACGGGAGCGTCGATCGACCCCGGCGGAAGCCGGCCCCGAGCCGTCCCGGACCGGTGCGGGAACGGGGCTACCGTTTGTTAGCCCACCGCCTATATGAATGAGAACGGCTCGCACTGCGGCGGTGCGGGCTCGGATTGGAGATCGGATATGAGCAAGACCGGCGGCAACGATTCGAAGAGCACGCTGTACTGCTCCTTCTGCGGCAAGAGCCAGCACGAGGTGCGCAAGCTCATCGCCGGGCCCACGGTGTTCATCTGCGACGAGTGCGTCGAGCTGTGCATGGACATCATCCGCGAGGAGTCGAAGACCTCGCTGGTGAAGTCCCGCGACGGCGTGCCGACGCCCAAGGAGATTCGCGCCGTCCTCGACGATTACGTTATCGGGCAGAACCACGCCAAGAAGGTCCTCTCCGTCGCGGTCCACAACCACTACAAGCGCCTCGCCCACGCGTCGAAGCACTCGGACGTGGAGCTGAACAAGTCGAACATCCTGCTCATCGGCCCCACGGGCTCGGGCAAGACGCTGCTGGCGCAGACGCTCGCACGCATCCTCGACGTGCCCTTCACGATGGCGGACGCGACCACGCTGACCGAGGCCGGCTACGTCGGCGAGGACGTCGAGAACATCATCCTGAAGCTCCTGCAGGCGTCGGACTACAACGTCGAGCGGGCGCAGCGCGGCATCGTCTACATCGACGAGATCGACAAGATCTCGCGCAAGTCCGACAACCCCTCGATCACGCGGGACGTGTCGGGCGAGGGCGTGCAGCAGGCGCTCCTGAAGATCATGGAGGGCACGGTCGCCTCCGTGCCGCCGCAGGGCGGGCGCAAGCATCCCCAGCAGGAATTCCTGCAGGTCGACACGACGAACATCCTGTTCATCTGCGGCGGCGCCTTCGCGGGCCTGGAGAAGATCATCTCCCAGCGCGGCAAGGGCTCGTCGATCGGCTTCGGCGCCACGGTCTCCGCGCCCGACGACCGGCGCACCGGCGAGGTGTTCCGCGAGGTCGAGCCCGAGGATCTGCTCAAGTTCGGCCTCATCCCCGAATTCGTCGGCCGCCTGCCGGTGCTCGCTACGCTCGAGGACCTGGACGAGGAGGCCCTCGTGCAGATCCTGCGCGAGCCGAAGAACGCGTTGGTGAAGCAGTACGCCCGCCTCTTCGACATGGAGAACGTGGCGCTGACCTTCCAGGACGAGGCGCTCAAGCTGGTCGCGCGCAAGGCGATCGAGCGCAAGACCGGCGCTCGCGGCCTGCGCTCCATCCTGGAGGCGATCCTGCTCGACACGATGTACGACCTGCCGGGCATGGAATCGGTGGAGCAGGTGGTGATCAGCCCCGAGACCGTCGATGGCAAGTCCGGCCCGCTCTTGATCCACTCCGAGCGCGACGAGAAGACCAGCGCCAGCGCCTGAGGCGAAACCTCCCCGCAGGGGAGGTGGGCCGCGGTAGCGGCCCGGTTGGGGGCGAGCGGCCGAGCGGCGCTTCGCCCCCACCGCGTTCAGCCCCCAGCCGACGGCCTTCGGCCGTCGACCGCCCCGAGGGGCGGTATCGCGACCCGCGTCACAACCGCCGCAGCTGCACCTCCTCGATGCGGTGGCTCGCGCCCTTCTTGAGGATCAGGCTGGCGCGTTGGCGCGTGGGCACGATGTTCTCGCGCAGGTTGGGCAGGTTGATCCGGTTCCAGAGCCCGTCGGCGATCTCCATCGCCTTGGCCTCGTCGAGCTCCGCGTAGCGGCGGAAGAACGAGCGCGGGTCGCGGAAGGCCGTGTGGCGCAGGCGCAGGAAGCGGTTGACGTACCAGCGGTGCAGGTCCGCCTCGTCCGCGTCGAGATAGATCGAGAAGTCGAAGAAGTCCGAGACGAACGGGATCGCCGTGCCGTCCTTGGGCAGGCGTGCGGGCTGCAGCACGTTCAGCCCCTCGACGATGAGGATGTCCGGCCGCTCGATCACCACCTCCTCGCCGGGCACCACGTCGTAGACGAGGTGCGAGTAGAGCGGCGCGCGCACGGTGCTCTCGCCGGACTTGATGGCGTTGAGGAAGCGCAAGAGCGCCGCCGTGTCGTAGCTCTCCGGAAAGCCCTTGCGCTCCATCAGCCCCAGGCGGTTCAATTCGGCATTGGGCAGGAGGAAGCCGTCGGTCGTGACGAGCGTGACCTTCGGCGTGTTCGGCCAGCGCGCCAGCAGGGCCTCGAGAACGCGCGCCGTCGTCGACTTGCCCACCGCCACCGAGCCCGCGACGCCGATGATGTAGGGCGACTTCACCTCGTTCTCGGCGAGCAGGAAGCGTTGCGTCGCCTTGAACAGGCCCTGCGTCGCCGCGACGTAGAGCGAGAGCAGCCGCGAGAGCGGCAGATAGATGGCGATGACCTCGTCGAGCGAGATCGGGTCGTTGAGCGACTGCAGCCGGTCGACCTCCTCCGCGGTGAGGGTCAGCGGCGTGTCGGCGCGCAGATGCGCCCATTCGGCCCGGGAGAACCGGCGATAGGGCGAGATCGTCCCCTCGCGGGCGGCCTCCGCCAGGGTCTGGCGCTGGGCGGGATCGGTCGGCGTCACGGGCGGCCTCCCTCGTCCGAATCGGGATATGCGACGCCGTCTTCCGCGCGTACGCCCTCGCGCGTCCGCGCCGCCTTCTCGACGAGCCCGGAGCGCCCGGTCCGTGCCTCGAGCTCCGCCATGACCGCCTCGAGCGGGACGCGACGGGCGAGGAGCAGCGCGAGCAGGTGATAGAGCACGTCGGCGCTCTCGGACACGAGCGCCGCGTCATCGCCGGTCGCTCCGGCGATGACGGCCTCCACCGCCTCCTCCCCGAACTTCTTGGCCGCGCGCTGCGGATCGGCGGCGAGACGCGCCGTGTAGCTCTCCTCCGGCGAGGCCTGCGCCCGCGTGGCGAGGGTGCGCTCCAGGTCGCTCAAGGTGAAGCCGCTCATCGCGACAGCCTCCGCAGGACGCGCCTCATGCGTCAAGCCGCACGGGCACGCCCGCGTCCGCCATGGCGCGCTTGGCCTCGCCGATCGTGTGCTCGCCGAAATGGAAGATCGAGGCGGCGAGCACCGCGCTCGCATGGCCGTCGCGCACGCCGGCGACGAGGTGGTCGAGCGTGCCGACGCCGCCGGACGCGATCACCGGGACGGAGACGGCATCGGCGATGGCGCGCATCAGCGCGACGTCGTAGCCGGACTTGGTGCCGTCCTTGTCCATCGAGGTGACGAGCAGCTCGCCGGCGCCGAGCGTCACGACTTCCTGCGCGTAGGCCACGGCGTCGAGGCCGGTCGCCTTGCGGCCGCCGTGGGTGAAGATCTCCCACCGCGGCGGCTCGCCGTCGTCCGACACCCGCTTGGCGTCGATCGCCACGACGATGCACTGCGCCCCGAACTTCTCGGCGGCGCGGCGCACGAAGTCCCGGTCGGCCACGGCGGCGGTGTTGATCGAGACCTTGTCGGCGCCCGCCAGCAGCAGCGCGCGGATGTCGTCGACCGTGCGCACCCCCCCGCCCACCGTGAGCGGCATGAAGCAGGCCTCCGCCGTGCGGGTGACGACGTCGAGCAGGATGCCGCGGTCCTCGTGGCTCGCGGTGATGTCGAGGAAGCACAGCTCGTCGGCGCCGGCCCGGTCGTAAGCCACGGCGCATTCGACGGGATCGCCCGCGTCGCGCAGGTCGACGAACTGCACGCCCTTGACGACACGGCCGTCCTTCACGTCGAGGCAGGGGATCAGGCGGGTCTTGAGCATCGCGCAGGCTCTCTCGGGCGCGGCCCGCCGGGCGGCGGGCCGCGTTCAGTCATGCGCGAGGGGCGAGAGGCCCGTCAAGCGCCCGAGGGATCAGACGTTCGCCTCGATCCAGCGCTGCAGGTCGCCCTTGGGCGCCGCGCCCACCTTCTGGGAGGCGAGCTCGCCGCCCTTGAAGATCATCAGCGTCGGGATCGAGCGGATGCCGAGCTGGCCCGCGATTCCCGGGTTCTCGTCGACATTGATCTTGGCGATCTTGACCTTGCCGGCCATGTCGCCGGCGATCTCCTCGAGCGCCGGGCCGATCATGCGGCACGGGCCGCACCACTCGGCCCAGAAATCCACGACCACCGGCTCGCCGGACTTCAGCACGTCCGTCTCGAAGCTCTGGTCGGTCACCTTCATGGTCGCCATCTGCGGTCCCTTTCTCGGTCGATGAAGCGGCTCGCCCGCCTCGGGTCGTGTACCGTCTGCGCGGAACGTAGGCGGCCCCCTGCCGCCGATCAAGCGCGAGTGCCTGCGGCTCCCCTGAGCGTGATCGCGCGCACGAGGCCTGCTTCCTCGCGCCGCGCCGCCTTCTCGCGGGCGCGCCGCGCGCCTATATTCGCGGAGCCGACCGTCGCGGAAGCCCCCTTCCGAAAGCCGCATCCGCGGAAATCCCGCCTCATCGCCCTCACGAGGACGCCCATGCCCCGCATCGCCACCGCGCAGACCCTGATCCACGCCCCGGGGGGCGGCGCCCGGCCCGACTTCTCGGCGGAGGGCCCGCAGGTTCATTCCTACACGCTCGACAACGGCATGGACGTCGTCGTCGTGCCGGACGGGCGGGTGCCGGTGGCGACGCACATGGTCTGGTACCGCAACGGCTCCGCCGACGACCCGATCGGCGTCTCCGGCATCGCCCACTTCCTCGAGCACCTGATGTTCAAGGGCACCGAGAAGAATCCGGCCGGCGCCTTCTCCAAGGTGGTCTCCGAGCTCGGCGGGCAGGAGAACGCCTTCACCTCCTACGACTCCACGGCCT
>JBNPEA010000019.1:0-6655 GCA_051117315.1 Salinarimonas sp. | reverse complement strand
GCCCCTACACGCCTGCTCTCGCCCCGCCCCTGGGTGGCGCCGCGCGTCGGGGTGGGGCTCCTGGGGATGAACGCCAAGCTCGGCCGCGCGGAGCGCCGCGAGATAGTCGCCCGTTCTCGGCCCGACGTCGGCCTCGACCCGCAGGCGATGGACCGCTACCCGCACGAATTCTCCGGCGGGCAGCGCCAGCGCATCGCCATCGCCCGCGCCATGGCGCTCGAGCCGCGTTTCGTGGTGCTCGACGAGCCGACCTCGGCGCTCGACATGTCGGTGCAGTCTCAGATCGTCGACCTGCTCCGTGACCTGCAGAAGAAGCGCAAGCTCGCCTACATGTTCATCTCGCACGACCTGAAGGTCGTGCGCGCGCTCGCCAACCACGTTCTGGTCATGCAGAACGGGATCGTGGTGGAGGAGGGGCCGGCGGAGCGCATCTTCGAGGCGCCGGAGACCGACTACACCCGCGCCCTCTTCGCCGCCGCCTTCGCGCTGGAGGCGCGGCCGGACGTCGTGCGCGAGTGAGACGCTCCTCTCCCGGATGGGGGAGGGCAGGCGCGCCCCGCGGATGACATCGTCCGCTCCGAAGGCGAGCCTTTCGAAGAAGAAGGAAGCACGAAAGATGCCCCGCGCGCTCGTCATCGTCCTCGATTCCGTCGGCATCGGCGGCGCCGAGGATGCGCACGCCTACGGCGATACGCCCTCGGACGCCGGCTCCGACACGCTCGGCCACATCGTCGAGGCCTGCCGAGCCGGGCGCGGGGACAAGGCGGGCCTGCGGGCCGGGCCGCTCGCGATCCCGCATCTCGCCCGGCTCGGCATCGGCCTCGCGCACGCCGCCTCGACCGGCCGCGCCGAGGCGCTGCCCGACCTCGCCGCTCCCCCCGGCGGGCCCGCGGGCGCGCACGGCTACGCGGTCGAGACCTCGGCGGGCAAGGACACGCCGTCGGGACACTACGAGATCATGGGCTGCCCGGTGCCCTTCGCCTGGGGCACCTTCCCGACGACGCAGCCGACCTTCCCGGAGGCGCTCACCGAAGGCCTGATTGCGCGCGCGGGCCTGCCCGGCATCCTCGGGAACAAGCACGCCAACGGCATGGCGATCATCGAGGAATGCGGTGCCGAGCACATCCGGACCGGCAAGCCGATCTGCTACACATCGGCGGATTCCGTCGTCCAGATCGCCGCGCACGAGGAGCATTTCGGCCTCGAGCGGCTCTACGCCGTCTGCGAGATCGCCCGGGAGCTGTCCACGCCCTACAAGGTCGGCCGGGTCATCGCTCGCCCCTTCGTCGGGTCGCCGCAAGCCGGCTGGACCCGCACCGGCAACCGCAAGGACTATGCGCTGCCGCCGCCGTCGGACACGCTCCTCGACGTGCTGGCACGGGAGGGGCGGGCCGTGGTCTCGGTGGGCAAGATCGGCGACATCTTCGCCCATCGCGCCACCGGCGAGGAGGTGAAGGGCCACGGCAACGCGGCGAACCTCGATGCGGCGCTCGCCGCCCTCGCACGGCTGCCCGAGGGCGGGCTCGTCTTCGCCAACCTCGTCGACTTCGACCAGGAGTTCGGCCACCGCCGCGACGTGCCCGGCTATGCCGCCTGCCTCGAGGCCTTCGACGCGCGCGTGCCCGAGATCGAGGCGGCGCTGCGCCCCGGCGACCTCGTCCTGATCACCGCCGACCACGGCAACGACCCGACCTGGAGCGGCTCCGACCACACCCGCGAGCACGTGCCGGTGCTCGCCCTCGGGCCGGGGATCGCGCCGCGCGACCTCGGGCGGCGGGAGACCTTCGCCGACATGGGCGCCGCCCTTGCGCGCTGGCTCGGCGTTCCCGGGACCGGGGCGGGGACGCCGTTCGAGCCCTGATGCACAACGGCCCGGCGCGATCCCTCGCGCCGGGCCGTCGTCGGCTTGCCTCGTGGATCCTGCCGCGGATCGCGCGGGGCGCGCGCGACCCGCGTCTCGCGTCACTCAGCGGGCTGCGGAGCCGGCCGTGCGCCGCCGGGCGTGCCGGTGGGTGCGCCGTCCTGCTTGCGCCGCGCCTCCTCGGCCCAGATCGAATGGTGCTCGCGCGCCCAATTGTAGTCGACCTCGCCCGAGCCCATGGCGTCGAAGGCGCCCTGCATGCCGACCGAGCCGATGTAGATGTGGCCGACCATGATGGCGACGAGCACCGCGGCGACGATGCCGTGGATGATCTGCACGAGCTGCCAGTCGGCATAGCCGCCGGCGAGCCACGGGAAGAGCAGGAACACGCCGGTGACGGAGAGCGCCGCACCACCGATGATGACGGACCAGAAGATGCCCTTCTGGCCGGCGTTGAACTTCTTCGCCTCCGGATGGACGCCCTTCTTCAGCAGGCCGCCGCCCGCCTTGAGCCAGGCGACGTCCGTGCGGTCGGGGATGTTGTCCTTGATCCAGACCACGAGCATGAAGACGAGGCCGGCCATGAAGGGCCAGGCGAGATAATTGTGCGCGTACTTGCCCCACTGCGTCGCCGCGGCGAAGGTCTCCGGCCCGAACAGCGGGATCAGCACGTGCCTCCCGAAGACGAGGTTGAGCCCCGTCAGCGCCAGGATCAGGAACGAGCCGGCGGTGAGCCAGTGCACGAAGCGCTCGAAGGAGTTGAAGCGCAGGATCTTCATCCCCGAGAGCCCGCTGTCGATCTTGATCTTGCCGCGCACGGCGTAGAACGCGACGACGACGGCGAGCATGCCCAGGAGCGTGATCGCCGTGATCCAGAGCATCGTGCCCTGGTGGAAGGCGCGCCAATCCTGGCCGCCGGGCTTGATCAGGCCCGTCGACGCCTGGTCCGGGATCGAGACGCGGCCGGCGATCTCGCCGCCGGGCTGGAGGGCCCGGAGGAGCTGCTCCTCCGTGACGGCCTCGGCGGTGGGGTTCACGGTCTGCGCCTGGGCGCCGCTCGGGACGAGGGCGACGGCGAGGCCCAGGAGAGCGAATGCGGCGAGCGCGGTGCGGGCGCCTTTCGCGAAGGAGGTGAGGCTCGCGCGGAGCATGGGGATCATCCTTCCCTTACCTTTGGACACGAGGCGGCCGGGGCGGCGGGGCGAACCCCGCCGCCGCACGGGCCGCGCCTCAGATCGCGACGGTTTCCTGGTAGGCCGTCTGCCAGCCCCAGGCGCCCGTGCCGTAGCCGCGGGTGACCACGCGCTCGCGGTAGATCTCGGCGATGATCTCGCCGTCACCGGCGAGCAGCGCCTTGGTCGAGCACATTTCCGCGCAGATCGGCAGCTTGCCCTCGGCGAGACGGTTGGCGCCGTACTTCTCGTACTCCGCCATCGTGATGTCCGCCTCGGGGCCGCCCGCGCAGTAGGTGCACTTGTCCATCTTGCCACGCGAGCCGAAGTTGCCGACGCGCGGATATTGCGGCGCGCCGAACGGGCAGGCGTAGAAGCAGTAGCCGCAGCCGATGCACAGGTCCTTCGAGTGCAGCACCACGGCGTCGACCGTCGTGTAGAAGCAGTCGACCGGGCACACGGCCGCGCAGGGCGCGTCCGTGCAGTGCATGCAGGCCATCGAGATCGAGCGCTCGCCGGGCGTGCCGTCGTTGATGGTGACGACGCGCCGGCGGTTGATGCCCCACGGCACCTCGTGCTCGTTCTTGCAGGCGGTGACGCAGGCGTTGCACTCGATGCAGCGGTCCGCGTCGCAGAGGAACTTCATCCGAGCCATTGTCGCTATCCCTCGTTCACGCGGCCGCGATCTGGCACAGGGTGACCTTGGTCTCCTGCATGCCGGTCACGGGGTCGTAGCCGTAGGTGGTCACCGTGTTCACGGATTCGCCGAGCACGATCGGGTCCGTGCCCTGCGGGTATCTCGCGCGCTGGTCCTCGCCCTGGAACCAGCCGGCGAAGTGGAACGGCATGAAGGCCACGCCGCGGCCGACGCGCTCTGTCACGAGCGCCTTCACCCGGGTCTTCGCGCCGCCTTCCGGGCCGGTGACCCAGACCCATTGCCCCTCCCCGATGCCGCGCGCGGAGGCGTCCGCCGGGTTGATCTCGACGAACATGTCCTGCTGCAGCTCGGCGAGCCACTTGTTGGAGCGGGTCTCCTCGCCGCCGCCCTCGTACTCGACCAGGCGCCCGGAGGTGAGGATGATCGGGAAGTCGCGCGCGACGTTCCGCTCGACCGCCGCCATCTGCACCGTGTGGCCGATGTTCGGCATGCGCTGCTGGCGGAAGTCGTCGCGGGTCGGGTACTGGGCCACGAGCTCCGTGCGCGGCGAGTAGATCGGCTCGCGATGGACCGGGACCGGATCGGGCAGGTTCCAGGCCATGGCACGGGCCTTGCCGTTGCCGAAGGGGATCACGCCCCGCTCCATGCACACGCGCTGGATGCCGCCAGAGAGGTCGAGCGACCAGGACACCGCGTCGGCGTCCGCACCGCCCTGGGCCTCGATCCGGGCGCGCTCGGCCGGCGTCAGGTCGGCGTCCCAGCCCAGCGTCTTGAAGACGCCGTAGGTGAACTGGGGGTAGCCGTCCGTCAGCTCCGAGCCGACCGAGTAGGAGCCCTCGGAGAGCAGCGTCACGCCCTCGCGCTCCACGCCGAAGCGGGCGCGGAAGGTGCCGCCGCCGTCCTTCACGTGCAGGTTCGTGTTGTAGAGGATGTGCGTGCCGGGGTGGCGGATCTCCGGCGTTCCCCAGCACGGCCACGGCAGGCCGTAGTAATCGCCGCCGACGTTCGCGGTGTCAGCCGGGGCGCGCAGCGTGACGAGGTCGAACGCGCCCTGGTTCGCCATGTGGTCCTTCAGGCGCTCGGGCGATTGGCCGCAATAGCCCGTCGACCAGCCGCCGCGATTGATCTCGCGCAGCACCGATTCCGGCTGCGGCTCGGGGCCGAACTTGCCCTCCACCATCTCGATGTTCTTGAACATCTCGTCGGCGAAGCCGAGCTTCTTCGCGAGCTCGTAGATCACCCAGTAGTCGTTCGCCGACTCGAAGATCGGCTCGACCACCTTCTCGCCCCACTGGATCGAGCGGTTGGAGGCCGTGCGCGAGCCGTCGCACTCAAACTGGGTGCAGATCGGCAGCAGGTAGGTGTTCTCCCTGCGCTCACCCAGCACCGCGAACGTGGTCGGGTGCGGGTCGGCGACGACGAGGAGATCGAGGCGCTCGAGCCCCACGGCCACCTCGGGCATGCGGGTGACGGTGTTGCCGCCGTGACCGAACACCATCATCGCCTTGACGTTGTCGCGCTGGTCGACGTCGTCCGCCGGCAGGGTGACCGCCTCGAACCACCGCGTCGTGGTGATGCCGGGGGTCTCCATGTTGGCCTTGCGGTCGCGCGCGTCGCGGCCGGCCTTGGCCGGGACCTCGTCGAAGCGCGCCTGCAGCCAGTCGTACTCGACCTCCCAGACCCGCGCCCAGTGCTTCCAGCCGCCCTCGCCCAGGCCGTAGTAGAGCGGCAGCGAGGTGACGTCGAGGCCCAGGTCCGTGGCGCCCTGCACGTTGCAATGGCCGCGGAAGATGTTGGCGCCGGTGCCCGTGGAGCCGACGTTGCCGGTGGCGAGCAGCAGGTTGCAGTAGGCGCGCACGTTGGCGGTGCCCACCGTCTTCTGCGTCGCGCCCATGCACCAGATCAGGGTGGAGGGCTTCTGCGTCGCGAACATCTCGGCGACGCGCTTGAGCTGCTCGCCGGGCACGCCCGAGACGCGCTCGACCTCCTCGGGCGTCCACTTCGCGACTTCCTTGCGGACCTCGTCCATGCCGTAGACGCGGCTCGCGATGAAGTCCGCGTCCTCCCAGCCGTTCTCGAAGATGTGCCACATCATGCCCCAGATCACCGGGATGTCGGTGCCGGGACGGATGCGCACGTACTCGGTGGCATGGGCGGCGGTGCGGGTGAAGCGCGGATCGATGACGATCATGTTGGCGCGGTTCAGCTCCTTGCCCGAGAGCACGTGCTGGAGCGAGACCGGGTGCGCCTCCGCCGGATTCCCGCCCATGATGATCATGGTCTTGGAATTGCGGATGTCGTTGTAGGAGTTGGTCTGGGCGCCGTAACCCCAGGTGTTGGCGACGCCGGCCACCGTGGTCGAGTGGCAGATGCGCGCCTGGTGGTCGACCGAGTTCGTGCCCCAGAAGGCGGCGAGCTTGCGGTAGAGGTAGGCGCCCTCGTTGGAGAACTTGGCCGAGCCGAGCCAGAACACCGAGTCCGCGCCGGACTGCTCGCGGATCGTGCCGAGCTTCTCGCCGATCTCGGTCAGCGCCTCCTCCCAGGAAACGCGGGTCCACTGCCCTCCGACCAGCTTCATCGGGTACTTCAGGCGCCGGTCTCCGTGGACCAGCTCGCGCACGGACGCGCCCTTGGCGCAGTGCGTGCCGCGGTTGATCGGGCTCTCCCAGGCCGGCTCCTGGCCGACCCAGACGCCGTTCTGGACTTCCGCGATCACCGTGCAGCCCACCGAGCAGTGGGTGCAGATGTTCTTCCGGGTCTCGACCGCGACACCCTCGACCATCGGGCCGGCCTCGGCCTTGCGCACGGCGCCGAGCGACAGCGTGCCCGCGGCGGCGAGGCCGCCGGCGACGAGGCCGGAGCGGCGCAGGAAGGTGCGGCGATCGATCGCCTGGTTGGCGATCCCCGCGACGATGGCGGGGTGGCGGGTGCGGCGGATCTCGCCGGACCCGTGTGCGACGGACT
>JBNPEA010000031.1:0-6664 GCA_051117315.1 Salinarimonas sp. | reverse complement strand
GCCGCCGCGGCCGCCAACGCCGCCCTCCTCGCGTCCGGGGGCGACGGGCTCCGGAAGCGCCTCGCCTTCGGGCGCTCCCGGCGCGACCCGAGCGCGGCCAACGCCGAGGCCGCGAGCGCGGCAGTGGCCCGGCTCGCCGCGGTCGCCGCGGCGCTCTCGGCGCGCTTCGGCGAGGATGCCGAGGCGGCCGAGCCGCTGGAGGCGGCGCTCGCGGGGCTCGACGCTCTCGAGCGCAGCTTCGCCTCCTACGACGACATCGCCGCCGAGGTCGATGCCGTTGCCGCGCGCATCTTTGAGGCCGGCCGCGGCGCGCGCCTCGCGCTGTCCGAGACGATCGCCGCGGCGGAGTCCGCACGGCGGATGGAGGCGGCCCTCGCCGCGTCGGCGGTGCAGGAGAGCCTGCTCCTCACCCGCATCTACGTGCAGCGCCTCGCCGACGGCCTCGACGAGGCGGACGCGCAGCGTGTCCGCGAGGAGATCGGCGTGGCGATCGAGCGCCTTGGCCGGCTCGACGCCCTTCTCGACGGCGGCCCTCTCGGCGACGACGCGGCGCGCGATCGGGCGGCGGCGCTCCCCGATGCGTTCGCGACGATCTCGGAGGATGCCGACCGGCTCGCCTCCATCGCCCCGCTGCGCGGCACGATCGCCTCCGAGCTCGAGCGCCGCGCCCAGGACATCACCGGCGCGCTCGAGGCGGTGGCTGCCGTCACGGCGGCGCGCCAGCGCACCCTCGATGCCGAGATGGACGAGACCGTGGCGCGCACGACGTCCCTCACCCTCGCCATCGGGGTGGCCTTCACCTTGGTGGGGGCGGCGCTGGCGCTCTGGCTCGGCCTGTCGATCTCGCGCGCCATCCTCGCCTTCTCCCGCTCGCTCGGGCGCATCGCCGCGGGCGACACGGACGTCGCGATCTACGGCCGCGGGCGGCGCGACGAGATCGGCGCGCTGGCCGAGGCGGTGGCCGAGATCGAGGCCAACGCCCGCACCCGCGCCGAGGCGGAGCGCGCGGCCGAGGCGGCGCGCGAGCGCGAGGCGGCGGCAGCGCGCGCGGCGGCGACGGCGGAGCTCGCCGCCGGCTTCCGCTCGGCGGTCGGCGCCATCGTCGTGCGGGTCGCCTCCGCCGCGCGGGAGATGGAGGAGGCGGCCCGCGGCCTCACCGCCACGGCGGGGGAGGCCTCCGGCCAGGCGGGCGCCGTGGCCGCCGCCTCCGAGCAGACGGCGATGAACGTCCAGGCCGTCGCTGCCGCGGTGGAGGAGCTCGCCGCCTCGACCGGCGAGATCGGCCGCCAGGTCCAGGGCTCGACCGAGATGGCGGGCGAGGCCTCGCGCACCGCGCAGGGCACCGCGGGGCGCGTGCGCGAGATGGCCGAGACGGCCGAGCGCATCGGCGCCATCGTCTCGATGATCCAGGCCATCGCCGAGCAGACCAACCTGCTCGCGCTCAACGCCACGATCGAGGCGGCCCGCGCCGGCGAGGCCGGCCGCGGCTTCGCGGTGGTCGCGGCGGAGGTGAAGAACCTCGCCGACCAGACGTCGAAGGCGACCGTCGAGATCGGCGACAAGGTCGCCGCCATGCAGGGCGTGACGAGCGCCTCCTCCGCGGCGATGACGGAGGTGTCCGAGCGCATCGAGGCGCTCAGCCGCACCGCCGACGCCATCGCCGCCGCGGTGGAAGAGCAGGGCTCGACCACCCGCGAGATAGCGCGCAACGTGCAGGAGGCGTCCTCCGGCGCGTCCGAGGTGTCGGCGGCGATCGCCGGCGTCGACGCCGCGGCCGCGACCTCCGCCTCCGCCGCTGGCCGCGTGCTCGCCTCCGCGACCGACCTCGCCGGGCAGGCGGATGCGCTCGATCGCGCGGTGGAGGACTTCGTGCGCGCCGTCACCGAGGGCGGCGGGGCGGGCGAGGGCGCCGAGGCGCCGCTCGCCGCGGCGGCCTGAGCCGCCCGCCTCAATCCGCCCCGCGCACCGGGATCGTCGCCGGCGCGTCGGCGCGGGGGCGGACGATCTTCTGGATGGCGAAGATCGCCGCCGCGAGCCCGATCCCGATCGCATCGGTGACGAGGCCGCCCTCGATCATGAACAGGGCGGCGCCCACGAGCAGAACGCGCATGTACCAGGGCGGGCGCCCGCCCAGGAACCAGCCCTGCACCGCCGCGGAGAGCAGGAACACGCCCACCAGCGCCGTCGCCAGCGCGCGCACGATCTCGAGCGTGGCGCCGTCCATCAGGAGCGCACTGTTGTAGAAGAACATGAACGGCACGATGAAGGCGGCAATGCCGATCTTGAACGAGGCGACCGAGGTCTCCATCGCGTTCGCGCCGGAGATGCCCGCCGCCGCGTAGGAGGCGAGCGCCACCGGCGGCGTGATCGCCGAGACCACGGCGAAGTAGAACACGAAGAAGTGCGCGGTCAGCAGCGGGACGCCGAGGTTGACGAGGCCCGGCGCGACGACGGACGCCGCGACGGCGTAGGCGGCCGTCGTCGGCATGCCCATGCCCAGCAGGATCGCGATCAGCATCGCGAAGACCATGGCGAGGAGCTGGGAGGCCTCGGCGAGGCCGAGCAGAAGTTGCGAGAACCGCGCGCCCACGCCCGTGAGCGAGATCACGCCGACGATGATGCCCGCGCACGCGCACACGACGATGATCTGGATCGACATGATGCCCGCGAGCTCGAGCGCCTTGACGACCGAGCGGATGCCCATCCGGTAGGGCGTGAGCCAGCTCACCATCGCCGCGGCGGCGGTCGCGAGCGTGCCCGCGCGGATGACCGAGTAGCCCATGAACAAGGCCGCGATCAGGATCACGATCGGGATGAAGAGGAACACCCGCTTCATCATGGCGCGGAGCTTGGGCAGCTCGTCGTCGCGCATGCCGCGCATGCCGAGCTTCGCCGCCTCGAAGTCCACCATGAAGTAGATCGAGGCGAAGTAGAGCACCGCGGGGATGATCGCCGCGAAGGCGATCTCGGTGTAGGGGATGCCCGTCACCTCCGCCATGATGAAGGCGCCGGCACCCATGATCGGCGGCATGATCTGCCCGCCGGTGGAGGCCGCCGCCTCGATCGCGCCGGCGGTCTTCTTGTGGTAGCCGACCTTCTTCATCAGGGGGATCGTCAGCGAGCCCGTCGCGACGACGTTGCCCGCCGACGTGCCGTTGATCATGCCCATCAGGCCGGATGCGAAGACCGCGACCTTGGCCGGCCCGCCGCGGGAGCGGCCCGCGAGCGCAAAGGCGAAGTTGACGAAGTAGTCGCCCACCTTCGAGGCCTGCAGGAAGGCCGCGAAGATGATGAACAGGATGATGTAGGTCGAGGACACCGCCGTCGTCGGCCCGAGGATGCCGACATCGGTGTAGATCTGGCTGAAGAAGCGCTGCCACGTCACCCGCGGCGCCTCGAGGAAGCCCGGCAGCCAAGGCGCGATGAAGACGTAGGCGAGGAAGACGAAGGCGATCACGACGAGCGCCATGCCCGCGACGCGCCGCGTCAGCTCCAGGATGAGCAGCGTGCCGGCGACGGCGGCGAGCGACATCCCGATCGGCGCGAAGGGCGTCCCGGTCGAGTTGCGCATCAGCGTGCCGTAGATCGTGATCAGGTAGGCGGCGACCGCGAAGCCGCAAACGGCGAGCACGAGGTCAAGCACGGTGACCCGCGCACGATCGCGCGCATGGAACCACGAGAGCACGATGGCTCCCACCGTCGCGACGAGGAGCGGTGTGCCGAAGAGCCAGATCTCGCGGAACCTGATCGTCGCGTCGAGCCCGTTCCACATCACGCCGCCGGAGATCAGCGTCGCGAACCACAGGGCGACGCCCAATGCGAACACGGCCGGGATCATGAGGACCAAGCCGATCGCGTCGAGCGCCCGCGTCTCCCGCCGCCCGTCACCCGCGAAAGCGGTCCCGGCGAACAGGACGAATCCCAGGCCGAGCGCCCCTGCGACGTGGACGATGCGGAAGTTCCAGGTCTCCATCGGCAGCCGCGGCAGGAAGGGTATGGAGATCCCGGTCCAGCGCGCGATCGACAGACCGTTCAGTGCCGCCAGGTGGAACCCCGCGTAGATCGCCGCGAGCGCGGCGACCACGAGGTAGAGCCGTGGGCCGAAGAGCCGGCGATTGCTCTCGATCGGCTCCTCGTCGACGCCCTCCGCCAGCACCAGCGTCTCGTCGGCCTTCGTCTTGTCAGCCATGGCGCGTCCCCGATCCGGCGCCGGGGCCTCGCCCCGCGACCGCGTCCATCTCGTTCGCAAAGCGCCCGCGCCGGTGGCGCGGGCGGGTTCGCCGCGCCGCCCGCGTGGGGCGCCGCGGCGCGTCGTCGTCCCGATGGCGGGCGATCAGCCGCCGTGGATCATGTCGTCGGAGATCGACGCGCCGTTCTCGTTGAACCAGCGCGCCGCACCCGGGTGCCAGGGAAGCACGTTGTTCTTGTCCCAGTTCTCGACCGTGGTCGTCGCGGCGGAGCGATGGATGTTCATCATCCGCTCGTTGTCCGACATCACGACCTCGGTGGCGGCGTACACGAAGTCCTCCGGCAGGTCGCAATTGGCGATCGCGAAGTTCCACATCGATACCGCGCGAGCCGGCTCCTCGAGCGTGGTGTAGGTGTCGGCCGGGATCGCGAAGCCGGCGACGGGGAACGCGTCGACGATCCGCGCCTGCTCCTCCTCCGTGAACTCGATGATGTTCACGTCCGTCTGCACCTCGAGCTGGCTCACCGCCGGGACCGGGACGCCGGCCGCGAAGGCGGTGACGTCGAGCAGCCCGTCCTGGAGCTGGCCGCCGAGATCGTCCCAGCCACCGTTGCGGCGCTCGAAGTTCACGCCGAGCTCCTCCAGCATCGCGGGGAAGTAGGTGTCGGACGTCGAGCCCGCCGGGCCGAAGCCGATGCGCGCGCCGTCCGGGATCTCCGAGATCGACTCGATGCCGGAGGACGACAGCGCCGTGATCGAGAACGGCGTCTCGTACATCGGGAACATGGCGCAGACGTTGTCCATCGCGAGGCCCGGGGCGATGGGGTTCTGGCCCTCGATCGACTCGCGCGCCGGGCCGAGCGTGGTCAGGCCGAAGGCCGCCTCGGCGGTGTGGACGAGCGCCATGTTCTGCATCGGGCCGCCGGTGACCTCGGCCGCGCCGGACACGCCGAGCTCCTCCGAGATCAGGTTGGCGACGCCCGAGCCGTAGACGAAGAAGGTGCCGCCCTGCGAGGCGGTGCCCATCGTGAAGCTCGACGGCCAGTTCGAGCGGTCCTGCGCGGTGGCGGCGCCGGCCGTGAGCGCGAGCGCGGCCACGGTGCAGACGAGATGAGACGGCTTCATTGCGTTCCTCTCCTTATTTCGTACGTCTTGGGACTAGGCTCGACCGTACGCTGGGGGACGCGCACGCGCCGGCGTGCCGCGGGGCGCATGCGCACGCGGACGTGACGGCGGACCGGATACGGGCACCTCGTCAAGCGCGGCGTCCCCCCTTGCCGGGTGTTTCCCCGCGTCCGTCCGGACGCGCGGACCACCCGATCGCGTGAGCGCATGCCGCGGCGCAGATCCGCCGCCGGCCAAGCTGGTGGCACGATAGGAGGGAATCCGAGGTGGCCGCAAGCCGCCTCGGCGCAATTGCGCGTGATGGCCGCGCCCGATGCCGTAACGTTCGTGTCAGGCGGCGCGCTCGCGCTGGAGCCGACGGCGCCCCTTCTCGCGGTTGCCGCACACGTCCATGCGGCACCAGCGCCGGGAATTGTTCTTCGACGTGTCGAGGAACAGCCATTGGCAGCTGGAGGAGCCGCACACCTTGACCCGTCCCAGGTGCTCCGCCGTCAGCAGCGCCTCCGCCGAGGCGACGACTGGACGCAGGGCATGGCCGAGGTCGAGCTCCGCCGGCTCCGCCTGCATGCGGGTGAGGCCCTGCGGACCCCAGACCAGCCGCGAGGTGCCCGCCTGCGCGCCCGGCGCGTAGTCCGCGAGCGCGGCCAGATCCGCCTCCTCGGGCCGCTCGCCGGCGATCGCTGCGCGGAAGATCCGCTCCAGCGTCGCGCGCAGCCGGCGCACGTCGTCCATGAACTCGTCCGAGGCGGCCTCGTCGGAGGCGGCGATCCGCATCAGGGCGCGGAACAGGCCCTCGTCGACGCCTTCCCGACGCCGGAGCCAGGTGAGCGTGGCGAACGCATCGGTGAGCGAATCCTCCCACCGGCTCGGGCCCCGGCTGCGCCCGGTCGTGCTGTTCACGAAGTCCAGCACCAGCGCTCCGGAATCGAAACGTGTATCAACCCCTGATCCCTCGGTCATGCCGTGACGCCTCGTTAGGTCGATGATTTCAAAAGCATTTTTGCACCCTAACCGCCTAAATGCAACAGTCTGGGATAATTAACCACCAAAAAATGATTGACAGGTTAAGTCAGGTCAGAGAAATTACGTACACAACCAGCCCATGCAGGGCGTGACGACCCGGGCGCGTGCCTGCTCTCGTCGCCCGCAGAGGCGCGCCGTCGGAGCGGGAAGGCCGTCATCGTGACGGTCCGCGCCTGCGTCGGCGCGAGAACATCGAGCAACCGTCAATCGAGGGCGCGGCCGCAGGCCGCCGCCAACAGGGAGGCCGTGTGCCATGGCGGATGGATTGGTCATCTTCGATTGCGACGGCGTTCTCGTCGACAGCGAGACGGTGAGCGCCCGGGTCCT
>JBNPEA010000169.1:0-31112 GCA_051117315.1 Salinarimonas sp. | reverse complement strand
CGTGACGGGCGTGCCGCTCGCCAAGATCCGCTGCTTCGTCATCGAGGTCTCGCCGGCCCGCTGGGTCGCTGCCGGCGTCGTCGGCAGCGCGCCCGACTTCCAAACACGCAGCAGGCGGCGCAGATACGACGAGGAACCCGAACGATGACGACGCGCGACACGCCGGGCTGGGCTTTCTTCGATGTCGACGACACGCTCATCCGCATCAAGAGCATGTTCGACTTCTTCCGCTACTGGTCGCGCGTCCAGCGCGGCGACGAGGCTCTGCTCGCCCGGTTCGAGGCGGACTTCGCGCGCATGCGCGGCGCGGGCGTGCCGCGCACGGATCTGAACCGGGCCTACTACCAGTACTTCGCCGGGGTACGGCCCGACGAGCTGGAGGCGGCGGGCACGAACTGGGCGGCGATGCGGCTCGCCGGCGCCGATCGACTGTTCCTGCCGGAAAGCTGCCGATTGCTCGATCAACTGCGCACATCCGGGAAGGCGCCGGTCTTCGTCTCGGGCTCCTTCGCGGCGATTCTCGAGCCGATCGCGGCTCGGCTCGGGGTCGCGCATATCCTTGCCACCACGATGCTCGTGGGGCCGGACGGGCGCCTCACCGGCGGGATCGGCGTGCCCCAGACGATCGGAGCCGGAAAGGCCGACGCGATCGCCCTCTTTCTCCGGCGCACGGGCGTCGACCCGGCCGTTTGCGTCGCGGTCGGCGACGACATGTCGGACCTGCCGATGCTCGAGGCCGTTGGATCGGGGATCGCGGTCGGTGAAGGCACGGCGCTCGCGGCGCACGCCCGCGCGCGGGACTGGCCCGTCCTGCCCGGCTGTGAGGCCGCAGCCTGAGCCGGCGACGTACCTCGGCTCAGGTTCGCCCCGCGACGATCTCGCGCTCGCGGAACACCAGCGGGCGCGCGGCCGGGCGGCCGGTCTTGCGGCGGGTGAGGAACCGCGGCCGGCGGCCCGAGAGGAGCCCGTGGCGGCGGCGCTGGCGGACCTCGCCGAGCGCCAGCGGCCCGATCTGCGGATAGGGCGCGCCGAGGCTGCCGTCGGGGTTCTGCAGCATCAGGGGCAGGCCGCTCTGCTGGCCGAGCCGGCGCCACACCGCGACGATCTCCTCCTCGTCGAAGCGCCCGAGCACCGTGGCGATCTCGCCGGTATGGGCGATCGCCGCGATCTCGAAGGCCGGCGCGCCGTCGGGTGCGGCGGCCTCCCCCTCGGCGCGCTCGGCGATGCGCATCGCCAGCCCGGCGAGGCGGCCCGGGGGCACGCACAGGCCGAGCGTGTCCCAGGCGCTCTCGTCCGTCTCGAGAATGCCGGAGCCGTCCACTGGGACGGCTCCGGCCGCTTGCGTTCTGTCCGCCATCATGCTCGACGCCCTGTCAGCGTTGGGTGGTCGGCGGCTTGTTTTTGGATGATCGCCGCTGGAACCGTGCACCGTGCATGCGGATGCTTCGCGTGCGGGGTCTTGAGCTTTTCGTTTAAAAGACACTCAATCCGGGCGATGCTGAACGAATGCTTGCAGCGTTTGTGGAAAAGCCCGCGATCCGCCCGCCGCCCGAAGCGAGCCTGCTTGCACCCGACCCCGGTCGACCCTACCTTCGTCTCGGAGCGGGCGTGCCGTCGCGGCCGCCGCAGACGAGATCTCGATGCCCCTTTCCGCTCAGACACGAGCCGACCTCGCCTCCGCGCTGGAGGAGGCCGCCCGCGAGGCGGGCGACATCGCGCGAGGCTACTTCCGCCTCGGCGAGACGACGACGGCGCGGGTCTGGAACAAGGCCGGCGGCTCGCCGGTGACGGAGGCCGACGTCTCCGTCGACGCCTTCCTGAAGGTGCGGCTGTCGCAGATCCTGCCGGAGGCGGGCTGGCTGTCGGAGGAGACCCGCGACGATCCGGCGCGGCTCGCCAGCCGCCTGGTCTGGATCGTCGACCCGATCGACGGCACCCGTGCCTTCCTCAACGGCATTCCAGACTGGTCGGTGGCGATCGCGCTCCTCGTCGACGGTGCGCCCGTGCTGGGCGTGGTCCACGCGCCGGCGCGCGAGGGCTTCTACGAGGCGCAAGCCGGTGCCGGTGCGCGGCTCAACGGTGCGCGGATCGCGACGGGCACCCGGGAGGTGCTGGAGGGCGCCCGCGTCGCGGGACCCAGGCCCATGGTCGACGCGCTGGCGCGCCGCACCGGCGCGTTCGGCGCCGTCGCCAAGGTCCCCTCGCTCGCCCTGCGCATTGCCCGCGTCGCCGCGGGCGAGCACGATCTCGCGCTCGTCACGGCCAATGCACGCGACTGGGATCTCGCTGCCGCCGATCTCGTTCTCGCCGAGGCGGGAGGCACGCTGTCGGACCCGGCCGGCGTCGTGCCGGTCTACAATCGGGCTGAGCCGGTGCACGGGGTCCTCGTCGCGGCCTCGCACGCCTTGCATCCGCGCCTCGTTGAGGCCATGACGAGCGATGAAACCGATGCGCGGCGGCCGGCCGCCGCGGGCTGAGCCCGCGTCCGTGGCAGGCGCCGTGCACCCTCTGACCGGGAGCCGGGCTCCCGACCGGGACGAGAGCAGCATGACCGAGATCAAGCAGGGCGTACCGACCGCCGCCGAGACCACGTCCACCGGGGACACGCAGCTCCTCCACCTCGTCTTCGGGGGCGAGCTGGACGATCCCGAGCACGTGCGCTTCCGCGACCTCGCCGGGCTCGACATCGTCGGCATCTACCCCAGCTACGCGACGGCGTTCGCCGCCTGGAAGGCCAAGGCGCAGGCGACCGTCGACAACGCGCACATGCGCTACTTCATCGTCCATCTGCATCGCCTGCTCGAGCCGCCGGTCGGCTGACGTTCGGGCGGGCCGAGAAAAGCCACGGGCATGTCCCTCCTCAAGCGCATCGGCAGGCATCCCCGTGTCCGGGCCGCGGCCGGCTTCGCCTTCGCGCGCTATCTCGGGCTCGTGGCCCGCACGAACCGGTTCACGATGGAGCCGACGGACGCGCACGAGCGGGTCGGGCCGCTGATGCCGGTGATCGCGGCGATGTGGCACGGCCAGCACTTCCTGGTACACCTCGCCCGGCGCCCGCAGGACCCGACGGCCTGCCTCGTCTCCCGCTCCGGCGACGGCGAGCTCAACGCCATCGCCCTCGAGCACCTCGGCGTGCGGCCCATCCGCGGATCCGGCGATCGGGGCCGCGGGCGCGTGCGCGAGAAGGGCGGCGCCCAGGCGCTGCGCGCGATGGTGCGGGCGCTCGAGGGGGGCGAGAGCGTGGTGATGACCGCCGACGTCCCCAAGATCGCGCGGCGCGCGGGCGAGGGCATCGTCACGCTGGCGCGGCTCTCCGGGCGGCCGATCGTCCCCGTCGCGGTGGTGACGAGCCGGCGCAAGGTCTTCGACAGCTGGGACCGGGCGGCCCTCGCCCTGCCCTTCGGGCGCGGCGCGATCGTGATCGGCGAGCCCATCCGGGTGGCACGCGACGCGGGGCACGAGGCGATCGAGACCGCGCGCCGCGCGGTCGAGGCGGGGCTCGACGACGTCCACGCCCGCGCCTACGCCCGGATCGGCGCGCACGATCCGGGCGCGGACCTGCGCGCCCTCCCCTCCGGAGGCGGCGCATGAAGCGGGGTTCTTCGCTGCTCACGGGATACCGCCTCGGCGTCTCGCTGCTGACGCCCGCCGCGGCGGGGCTGCTGCTGTGGCGGCGCGGCAAGGGCAAGGAGGACCCGACGCGCATGGGCGAGCGACGCGGCCATGCCGGGCGCGCTCGGCCCGACGGCCCGCTCGCCTGGCTGCACGGCGCCTCGATCGGCGAGACGCTGGCCATCCTGCCGCTCGTCGAGCGGCTGACGCGTCGCGGAGTCTCGGTGCTGGTGACCTCCGGCACGCGCACCTCGGCGCAGCTCGTGGCGCGCCGCCTGCCGCCGGGCGCGATCCACCAGTTCGTGCCCCTCGACGTGCCGCTCTACGTCAAGCGCTTCCTCGACCATTGGCAGCCGGACATCGCGCTGTTCGCCGAATCGGAGCTGTGGCCGAACTTCGTCCATGCGCTGGACCGGCGCGGCGTTCCCCTCGTCCTCGTCAACGGCCGTCTGTCCGAGCGCTCCTTCCGGCGCTGGATGCGCGCGCCGCGGGCGGCGGAGGCGATCCTGTCGCGCTTCGCCTTCTGCCTCGCGCAGACCCCCGCCGACGCCGAGCGCCTGGCCCGGCTCGGCGCGCCGCGGGTGGCGGTGGCGGGCAACCTGAAGTTCGATTCGCCCGCTCCGCCCGCCGATCCGCGCACGGTGGCGAGCCTGCAGGCGCTCGGCGCCGGACGGCCGATCTGGATGGCGGCCTCGACACACCCGGGGGAGGAGGAGGCGGCGATCGCCGTGCACCGGGCGCTCTCCAAGCGCTATCCGAGCCTGCTCACCATCATCGCGCCGCGCCACCCGAACCGCGGACCCGACATCGCGGCGATGGCGCAGGAATCCGGCCTCGTTGCGGTGCGACGGGCCGAGGGCATGCAGCCGGACCGGGCCGTGGACCTCTATGTCGCCGACACGATCGGCGAGCTCGGCCTGTTCTACCGCCTGGCGCCGGTGGTCTTCATGGGCGGCTCGCTCGTGCCGCACGGCGGGCAGAACCCGATCGAGCCGGCCAAGCTCGGAGCGGCGATCCTGCACGGGCCGCACGTCCACAACTTCACGGACGTCTACGCCGCGATCGACCGCGCCCGCGGCGCGCTGCCGGTGAACGACGCCCGCGCGCTCGCGGCGGCGCTGACGGAGCTGCTCTCCGACCCCGGGCGCATGCGCACGATGGGGCGCGCCGGCACCGCCGCCGTCGAGGCGTTGGGCGGGGCGCTCGAGCGGACCATCCGGGCGATGGATCCCTTCCTCGTCGATCTGCGCGGGGGCGCGTCCGGCTGATGCGTGCGCCGGCCTTCTGGACGGCGGCGACGCCGCACCTCGCCGCCCGCCTGCTGGCGCCCGTGGGCGCCCTCTCGGGCGCCGTCGCCGCGCGGCGGATGGCGCGGCCGGGGACCCGCGCCGCCCTGCCGGTGATCTGCGTGGGCAACTTCACCGCCGGCGGCGCCGGCAAGACGCCCACGGCCCTCGCCCTGGCCACGCTGCTCGCGGAGATCGGGCTCGCTCCCGTCTTCCTCACCCGCGGCCACGGCGGGCGGACGCGCGGGCCGCTGCGCGTCGACCCGGCGGTGCACGACCATCACGACGTCGGCGACGGGGCGCTGCTCCTCGCCCGCGCCGGGCCGACGATCGTCTCGCCCGACCGCGTCGCCGGCGCGGCACTGGCGCAAGAGACCGGCGCGGACGTGATCGTCATGGACGACGGCCTGCAGAACCCGTCCCTCGCCAAGGATCTCGCCTTCGCCGTCGTCGACGGGGAGACGGGGGCCGGCAACGGCCTGTGCCTGCCCGCGGGGCCTCTGCGCGCGCCGCTCGCGGCGCAATGGCCGCATGTCGACGCGCTCGTCCTGATGGGCCGCGGCGCGCCCGGCGCGCGGCTCGCGGACGAGGGCAGGGCCCGCGGCAAGGCGGTGTTCCAGGCACGGCTCGCGCCGGACCCGGCGCTGGTCGAGCGGCTCGACGGCGCCCGCGTCCTCGCCTTCGCCGGCATCGGCCGACCGGAGAAGTTCTTCCGGACGCTGGAGGATTGCGGCGCGAGCCTGGTCGAGCGCGTGGCTCTGCCCGATCACCACGTCTACCGGCGCGGCGAGGCGGAGGCGCTCCTCGCCCATGCGCGGACGCGCGGCCTCGTCACGGTGACGACCGAGAAGGACGCCGCCCGCCTGCCCGCCCTCGACGAGCTGTTGGCGCTGCCCGTGACGGCGCGGTTCGAGGACGCGGACGGGCTGCGCAGCCTCGTCGCGGCCCGGATCGCGGCCGCCGCGGCGGCGCGGCGCGAGGGCTAGGCTTCCGGCGGCTCGTCCGCCGCGGCGTAGCCCAGACGCACGAGGGCCGCCTGCGGGCTCGCGTAGGCCTCCTGGCGCGGAACGCTCCAGTAGCGCAGCTGATCCAGCGGGATCGCCGCCCCGGTCACGCCGCAGCGCACGAAGGTGCCCGGCTTCACCACGCGGAAGCTGGAATCCAGGTATTCGACCTCGGCCTGGCCGCCCGGCCGCTCGAGCTTGTTCATCGCGTCATCCGTTTCGCGCGCGCCGGCGCGCCGCCTCGCGAGCAATAGCGGAAAGGGGGGCGCGGGTTCAACTCGCCGCGTTCCCTTTGTACCGACTACCTCCCGCCGCCCTCCAGCATCCGCGAGAGCACCTTCGCCGTGTAGTCGACCATCGGCACGATGCGCGCGTAGTTCAGCCGCGTCGGGCCGATGACGCCGAGCACGCCGACGATCTTCTGGCCGCCGTCGCGGAAGGGCGCCGCCACGAGGGAGGAGCCGGAGAGGGAGAACAGCTTGTTCTCCGAGCCGATGAAGATGCGCACGCCCTCGCCGGCCTCGGCCCGGCCGAGCAGGTCGATGACGTCGGTCTGGGTCTCGAGGTCCTCGAACAGGAGGCGGATGCGCTCGAGATCTTCCAGCGCCTGGAGGTCGGCCAGCAGGTTCGCCTGGCCGCGCACGATCAGGTGGCGCTCGACGGCGCCCTCCGTGGGGAAGGCGACGCCCGCCTCGATCAGGCGCGCGGTGAGCGCGTCGAGCTCGCGCTCCATCGCCTCGCGCAGGGCGCGGGTCTCCTCGCGCACCTCGGCCAGCGTCTTGCCGCGGATGCGGGCGTTGAGGAAGTTCGCCGCCTCTGTCAGCGCCGAGGCGGGCAGCACGGGGGGCAGGTCGAGCAGGCGGTTCTCGACGGAGCCGTCCTCGGAGACGAGGACGACGAGAGCCCGGGCGGGGTCCAGACGGACGAACTCCACGTGCTTGAGCGTGGGATCCTGCTTCGAGGTGACCACCACCCCCGCCCCGCGCGAGAGGCCCGAGAGCATGGCGGAGGCCTCCGCCAGCGCGCTCTCGAAGTCGCGCGCCTGGGCGGCGGCGCGCATCTGCGCCTCGATGTTGCCGCGCTCCTCCAGCGAGAGATCGCCGAGCTCCAGCATCGCGTCGACGAAGAAGCGCAGGCCCGTCTCCGTCGGCAGCCGTCCGGCGGAGGTGTGCGGCGCGAAGATCAGGCCGGCCTGCTCGAGGTCGGCCATGACGTTGCGCACGGAGGCCGGCGAGAGCGGCGCGTGCAGGAGCTTGGAGATGTTGCGCGAGCCGACGGGCTCCCCGTTGGCGAGATAGCCCTCGACGATCTGGCGGAAGATCTCGCGCGAGCGCTCGTTGAGCTCGGCCAGCGCCTGCGCCTGTCCCAGGCCCGGGGCGCGGCCGATGAAGTCGGTGCGGGATGGGCTGTCGCCGGTCATCGCGGGTGGTCGTGGGTGGCGTGCGTCATGAACCTTATTTGATCCGCCCCCGGCCCCGGCGCAAGCGGCGCGGCGATGCGCGTCAGTTCGAGGCGCGCCTCGCGACGCCGCCGCCGTCGATCGAGACCCGCGAGGCCTCGATGATGCTCATGCCGATCTGGGTGCGGACCTCGATGCGCATGGGCAGCAGCACGCGGCTGTCCTCGACGGGGGCGAGCCACACCGCCATGTCGCGGTTGTCCTCCATGAAGCGCACCGCCTCCTTGCCCTCGCGGTGGCCCGAAACCGCGCGGAAGCGCGCCTCGCAGATGAGGACGGTGCCGGAATAGCCCGGCTTGTCGAGCTGGCGCTCGCCGCCGTAGCTCAGCACGATGTCGAAGCGCGAGGCGCCGTCGAAGACCGGGATGGTGCGGTCGCACTGGCCGGGATCGGTCGTCGCGAGGCGCCCGCGCGCGGGAAAGAGGAAGGCGCTCACCGGGTCGACCACGCCGCGGCGGTGGGCGGAACGCACCGGCACACGATCGGGATGCTCGGGGAGCGGCGGCAGAATCTCCACGGCGGAGACAGAGCCGCCGGAGAGGCCCATGCGCACCGTCCGGCTCGCCCGGCTCGACGCCGAGTTCACCGCGAAGCTCGCCGGCGACACCCGCTCGCCGTCGACCCGGCCCGTCGCCGTGGCCGCGCCGCGCCCGTCGGTGATCAGCCCGGCGAGGCCGACGAGCCGGGCCTGCACCGAGATCTCGTAGCGCCGCCCGTCCGAGGAGGAGGTCACGTCCGCCTCGCCCACGGGAAAGCCCGCGACCCAGATGCCGTAGGTCGCATCGAAGGACGAGCCGCGGGCGAGACCCGCCGCCGGCAGGGCGAGGAGCGCCGAGAGGCCGACGAAGGCGGCCGCCAGCAAGGGGCGAGCCAGGAGGGGTCGAGCCGGGAGGATGTTGGCGAAGCGGCGCGCACGCATGGCGTTTCCTTGGGGTCCATCGGGCCCGGGCCCGCCGGGAGCCCGCGCACGAACGACGCTCCCGCGAGGGTCCTCGGCGAATCGGGCGTTGTCGAGGCGATCTCGACCATCGAGCCAGATGGTTAACGCTCTCCTATCCTTGACGCGCCGGGGGCTTTGCGCCTATAGGCTCCGATCTTCCAGGGACACCGGTGCCCGGTCGCCCCGCCTCCTCGTGCGTTGTCGCGCGGGACGTGGGGGAGAGACGCGGCCGCACCTCATCGACGATAGGACGTACGAGACCATGTCGCGCCGTTGCGAACTGACCGGGAAGGCCGTTCTGACCGGCCACCTCGTGAGCCACTCGAACCGCAAGACCAAGCGCCGCTTCCTGCCGAACCTCGTCAACGTGACGCTCCAGTCCGAGACGCTGGGCCGCTCGGTGCGCATGCGCATCTCGGCGGCCGCCCTGCGCACGGTGGAGCATCGCGGCGGGCTCGACGCCTTCCTCGCCAAGGCGAAGGACGTCGAGCTGTCGCAGACGGCCCGCGGCGTGAAGCGCGACATCGAGAAGAAGCAGATGTCCGAGGCCGCCGCCGGCTGAGCCGCGCGCTGCGCCTCTCCCCTGCGCTCCCGACCGGATCGACAGGCGGCCTCGCGGCCGCCTTTCGCCGTTCAGACAAGGACGAAGCTCGGCCATGACCGCCCTGCGCACCGACGACCGCCGCCCCATCCTCCTCGCCGTCGCGGCGATGGCGCTGGTGGTGCTGGCCTCGAACATCCTCGTCCAGCACCCGATCCAGGCCTTCGGCCTGCAGGACTGGCTGACCTGGGGCGCCTTCACCTATCCCTTCGCCTTCCTGGTCACGGACCTCGCCAACCGCCGCTTCGGCCCCGCCGGCGCGCGCAGGGTCGTCTATGCCGGCTTCGCGCTGGCGGTGGCGCTGTCGATCTACTTCGCCACGCCGCGCATCGCCATCGCGTCGGGCATCGCCTTCCTCTCGGCCCAGCTCCTCGACATCGCGATCTTCAACACCCTGCGGGCGAAGGCCTGGTGGGTGGCGCCGCTGACCTCCTCGGTGCTCGCCTCGGCGCTCGACACGGCGCTGTTCTTCTCGCTGGCCTTCCATTGCGGCCCCGTCTTCGGCGGCATGACGATCACGGCGATGCTCGACGCCGTCGGCATCGCCGACGCGTGCATCGCGCTGCCCTGGCAGACGCTGGCGCTGGCCGACTGGGCGGTGAAGCTCGCGATCTCCGCCATCGCGCTCGTGCCCTACGGCGCCCTCGTCGCGCGCATGCGGCGCTGGGAGGACGTGCGCGGGGCGGCGTGACGTCCGTCACCCCGGGCCGCGAGGCGGGTCCGGGGGGCCAGAACCACTGCCGTTCTTCTCAGCGTGCGCGGGAGCGCGCGCGTCCACGAACGCTCTTGCAGGCCGTCCCCGCCACGGCGCTGGCGCGCCGCTCCAGGAAGCACCTGTGGTTCTGGGTCCCGGATCGGCTTCGCCGTCCGGGATGACAGGGGGGTGTCACCCCGGGTCGCGAAGCGGGCCCGGGGCCCAGAACCACTGCCGTTCTTCTCAGCGTGCGCGGGAGCGCGCGCGTCCACGAACGCTCTTGCAGGCCATCCCCGCCACGGCGCTGGCGCGCCGCTCCAGGAAGCACCTGTGGTTCTGGGTCCCGGATCGGCTTCGCCGTCCGGGATGACAGGGGGGTGTCACCCCGGGTCGCGAAGCGGGCCCGGGGCCCAGAACCACTGCCGTTCTTCTCAGCGTGCGCGGGAGCGCGCGCGTCCACGAACGCTCTTGCAGGCCATCCCCGCCACGGCGCTGGCGCGCCGCTCCAGGAAGCACCTGTGGTTCTGGGTCCCGGATCGGCTTCGCCGTCCGGGATGACAGGGTTGTCACCCCACCCTCGGCCACGGCCGCTGCGGCCCCCGCATGCGCTCCCATGCCGCCGCGGCGCGCAGCACCGCCATGTCGGCGAAGCGCGGGCCGGCGATCTGCAGGCCGATCGGCAGTCCGTCCGACGTGTAGCCGCAGTTCACCGAGATCGCCGGCTGCTCGGACATGTTGAAGCCCACCGTGAAGCCGATGTGCTCGAACGGCCGCTGCCAGTCGTTCGTCGGCGAGGCCCAGCCCGCCGGATAGGTCGGCATCGGGGCGACGGGCGAGATCAGGAGATCGAATGGGGCGCTCGCGGCCAATGTCGCGCGGCGCATGGCGTCGATCTGCGAGAAGCCGCGATACACGTCCTCGCCCGACAGGTCCGCCCCGCTCCGCGCCCAGGCGAGGATGTAGGGCAGGATCATCGCCCGCCGCTCCTCCGGCAGCGTCGCGATGTCGGCCCACGCCCGCGCGCGCCAGAAGCGGTCGAGCCCGTCGAGCATCTCCCGGCCGAGGAACGGCCCGGCCTCTTCCACCCGCGCGCCGGCCTCGGCGAAGGCGGCCGCGGCCCGCTCGATCGCGACCCGGACCTCGGGCTCGACGGGCGCGCCGACGCCGCAATCGAGCACGAGGCCGATCCGCAGCCCCGCGACGCTCCCGTCGAGATCGAGCCAGGGCAGCTCGGCCGGCGGCAGGCACATCGTGTCGCGCGCGTCCGGGCGAGAGAGGACGCTCATGTACAAGGCGGCGTCCGCGACGGTGCGGGTCATCGGACCGGCGACGCGCCCGAGGAACGGCGGGTCGATCGGCACGCGGCCGAAGCTCGGCTTGAAGCCGACGACGCCGCACCAGCCCGCCGGCAGGCGGATGGAGCCGCCGATGTCGGTGCCGATGTGCAGCGGCCCGTAGCCCGCCGCCGCCGCCGTCCCCGCGCCAGCCGAGGAGCCGCCGGGGTTCAGGTCCGTGTTCCAGGGGTTGCGGGCGAGCGCGTGGAAGCTCGACAGGCCCGACGAGAGCATGCCGTAGTCCGGCATCGTGGTGCGCGCCAGCACGACGCCCCCCGCCTCCCGGGTGCGCGCCGCCGGCGGCGCGTCGACTTCGGCCGGCACGAGGTCGCGCGCCGCGGTGCCGAGCGGCATGCCCAGACCCGTCGTGGCGATGTTCTCCTTGATCGTCACCGGCACGCCGTCGATCGGCCCGGCCGGCGCGCCCGCCCCCCAGCGGGCCTCGGAGGCCTGCGCCGACTCGAGCGCAGCCTGCGGGTCGAAGGCCCAGAGCGCGTGCAGCACGGGCTCGCTCGCCTCGATGCGCGCGATGACGGCCCGCGTCACCTCCACGGGGGACAGCTCCCGGCTCTCGTAGGCGGCGACGAGGTCACAGGCGGAGAGATCGGCGAGGCTGGTCGGGGCGGTCTCGGGGGCGGTCATCGAGCGTGGTCCTTCGTCCTGGGCGGGGATCGTCTCACGCCCGTGCCGCGCGGGCGCGGCGGTGCCGGCCCGGGACGGCGTCGAGGAGCGTGCGGGTGTACTCGTGGCGCGGCGCGTCGAAGACGGCGTCGGTCGCCCCCTCCTCGACGATCCGCCCGGCCTGCATGACGCAG
Source organism: Salinarimonas sp. (assembly GCA_051117315.1). Taxonomy (GTDB): domain Bacteria; phylum Pseudomonadota; class Alphaproteobacteria; order Rhizobiales; family Beijerinckiaceae; genus Salinarimonas. Next base: position 19,367 of record JBNPEA010000169.1, on the reverse strand, counting down.
ACCCGGTCGGTGATCACGCGGACGACCGAGAGGTCGTGGCTGATGAACAGGTAGGCGAGGCCGAGCTCCTCCTGCAGGTCCATCATCAGGTTGAGCACCTGCGCCTGCACCGAGACGTCCAGCGCCGAGACCGGCTCGTCGGCGACGATCAGCGCCGGGCGGGTGACGAGCGCGCGGGCGATGGCGATGCGCTGGCGCTGGCCGCCGGAGAACTCGTGCGGGTACTTCTCCACGGCGGACGACGGCAGCCCCACCTGGTCGAGCGCCTCGCGCACGCGCATCTCCCGCGCCGGGCCCCCGACCTCGGGCTCGAGCGAGCGGATCGGCTCGGCGACGATTCGCCCGACCGAATGGCGCGGGTCGAGCGAGCCGTAGGGGTCCTGGAAGATCGCCTGGAAGTGCCGGCGCTCGGCCCGCAGCTCCCCACGCGAGAGCGTGAACAGGTCGCGCCCGCGAAAGCGCACGCTTCCCGCCTGCGGCGTCTCCAGCGCCATCACCGTGCGCGCCAGCGTGGACTTGCCGCAGCCCGATTCGCCGACGATGCCCAGGCTCTCGCCGGGGCGCAGCGTCAGGCTCACGCCGTGCAACGCGGTGAAGGTCGGGGCCGGGTCGAGCAGCGTGCGCCGCGGCAGGCGGTAGCGGCGCACGAGGTCGCGCACCTCGACGAGGGGCGCATCCCCGATGGGCCTGTCGGGAGCGTGTGCGCTCATGCCCCGCCTCCGGCACCCTGCATCGGCTCGGGAAGCGTCTCCGCGCCTTCGTCCGGCGGATGCGGATGCGGATGCAGGCAGGCGGCCGCGTGGTCCGCCCGGTCGGGACGGCCGAGCAGCGCGAGCGGCGGCGGCGCGAGGCGGCAGTCGTCCTGCGCCCGCGGGCAGCGCGGCGCGAAGGCGCAGCCGGGCGGACGATGCAGCGGCTCGGGCACCTGGCCCGGGATCGCGAGGAGCCGGCGCTTGCGCCCGCGCGCATCCCGCGTCGCGGCCAGCAGCGCCGAGCGCGGCGACGCGGCGAACAGCCCGCGCGTGTACGGGTGCGCCATGTGGGCGAAGACGTCGGCGGTGCGCCCGCTCTCCACCACGCGCCCGGCATACATCACCATCATCCGCTCGCAGGTCTCCTCGACGACGCCGAGGTCGTGCGTGATCAGGACGAGCGCCATGCCCATCTCGGCGACGAGGTCCTCGAGCAGGTCGAGGATCTGCGCCTGGATGGTCACGTCGAGCGCCGTCGTCGGCTCGTCGGCGATCAGCACGTCCGGCCCGCAGGCCAGCGCGATGGCGATGACGACGCGCTGGCGCTGCCCGCCGGAGAGCTGGTGCGGGTAGAGGTCGAGGGAGAAGCGCGGGCCGGGAAGGCCGACACGGTCGAGCAGCTTGCGCGCCCGCGCGGCCGCCTCCGCCTTCGAGAGGCGCAGATGCAGGATCAGGCTCTCGGCGATCTGCGCGCCGATGGTCTTCACCGGGTTCAAGGCCGTCATCGGCTCCTGGAACACCATGGCGATGCGCCTGCCACGGATGGCCTGCATCTCCCGCTCGGAGGCGGCGAGGAGGTCGTCGCCGTCCAGGCGGATCGCGCCCGCGGCGCGGGCGGCGCCGGGGAGCAGGCCCATGATCGCCAGCGCCGTCATCGACTTGCCGCAGCCCGACTCGCCGACGATGCCGAGCTTCTCGCCGCGGTCGAGGACGAGGTCGATCCCTTCCAGGATCGGCGCATCGCCCGCCGGGCCGGGGATCGCGACGCGCAGGCTCTCGATCTCGAGGAGGCGGGTCATCGCGCGCGCCTCACCTTCGGGTCGAGCGCGTCGCGCAGGCCGTCTCCGAGGAGATTGAGGCCCAGCACCGCGACGGTGATGGCGAGCCCCGGGAAGATCGCGAGCCAGGGCGCCGTGTAGATGTAGGTCTGCGCGTCGAACAGCATCTTGCCCCAGGAGGGCTGCGGTGGCTGCACGCCGAGCCCCACGTAGGAGAGCCCCGCCTCCGCGACGATGGCGAGCGCGAACTGGATCGTCGCCTGCACGACGAGCACCGCCGTGCAGTTCGGCAGCACGTGTTCCACGCTGATGGCGAGGTCGCTCTTGCCGGCGCAGCGCGCGGCGAGCACGAAATCGCGCTTCCACAGCCCCAGCGCCGCGCCGCGGGTGAGGCGCGCGAAGACGGGGATGTTGAAGATGCCGATCGCCGCGATGGCGTTGATCGCGCCCGGGCCGGCGAGCGCGGTGATGATGACGGCGGTGAGCAGCGCCGGGAAGGCGAAGGCGAGGTCGGTCGAGCGCATCACCACGTCGTCGACGAGCCCGCCCCGCGCCGCGGCGAGCGCGCCGAGCGGCACGCCGATCCCGGCACCGACCAGCACGGCGACGACGGCCACCACGATGGAGACCTGCGCGCCCGCCATGATCTGCGAGAGCACGTCGCGGCCGAAGAAGTCGGTGCCGAGGGGATGGGCGAGGGAGGGCGGCGCGAGCTTGTTGAGGATGTTCAGCGCGGTGGGCTCGTAGGGCGTCCAGGCCAAGGAGACCAGCGCCATGCCCACGAACAGCGCCGTGACGATCGCGCCGACGACGAGGCTCGGGCTCGCCCCGGCGCGGCGCAGGCGAGCGCTCTTGCGCACGGTCTTGCGCGGCCTCTCGCGCACGGCGCCGCTCATCGCACCTCTCCCCGCGACAGCCGCGGGTCGAGCGCCGCATAGGCGAGATCGACCACGAAGTTCACCACGATGACCGAGATCGCGAGGAGCGTGACGAGGCTCTGCACCGTGATCAGGTCGCGCTGGGCGATGGCCTGGAAGACGAGCCGGCCGAGGCCCGGGAGCGTGAACACGTTCTCGATGATGATCGTCCCCGCGAGCAGGAAGGAGAATTGCAGGCCCATGATGGTGACGACCGGGATCAGCGCGTTGGGAACCGCGTGCCGCCAGAGCGCGGCCTCGCCGGACAGGCCCTTGGCGCGGGCGGTGCGGATGAAGTCCTCGCCGAGCGTCTCGATGACCGAGGAGCGGGTGACCCGCGCCAGGATCGCCGCCTGTGGGAGCGCGAGGGCGAGCGCCGGCAGGATCAGCGCCTCGATCCCGGCCCACAGGCCCGCCTCCCAGCCGGGAAAGCCCGAGGCCGGCAGCCAGCCGAGGGTGAGCGAGAACAGGATGACGAGCATCAGCCCGAGCCAGAAGTTCGGCACCGCGACGCCGACCTGCGCCATCCCCATCGTCGCGACGTCGCCGGCGCGCCCGCGCCGCGAGGCGGCGTAGACGCCGACCGGAATGGCGATCGCCGTCGAGAGCAGGAGGGCGAGCACCGCGAGCGGCACGCTCACCGCCGCGCGCTGCGCCACGAGGTCGGCGACGGGCACGGAATAGGTGTAGCTCGTGCCGAGGTCGCCGGTGAGGAAGCCGCCGATCCATTCGAGATAGCGCCAGACCACCGGCTGATCGAGCCCCATCTCGGCCCTGAGCGCGGCGAGGGTGTCCGGCCGCGCCCCCGTGCCCAGGATGATCGCGGCGGGATCGCCCGGCAGCACGGCCATGGCCACGAACACGACGAGGCTCGCCGCCAGGGCGGTGAGGACGAGCGCGATCGTGCGGCCGAGGAGGTAGCGGGGCAAGGACGTCGACCCTTCTTCTCGTGCGGCGCCCGCGGTGGCGTCATGTCCTCCCCGGCTGGTAATCGCGCAACGACCTTAGGGGAAGGGGCCCGGCACCCGGATGTCGTGGCGCCGGCGAGACGGCCGGGTTGGCATCGCCGCACGCGCGACCTCCCGCGGCGCCGCCAGGTCCGTCCCGTTGCCAGCGCTCCCGCACGGGTTCGTCTCTACCGGAGCTTCGCCCAGCGTACCGCCGTGCTCGCTGCGCGCAAGCGCCGCGCCGCGGATGCGGTCGCGCAAGCGCCGCTCAGACCCAGAATCAGACCCAGCGCCAGAGCCGGTCCTGCACCACGAGCACGCGTCCCTGCCAGATGTCGAAATGCGGCGCGCGGGCCGTCGGCGCGTCGGCGAGAATCGTCAGCAGCGCGCGGGCGACGCCGCCGTGGGCGACCATCACCGTGTCGTGGGCGAGGTCTGCGGCGACCGGTGCCAGGCGCTCGGCCAGGTTCGCGTAGCTCTCCCCGCCCGGCGGCACGTAGCCCCACTTGTCGGCCTCACGCGCGGCGGCGCCGTCCGGATCGCGGTCGCGGACCTCGGGCCAGGTGTGGCGCTCCCAGTCGCCGAACGAGATCTCGACGAGGCGCGGGTCGAGCCGGTAGGCCTCGCGCGGCAGGCCGAGCGTGCCGCGCAGGATCTCCATCGTGTCGCGGGTGCGGCGCATCGGCGAGGCGACGAAGTCGAGCCGCGCAACGTCTCGGACCAGCCCGCGCAGGACGCGCGCGGCCGTCTCCGCCTGGACGCGCCCGCGCGCGTTCAGCTCGGTGTCCTGCGAGCCCTGCAGGCGCCCTTGCGCGTTCCAGTCCGTCTCGCCGTGGCGGACGAAGTAGAGGACGGGTCCCGCCACAGCGCGTGCCTCCGCTCTCGGCCGCCTCGGGGCCTGCATCAATCCTTGTCGAGCGCGATGTCCGGCGCGTCCGGGTTCTTCATGCCGACGATGTGGTAGCCCGAATCGACGTGCACCGTCTCGCCGGTGATGCCGCGCGCCATGTCCGAGAGCAGGAACGCGGCGGTCTCGCCGACCTCCTCGATCGTCGTGTTCCGCCGCAGGGGCGAATTGTACGCGTTCCACTTCAGGATGTACCGGAAATCGCCGATGGCCGAGCCCGCCAGCGTCTTGATCGGCCCCGCCGAGAGGGCGTTGACGCGGATGTTCTGCGGCCCGAGATCGGCGGCCATGTAGCGCACGGAGGCCTCGAGCGCGGCCTTGGCGACGCCCATGACGTTGTAGTGCGGCATCCACTTCTGCGCGCCGTAATACGTCAGCGTCAGCAGCGAGCCGCCGTTGGGCATCAGCTTCTCGGCGCGCTGAGCGATGGCCGTGAAGGAATAGCAGGAGATCGCCAGCGAGCGGTTGAAGTTCTCCTCGGACGTGTCGACGTAGCGCCCGGTGAGCTCGTCCTTGTCGGAGAAGGCGATGGCGTGGACGACGAAGTCGATCGTCCCGAGCGCCTGCTCCGTCTGCGCGAACACGGCGTCGATGGTGGACGGGTCGGTGACGTCGCAATGCCCGACCAGATGCGCACCGACCGATTCCGCCAGCGGCCCCACGCGCTTCTTGAGGGCGTCCCCTTGATAGGTGAAAGCGAGCTGCGCCCCCTGATCGCGCGCGGCCTTGGCGATGCCCCACGCGATGGAGCGATTGTTCGCCACGCCCATGATCAATCCGCGCTTCCCGGCGAGAATGCCGGAGGTGGTCTCGTCCGCCATGAAACACCCGACTTGTTGGAGCCCCCCGGGCCGTCTGCGCGGCTTCTTTAGCCGACCGGACGGCCTCAGGAAAGCGGCAATCGCCGTTCACGCGCGAGCGTTGCGGGAGCCGGAGGGGTTTTCCACGGGGGAGGTGCGGACATTGGGGGAAGGGCGGGAGGCGGGAGCGAGGTCGCGTCGCGGCGTCAAGCCTTCACGCCCTTCTTGCGCCGCGCGTACTCCATCAGCGCCTCGTCCGGCTCCTCCGGCAGGCGGATCTCCAGGACGGCGAGGAGGTCGCCGGCGGCGGCCTTGGTCGGCAGGCCCTTGCCGCGCAGGCGGAAGGTGCGGCCGCCCGAGGACATCGGCGGGATCTTCATCTCGACGGCGCCGGTGAGCGTCGGCACGCGCACGGAGGCGCCGAGGATCGCGTCCTCCAGGGGGACCGGGATTCGCACCCTCAGGTCGGCGCCCTCCTTGGCGAAGCGCTCGTGCGGGGCGATCTCGACGGTGAGCATCACGTCGCCCGGCTCGCCGAGCGCGCCGGCACGGCCGAGCCCGCGCAGGCGGATGATCTGGCCGTCCGAGACGCCCTTGGGCACCATCACCTCGACCTCGCGGCCGGTGGGCAGGCGCACGCGCTTCGTCGCGCCGGCGACGATCTCCTCGAGCGTCACCGTCATGGTTGCGTCGACGTCCTCGCCCTTGGCGGCGGCGCGCCGGCCCGCACCGGCGCCGGGCCCGCGCCCGCCGGAAAACCCGCCGGCCCCTGGCCCGGCAGCCGCGCCGCGGGCCTCCGCCTGACGGAAGGCCTCGCCGAAGATCTGCGAGAACAGGTCGTCCCCCGCGCCCGGGCCACCGGCCGCGCCGCGGGCGGCGCGCGCGAAGCCCTCGAACCCCTCGAAGCCGCCGGCGCCCGCGCCCGCGCCCGGGCCGCGGCCGCCGCCGAAGCCCTCGAAGCCGCGAAAGCGCGGCTTGCCCTCGGCGTCGATCTCGCCGCGGTCGAACTGCTTGCGCTTGCCGGCGTCGCCGAGGATCTCGTAGGCGGCATTCACCTCCGCGAACTTGGCCCCGGCCTTCGGGTCCTTGCTCTGGTCGGGGTGATGCTCCTTGGCGAGCTTGCGGAAGGCCTTCTTGATCTCGGCCTCGCTCGCCTGGCGGGATACGCCGAGGACGTCGTAGGGATCGCGCATCGCTCGTAACCTGGTGGGTTTCGCGGGTCCGCGAGCACCGCCAGAGCGGCCGCGCTCACGTCGGGTGATATGGGAGAGGTGTTGCGCGCGCGCAACTGGCGCCGCCGCGCACCGGATCATCCGGCCGGGCGGGGCACGAGATCGAGCGGCAGGCTCGGCGGCGGCGAATCGGCGGACGCGGGGCGCGTGCCGCGGATCTCCGCCGCCTCCTCGATGCGCCAGGTCCGGGCGGCGGTACGGCAGGCGCGGCCCTCGTGGCGCGTCGGCGCGCCGGCCTCGCGCAGCGTCTCGGCGACGAAGCGGCGGCAGACGAGGGCGGCTTCCACGCGCGGTGCCGCAGCTGCCGTGATCGACCCGCGCAGGCCGCTCTCCGCGGAGGCCCACGAGACGGAGCCGCCGGGCCCGATCGGATCGAGCGCCTCGGCGAGCGCTGCGCTCGCCCGCGCGAGGGCCTCGCCGCGCAGGCCGAGCGTGAGGTCCCGCGCCGGCGGCGGCGGTCCTGCGGCGAGCGATCCCGTGGTCAGCGGCTCGACGGGGACCAGCGCGCCGAGGGGCCCGTGACCGGAGCAGGCGCCGAGAATCAAGCCGCCCGCGACCGCGAGGACCCGCGCCGCACCGCCCGCCGCACCGCCCGCCGCACCGGCACGCGAACCGGCCCCCGCGCCTGCGCGCGGCTTTCGGCGCAGGCCGTCGCGCAAGCGTGCGAGCGAGCCTGTGCCCCGGCGCGATTTCGCCCTATCATCCTCGGCGCAGACCCCGTGCGGGAGGGGCATGTCGGGTCCTTCTCGCGCGGCCATCCGGAGCGCCGCCTCGACCGAACGAGGCGTCGCATGCTCCGGGTGCTCGTCATCCTGGCGCGGAGAGTGAAACGTGGACGAGTTAACGGCCGGTGACTTCACGCAGGTGGAGGACCCCTATGCCCTGTTCGAGACCTGGTTCGCCCAGGCCGAGGCGTCCGAGCCCGAGGACCCCAACGCGATCGCGCTCGCGACGGCGGACGCCTCGGGCCTGCCCAACGTGCGCATGGTCCTGATGAAGGGCTGGGACCCGCGCGGCTTCGTCTTCTATACGAACACGCAGTCGCAGAAGGGGCGGGAGCTCGAGGAGAACCCGCAGGCGGCGCTGTGCCTGCACTGGAAGAGCCTGCGCCGGCAGGTTCGCGTGCGCGGTGCGGTGGAGCGCGTCGGCGACGAGGAGGCGGACGCCTACTTCGCCTCGCGCCCACGCCAGAGCCGCATCGGCGCCTGGGCGAGCCGCCAGTCCCGGCCGCTCGAGAGCCGATTCGCGCTGGAGAAGGCCGTGGCGGCGAACGCGGCCCGGTACGCCATCGGCGAGATCCCCCGCCCGCCGCACTGGACCGGCTTCCGCATCCTGCCCACGCGCATCGAGTTCTGGGCCGACCGCCCCTTCCGCCTGCACGACCGCGTGGCGTTCACGCCCGTGGAGGGCGGCGGCTGGGCGCGGGAGCGGCTGTATCCGTGAGGCGCACGGGCGATTGACGTTCGTGGCGCGACGCGCAGGATGGCCGGGCGCCGGTGCACGAGCCGGACGGCTAGCGGGAACGGCCGTGTTTCGGGCATTGTCCATGCGCATCCGGCGGATCACCGCCGCAGCCGGCCACCGGCCGGCCAACGACCACGGGAAGGAGACCGGCCGATGAGATCCGCGTATCTCGAGACCCTCGCTCTCGCCGCGAGCCTGCTCGCGCTGTCCGCGAGCGGGGCGCTCGCGCAGGACCGGGAGGCGCTGCGGCTCGGCATGCAGCTCGAGCCGCCGATGCTCGACCCCACCGCCGGCGCCGCCGCGGCGATCCGGGAGGTGACCTACGCCAACATCTTCGAGGGCCTGGTCCAGGTCGCCGGCGACGGGTCCGTGGTGCCGGCGCTGGCCGAGAGCTGGGACGTGTCCGAGGACGGGCTCGTCTACACGTTCGACCTGCGCGAGGGCGTCGCCTTCCACGACGGCACGCCGTTCGACTGCGCGATCGTGCAGTTCTCCTACGAGCGCGCCGTGGCGCCGGAATCCACCAACGCCCAGAAGGGCCTGTTCGAGCCGATCGTCTCCACCGAGTGCCCGGACCCGTACACGGCGGTGGTGACGCTCTCGCAGCCGACCTCGCGCTTCCTGTTCAACATGGCCTGGGGCGACGCCGTGATGGTCGCGCCCGCGACGGCCGAGACCAACAGGACGAACCCCGTCGGCACCGGCCCCTACCGCTTCTCGCGCTGGGTGCACGGCGACCGGGTCGAGATGACCCGCAACGCCGACTACTGGGGCGACGCGCCGGCGATCGAGCGCGTGACGATCCGCTTCATCTCGGACCCGTCGGCCGCCACCGCGGCGCTGCTCGCGGGCGACCTCGACGCGTTCCCGAACTTCCCCGCGCCCGAGGCGCTGCCGCAATTCGAGAACGACGACCGCTTCACGGTCTCGATCGGCGCCACAGAGGGCGAGGTGCTCCTGTCGCTCAACAACGAGCGCGCCCCTCTCGACGATGTGCGCGTGCGCCGCGCCATCGCCCACGCCATCGACAAGGACGCGATGGTCGATGCCGTGCAGAACGGGCTCGGGACGCCGATCGGCTCGTTCTCGACCCCGGCGAGCCCCGGCTACGTGGACCTCTCCGATGCCTATCCCTTCGATCCCGACGCGGCGCGAGCGCTGCTCGAGGAGGCCGGCGCCGCCGGCGCGACGATCACCATCCACCTGCCGCCCCCGGCCTATGCGCGGCGCGGCGGCGAGGTGGCGGCGGCCTACCTGCAGCAGGTCGGGCTGAAGGTCGAGCTGGTGCCGATCGAGTGGGCGCAGTGGCTGGAGCAGGTCTTCCGCGGCACCGAGTTCGACGCGACCATCGTGGCACACACCGAGCCGCGCGACCTCGATATCTTCGCGCGCGACGAATACTACTTCAACTACGACAGCGAGACCTACAAGGAGACCTATCGCCGCTACCTGGCGGCGACCGATCCCGACGAGCAGGCCGAGATCGTGGGCGAGCTCCAGCGCATCCTGTCGGAGGACCAGCCGGCGGTGTTCCTCTACGTCCTGCCGAAGATCGGCGTCTGGCGCGCGGACCTCGAGGGCCTGTGGACGAACCAGCCGATCCCGGCCAACGACGTGACCGAGGTGCGCTGGACGCCGTGAGGCTCACGCACGTGCCGGGCGCGGCTTCGCGCGTCCGGCGAGGGTACGGCAAGGCTCGACGGGGAACAGGCTCACATCAGCCCGTCGAGCCGCACGATCTCCACCACCTCCCCCGCCGCCGCAGCCGGCGCGCGGACGGGGCGCACGATCAACACGTCGGCGCGGGCGAGCACGCCCAGCATGGACGAGTCCTGCACCGGGAAGGGCGTCGCCTCGGGCAGGGCGCCGTCGCGCTTCGCGAGAGTCGCGCGGACGTAGTCCTCCCGTCCATCGTTCTCGGCCATCGGCGCGGCGAGAACCGCCCATTCCGTCGCGACCCGCCCCGCCTGCGGGTCTCCGGCGAGCGCGCGGATCGCGGGGCGCAGGAACAGCAGGCCGCAGACCATCGACGAGACCGGGTTGCCGGGCAGCCCCAGGAACAGCATGCCGTCGAGCCGGCCGTGCATCAGCGGCTTGCCGGGGCGCATGGCGATCTTCCAGAAGCCGAGCTCCATCCCCGCCTCGCGCAGGGTCTCCTGCACGAGGTCGTGCGCGCCGACCGAGGCGCCGCCGAGCGTGACGAGGACGTCGGCCCCCGCCCCACGGGCGGCGGCGATCTTCTCGCGGATGGCGGCCTCGGTGTCGCGGGCGATGCCGAGCACCCGCGCCGCGCCGCCGGCGGCCTCGACCAGGGCGGCGAGCGCGACGACGTTCGAGGCCACGATCTGGTCCGGCCCCGGCGTCTCCCCGGGCATGACCAGCTCGTCCCCGGTGGCGATCAGCGCGACGACGGGCCGGCGGCGCACGGGGAGCGAGGGATGGTTCATGGCGGCGGCGAGCGCCAGCGACCGCGCGTCCAGGGTGCGGCCGGCCGGGATCAGGACGTCGCCCTCGGCGAAATCGAGTCCCCGCGGGCGCACGAACTTGCCCTGCGGCGCACCCTCCAGGATGCGGACGCGCCCCGTGTCGAGACGCTCGGTGTTCTCCTGGACGACGATCGTGTCCGCGCCCTCGGGCACCGGCGCTCCGGTGTAGATGCGCGCGGCCTCACCCGGGCCGACCCGGCCGGCGAAGCGGCGGCCCGCCGCGCTCTCGCCGACGACGGCGAGCTCGACCGGTGGCGTCGCGACGTCGGTGGCGCGCACCGCCCAGCCGTCCATGGCGGAGGCGGCGAAGGGCGGCTGCGTGCGGGTCGCGACCAGGTCCTGCGCGAGCGTGCGGCCGAAGCAGGCGTCGAGCGGCACGGTCTCGGCGGGGAGCGGCGTGCCGGCGGCGGCGACGATGCGGGCGCGGGCCTCGGCGACGGGGAGCAGGCTCACGACACGCCCCCTCCCCTAGCCGTCCGCCCGGTACGTCCCGGAGCGGCCCCCGGTCTTCTCGACGAGCCGAACGCCCTCGATGCGCATGCCTTTGTCCGCCGCCTTCACCATGTCGTAGATCGTCAGGCAGGCGACGGAGACGGCGGTGAGCGCCTCCATCTCGACGCCGGTCTGGCCCGCGACCTTCACCTCGGCGGTGACGCGCACGCCCGGCAGCGCCTCGTCGATCGCGCACTCGACGCGGACCTTCGAGATCATCAGCGGGTGACAGAGCGGGATCAGCTCGTGCGTGCGCTTGGCCGCCATGATGCCGGCGATGCGCGCGACGCCGAGCACGTCGCCCTTCTTGGCGTCGCCCGCGCGAATCACGGCGATCGTCTCCGGCTTCGTGATCACCACGCCCTCGGCGATGGCCGTGCGGGAGGTGACGTCCTTGTCCGAGACGTCGACCATGTTGGCGGCGCCGCTGGCGTCGATGTGGCTGAGATCGCTCACGCGGCTTCTCCGAGAAGCGTGCGGGTCGCGGCGGCGACGTCGTCCTGGCGCATCAGGCTCTCGCCGACGAGGAAGGCGCGGATGCCGGCCGCCTCGAGCCGCGAAATGTCGGCGGCGGTGAAGATGCCGCTCTCGCCGATGACGAGGCGATCCTCGGGGATCAGCGGGGCGAGGCTCTCGGCGACGGAGAGCGAGACCTCGAAGGTGCGCAGGTTGCGGTTGTTGATACCGATCAGCGTCGCCGGCAGCGCCAGCGCGCGCTCGAGCTCGGGCGCGTCGTGCACCTCGACGAGGGCGTCCATGCCGAGATCGTGGGCAGCCTGGACGAGGTCGCGCGCCGCGGCGTCCGACACGCTCGCCATGATGACGAGGATCGCGTCCGCGCCCCAGGCGCGGGCTTCCGCCACCTGGTAGGGCTCGAACAGGAAGTCCTTGCGCAGGGCCGGCAGCGCGCAGGCGTCCCTGGCGGCGGCGAGGTACTCGGGCCGGCCCTGGAAGGAGGGCGCGTCGGTCAGCACCGAGAGGCAGGCGGCGCCGCCCGCTTCGTAGGCGCGCGCCAGCGACGGCGGGTCGAAGTCGGCGCGGATCAGGCCCTTGGAGGGGCTCGCCTTCTTGATCTCGGCGATCAGCGCCGGGCGGCCGGCGGCGATCTTCTCGCGAAGCGCCGCCGCGAAGCCGCGGGGCGGGGTGGCGGCCAGGGCGCGGCGGTCCATCTCCGCAGGCGGAATCGCGGCCTTGGCGGCGGCGATCTCCTCGCGCTTGTAGGCCTCGATCTTCGCGAGGATGTCGCTCATCGCAGCCGCCTCACGCCTGGGAGGCGCGCACGAGGCGCGCGAGTGCGGTCTTGGCCGCGCCGGAATCCACCGCCTCCGCCGCCTTGGCGACGCCCTCGGCGAGGTCGGCGGCGGCGCCGGCGACGACGAGCGAGGCGCCTGCGTTGAGCACGGCGATGTCGCGATAAGCCGTCTTCTCGCCCTCGAGCACGGCACGCAAAGCCGCCGCGTTGTGCGCGGGATCCCCACCCTTCAGAGCCTGCGGCTCGGCGAGCGCGAGGCCGACGTCGCGCGGGTCGATCTGGAAGGTGCGGATCTCGCCGTCCTCCAGCGCCACGACCTCGCTCGGGCCGGTGGTGGTGAGCTCGTCGAGCCCGTCGGAGCCGTGCACGACCCAGACCCGCTCGGAGCCCAGCGCGCGCAGCGTCTCGGCGAGCGGACGCATCCAGGCGCGGGAGAAGACGCCGAGCAATTGCCGCTTCACGCCGGCGGGGTTCGACAGAGGGCCGAGCAGGTTGAAGATCGTGCGCGTGCCGAGCTCGACGCGGAACGGCGCGACATGGCGCATGGAGGCGTGGTGCGCCTGGGCGAACATGAAGCAGAGGTTCGCCTCGGCCAGGCAACGGGCGAGGCCCGCGGGGTCGAGGCCGAGCGTCACGTCGAGCGCCGAGAGCACGTCCGCCGCGCCCGACTTCGAGGAGGCGGCGCGGTTGCCGTGCTTGGCCACCGGCACGCCGCAGCCGGCGACGATGAAGGCGGCGAGCGTCGAGATGTTGTAGGAGCCCGAATGGTCCCCGCCGGTACCGACGATGTCGATGGCGGTGGGCGGCGCGTCGACCTTGAGCATCTTGGCGCGCATGGCGGCGGCGGCGCCGACGATCTCGTCGAGCGCCTCGCCGCGCACGCGCAGCGCCATCAGGAAGGCGCCGGCCTGCGCCGGGGTCACCTCGCCCGAGAGCAGCGCGTCGAAGGCGGCGCGGGCCTCTTCCTGCGACAGGGCGGCGCCGGTCGCGACCTTGGCGAGATAGGGCTTGAACGCATCCATGATCGACCTGCGGCATGCTCGGGCGGGTCGCTCTCTCTAGCAAGGCGGGGCGGACGGGGGAAGCCTCGCGGCGCGATGCGCGCGCTCGCTCATTCCCGCGCGAGCCACGGCCGCGTCTCCGGCGTGCGCCGCACCGTCTCGATCCGCGCCGCGCCGTCGACGAAGCGCAGGGTCGCCGCGCCCGTCGCGGCGAGGCGCGCCCGGTCGAGGACGTGCGGGGCGGCGCACCAGGCGGGAGCGGTGAGGCGGGAGACGACGACGATCGCCCGGGCGCAATCCTCGGCGAAGGCGACGGGCTCGCGCACCAGCGCCACAGCGCCGACACCGGCAAGCGGCGCGACGCAGCCGACGCGATCGCAGGCGACGCCGGCCGCGAGGCCGGGATCGTCCGCGGCGCGGGCGTCGCCGTCGGCCTCGAGCCATTGCGTGAGCACGAAGTCGCCGGGATCGCCCAGCACCACGAGCCGCCCGTCGGCACCGCGCAGCGCCGCGCCGCGCCCGTCGCGGTCGACGTAGAGGTCGGGCCGCACGGGATCGGCCGCGGCGAGGAGGCCCGCGGCCGCGATCGGCAGGGCGAGGAGGCGCAGGGCCGAGACGCACAGGGTCATGAGCAGCAGCGCCAGGACGAGCAGCGCCAGCGCCCCGACGCCGAAGGCGGGCACGACCACGCGCGAGCCCGGCAGGCCGGCGACGAGTTCCGAGAAGGCGATCACCTGCCCGACGCCCGCGCCCATGGCGAGCCAGGCCGGCGCGTCGAGGCCGAGGGGTGCGAGCGCCATCCCGATCACCGCCGCCGGCATCACGAGCACGGTGACGATCGGCAGCGCCAGCACGTTGCCGAGGATGCCGTAGGGGTTCGCCACCTGGAAGTGGAAGGCGGCGAAGGGACCGGTCGCCGCGGTGGCGATCAGGGTCGTGACCACGATGCCGGCGAGCCCGTTCCACACGCCGCGCAGCACCCGGCCGATCCGCCCCGGCGGCGGTGCGGGCGCGCGGGCGCGCGACGCCTGCCATTCCGCGCCGGCGATCAGGCCCGCCACCGCCGAGAACGACATCTGGAAGGAGGGCCCGACCAGCGCCTCCGGCTCGCGGGCGAGCACGATCAGCGCGGCGAGCGCGAGGTTGCGCATCGACAGCGCGGTGCGATCGAGCAGCACGGCGCCGAACATGATCGTCGTCATGATCAGCGCCCGCTCGGTGGCCACCGCCGCGCCGGAGAAGACGCAGTAGATCGCGCCGGCCAGAATCGCCGCGACCGCCGCGATCTTCTTGATCGGCCATGCCAGCGCCAGCGCCGGGACGGCGGCGAGGAGCGCGCGCACGCCGAAGAAAACGGTGCCGGCTGCGAGCACCATGTGCAGGCCGGAGATCGAGACGATGTGGTAGACGCCCGCGGCGCGCAGGACCTCGTTCGTCTCCTCCGTGATGAGCCCGCGCTTGCCGGTGACGAGCGCCGCGGCGACGGCGCCCGGCTGGCCGCCCACGGTCTCGGCGATTCGGCCGGTGACGGCGTTGCGCAGCGCGTCGAGGCGCGCGGCGACGACGAGGTCGAGACCGGGCGGCTCCGCCGGCGGCAGCATCCGTGGCTGCCCCACGATGGAGCCGACGGCGCCGATGCCGCGGAAATAGGCGCTCTTGCCGAAGTCGTAGCCGCCCGGGCGCACGGCCTCGGGCGGCGGCAGCAGCCGCACGCGCGCGACGATCCAGTCTCCCGGCGCGAGGGCGCCGTCCACTGCGGTCTCGCCGCGCAGGCCGACGCGCACCCGCAGCGTGCCGTCACCCGCCGTCGTCAGGTCGTGCTGCGCGATGCGCAGGACGAGGCGCACGCCGCCCGCCCGCGCCTCCAGCGCCTCGACGAAGCCGGCGACCGTCCCGCCCGCCGGCGCGACCAGGACGGGCGCGGCGACCGCGGCCTGCCGATGCGCCGCCGCGGCGAAGCCGGCGGCGAGGAAGGCGAGGCCCGCCAGCGCGATCCCCGCAGGGAGCGAGCGCCGCCGGACGGCGAGCGCGGCGATTCCGAAGGCCGCCGCCGTCGTCAGAGCCGCGGCGAGCGCGAAACCGTGCGCCATGCCGTGCGGCGCCGGCTGCGCCTGGAAGAAGACGAGGATGCCGATGCCGAACAGCGCCGCGCCCCAGGGCAGCAGCCGGCGGCGCTCGACCTCGAGCAGCGCCGCGGCAGCGAGTCGCGCACGCAGCGGGACCGCCCGCCAGCGGCGCCAGACCGCGAGGATCCGCGCCGCCGCATTGGTCGAGAGGCGCCCCGCCCCGATCCGGCCCGCGATCATGCCCCCCGCCGCTCCTGCGATGCCGCAGCGCGAGACTAGCGCGGGACGAGCGCACGAGGGCGTCGGTCGACCTACTTATGCCCAAAAACGGGAAAGATCTTGTCGCGCCACTCTGATTTGCAACACCCTCACCCGGTCGCGAACAGGTCGCCCCCGCCCTCCTGCGGCTCCTCCCAGGCGGCGGGGTCCCCCGCCTTGGTCTCGATGCCGAGGTCGGGGAGCGCCACGATGCGGTGGCCGCGCATGTCGGCGCGGGTCACCACGTGGCCGCGGCTCTCCATGTACTGCACGAGCCGGCGCGCGCGCCCCGGCGAGCGCGAGCCGCAGGCGCGGGCGATCTCGCCGTCCGGCGGGCAGGGCGCGCCCTCGTAGGCCGCGCGGGCCAGCAGCAGGTAGACGCCCTGGATGTCCTCCGGCAGGTCGGCGGCGGCGGCCTCGGCGCGTGCCCACGCGTCCTCCGGGATCGCCCCCGCCTCGACGCCGGCGCGCGCCACCGACAGGCGCTTCTTGAAGGCGGCGAGCGTCAGCGCGTCCCCCGGCACCCGCTTGATGCGCATGCGCACGAGCAGGTCCTGGTAGAGCACCGCCACCGAGCGGAAGGCTGCGTCCGGATCGGAGAGCAGGTCGCGGACGATCTCGTCGATCATCGCGTCGCGCTCCTCGGCGGCGAGCGCCACTTCCTCCGGGCTCGGCGGCGCGGCGGCGGCGGGGCGCGAGCGCACCAGCTCGGCCAGGATGTCGTTGG
This sequence comes from Salinarimonas sp., assembly GCA_051117315.1. Taxonomy (GTDB): domain Bacteria; phylum Pseudomonadota; class Alphaproteobacteria; order Rhizobiales; family Beijerinckiaceae; genus Salinarimonas. Next base: position 3,068 of record JBNPEA010000169.1, on the reverse strand, counting down.
TGGACGGCGGCGGTGGGGGCGCGGACCGACGCTCGGCGCGCGGGCGCGCGGGCTCCGGCGCGAGCGGCGCGAGGATGAGGTCGCGCGCGTCCTCAGCCGGCGTCTCCGGCATGGGCATCAGCTTCGGGCTGGTCGAGCGCGCCTGCGTCTCCACCTCGCCGATGCGCACGGGCACGGGACGGCGCGAGAGCGCGGGGCCGAGCGCGACGAAATGCCCGCGGGCGAGGTCCCGGAAGCTCTCCGCCTGGCGCCGGTCCATGCCGAGCAGGTCGGCGGCCCGCGCCATGTCGATGTCGAGGAAGGTGCGGCCCATCAGGAAGTTCGAGGCCTCGGCCGCGACGTTCTTGGCGAGCTTGGCCAGCCGCTGCGTCGCGATGACGCCGGCGAGCCCGCGCTTGCGGCCGCGGCACATCAGGTTCGTCATCGCGCCGAGCGAGACCTTGCGCGCCTCGTCGGAGACCTCGCCCGCCACCATCGGCGCGAACAGCTGCGCCTCGTCGACGACGACGAGCATCGGGTACCAATGGTCCCGCTCGGCGTCGAAGAGGCCGCCGAGGAAGGCGGCGGCCGCGCGCATCTGCTGCTCGGCGTCGAGCCCTTCCAGGCTGACGACGACGGAGACGCGGTGCTGGCGCACCCGCGCGGCGACGCGCACGAGATCCGATTCGGAGCGGTCGGCCTCCACCACGACGTGGCCGTACTTGTCGGCCAGCGTGACGAAATCGCCCTCCGGGTCGATGACGCATTGCTGCACCCAGGGGGCGCTCTGCTCCAGCAGCCGGCGCAGCAGGTGCGACTTGCCGGAACCGGAATTGCCTTGCACCAGGAGGCGCGTGGCGAGCAGCTCCTCCAGGTCGACGAGCATGCGCCCGCCGCCGGGCGCCGCGTTCTCGCCGATGTCGATACCCACCGTCATCTCGCCGCCTCTCGCGCCTCCCCGCGCTCCGTCAGCCGCCCCGGGTGGTCCTCGATAGCATGCGCCGCGGGCCACGCGAGCCCCCGCATCCGGACCCTCCACAGCTTGCGGCGATCGGCGCGCGAACCCATTCTCGGATCTCCGCCGTTCGAACGAGCGGCCGGACCGCACGCGACCCGAGGAGGCGACGATGAGCGATGTCGACAACGAGCGTCCGTGGACGTACGAGCAGGTGCAGGAGCTGATCGCGCTCGCGCGCGAGAACGTTCCCGCCTCGGTGATCAGCATGAAGACGAAGCGCTCGCAGGCGGCGGTGCACGCCAAGCTGTCCGAGCTGGGGCTGTCGGTACCGCCCGAAGCCTGAGGCCGGGCGATCCCCCGCCGGCCGCGACTCGTGGCCGCGGGGAGCCCAACCGGAGATAGGCGAGCGGCGACGGTCTTGCGTCGCGAACGCGGCCGCGTTACGAGAAGCGGCGTCGAGGTGAGCGGATCGGGACTGGCAGATGACCTACGTCGTTACGGAAAACTGCATCAAGTGCAAGTACATGGATTGCGTCGAGGTCTGCCCCGTGGACTGTTTCTACGAGGGCGAGAACATGCTGGTCATCCATCCCGACGAATGTATCGACTGTGGTGTCTGCGAGCCGGAATGTCCGGCGGAGGCGATCAAGCCTGATACGGAGCCGGGCCTCGAGCAATGGCTTAAGATCAACACGGACTTGTCGAGATCCTGGCCCAACATCACCCAGAAGAAGGACGCGCCCGAGAACGCCAAGGAGTTCGACGGCATGGCGGGCAAGTACGAGAAGTTCTTCTCGGCGGAACCGGGTGAGGGTGATTGACGTTGGGGCAGGCTTGAAACTTTGGCGTGCGGGGTGCGGCGGCGACGCCGAACCGGCCGTGTTGCGTTGCAACCTTTCCATTCATTGCGATTTTCTTTGATTTATCAGCCGGCTCGTGGTAGGTAACAGTCCTGCCGCTTGATGCGCCCTGCGCGCTGCAACCTCGCTCGTGACGCCATAAGCAGAACATGAGATCAGCTCACGCACCCCTCGCTCGGGTCCTTCCTGAACACGCCCCGGCGAGGTCGAGAGGGCGCTACTCGCTACCGGCCGAATCTTGAAGGGGACGCCGCCGGAACCCGTGAGGGTCTGCGGCGTCAAGTCTTTTCGACCGTCGGACCCCTTTCCGACGGCGCTGTCTGTGTCGCGGCCCGTCCGCGGCGCGCAACAGGGAGCCTCCAACGCATGACGACCCCCAAGAAGACTGGGAAGCCCTTGGGTTTCAAGGCGGGCGAAGCGATCGTCTACCCGGCGCACGGCGTCGGCCAGATCACCGCGATCGAGGAGCAGGAGATCGCCGGGTTCAAGCTGGAGCTCTACGTCGTCAGCTTCGAGAAGGACAAGATGGTCCTGCGGGTGCCGACCGCCAAGGCGGCCACGGTCGGGATGCGCAAGCTCGCCGATCCGGACCTCGTCAAGAGGGCGCTCGACACGATGTGCGGCCGCGCCCGCGTGAAGCGCACCATGTGGTCGCGCCGCGCGCAGGAGTACGAGGCCAAGATCAATTCCGGCGACCTGATCGCCATCGCCGAGGTGGTGCGCGACCTCTACCGGTCGGACGCGCAGCCGGAGCAGTCCTACTCGGAGCGCCAGCTCTACGAGGCGGCCCTCGACCGCGTGGTGCGCGAGATCTCCTCGGTGAACAAGATCACCGAGACGGAGGCGCTCAAGCTCATCGAGGCGAGCCTCGCCAAGTCCCCCCGCCGCGGCAAGGGCGCCGAGGCCGAGGCGGCCGAGGCGGAGACCGCCGAGGGCGAGGACATCCAGGAGGAGGCGGCCTGATCGGCAGCCTCCCGTCGAGACGCACGAGAAGCCCGGCCGCGAGGCCGGGCTTCTTCGTTTCCGGGGGTGCCGCCGCCTCGGTCACCGGCAAGAGGAGGTGCGCAGCGCGCCGTCCTCCCAGGCGATGCGGAATGTGCGGCCCGGGTCGGCACAGGGTGCGACCAGCCCGCGCGAATCGAAGCGTAAGCGATACGAGCGCCCCGTACTTCTCGGGGGTTCGGCATGAGGATAGCTTTCACCTCGTTTGCTGGGCGAGGTGGTCGGGATGGATTGGCGGCAGGAACGGCGAGGCGCGTATAACGGATCCG
>JBNPEA010000146.1:0-31136 GCA_051117315.1 Salinarimonas sp. | reverse complement strand
CGGTCGGCACGTCGAAGACGCTGTGCGGCGACAAGCGCACCTACCAGATGGACCCGGCCAATTCCCGCGAGGCGCTGCGTGAGGTCGCTCTCGATCTCGAGGAGGGCGCGGACATGGTGATGGCCAAGCCCGGCATGCCCTATCTCGACATCTGCGCCAAGGTGAAGGCCGCGTTCGGCGTGCCGACCTTCGCCTACCAGGTGTCCGGCGAGTACGCGATGATCGAGGCGGCGGCGAGGAACGGCTGGCTCGACGGCGAGCGGGCCATGCTCGAGAGCCTGATGGCGTTCAAGCGCGCCGGCTGCGACGGCGTGCTCACCTATTTCGCGCCGCGAGTGGCCGAGATGCTGGCGCGGCGCTGAGGGGCGCGGGTTGGTGGGACGGCTGATCCCGATCGCGGCCCTGGCGGTCCTGGCGGCGCTCGCGGCCTGCGGCGGGAGCGACCGCGAGGAGGCGCGCCTGTGCCGCCTCACGCTGCCGGTCCTCAACGCCGAGGGCGCGACGATCTCGGTGCTGCGCAGCGTCCGCGCCGGCGAGAACGCCGTGCGGGTGGACTACAGCGTCGACACCGGTGCACGCCAGCGCCAGCGCTGGGTGGTCTGCCGCTTCGCCGAGACGCCGATGCAGGCCGGCCGGCCCGAGATCGTGGCGCTGGAGACCGATACGGGGCGGGTGAGCGGCGCCTCGCTCTATCTAATGCGCCGGTTCTGGCTCGACACGCCCGACGCCCCCGCGGCCGATCCGGGAGCCGGGTGAGGGCGAAGGCGCATCGTCTCGACCGCGGCGCCCGCCGGAGAGAAGAATCCTCACCATCCGACAGCGATCCCCGTCGCGCCGGGAACAAAGCCGACGCGTCATGCGTAGCGCCTTCGACTGCGCAACGCGGCCGGACCGTGCCCCATCGGCGCGCCGGCCAGGCTGATCGGGAGGATGCCTCATGGCCGCTGGCACGGTTCGCGTCGGGTTGGTGGGCGTCGGCAATTGCGCGAGCGCCTTCCTCCAGGGCCTGAGCTTCTACGAGAGCGCCGCGGCCAACGAGCCGATCCCGGGCCTGATGCACGCGGATCTCGGCGGCTACCGGGTGCGCGACGTCGTCGTCTCCTCCGCCTTCGACGTCACCGACGCCAAGGTCGGCCGCGACCTCGCCGACGCCATCCACGCCGCCCCCAACGACACGCTGCGCTTCGCCGAGGTGGCGCCGACGGGGATCACCGTCGCGCGCGGCCCGACGCTGGACGGGCTCGGGCGGTACCTCTCCGCGCGCGTGCGAGAATCCGAGACGCCCGTCGCCGCCGTCACCGAGGCCCTCAAGCGCTCGGAGCCGGAAGTGCTCGTCTCCTACCTGCCCGTCGGCTCGCGGAAGGCGGCGGAGTTCTATGCCGAGCGGGCGATGGAGGCGGGCTGCGCCTTCGTCAACTGCATGCCGGTCTTCCTCGCCTCGAACCCGGACTGGCGCCGGCGCTTCGCGCAAGCCGGCGTGCCGATCATCGGCGACGACATCAAGAGCCAGGTCGGCGCCACGATCACGCACCGGGTGCTGACCAACCTGTTTCGCGAGCGCGGCGTGCGGCTCGACCGCACCTACCAGCTCAACGTCGGCGGCAATGCCGACTTCGAGAACATGCTCGAGCGCGAGCGGCTCGTCTCGAAGAAGATCTCTAAGACCCAGGCGGTCGACAGCCAGCTCGGCACGCCGATGAACCCCGACGACATCCACATCGGCCCCTCCGACCATGTGCCCTGGCTCGGCGACCGCAAGGTGGCGCACATCCGCATGGAGGGCACCGCCTTCGGCAACGCGCCGATCTCGCTCGAGATGCGCCTCGAGGTCTGGGACAGCCCGAACTCGGCCGGCATCGTCATCGACGCGGTGCGTTGCGCCAAGCTCGCCCTCGATCGCGGCCTCGCGGGGGCGGTGGTGGGACCTTCCTCCTACTTCATGAAGTCGCCGCCGCGCCAGTTCACCGACGCGGAGGCGCACGCGCGCACCGCGGCCTTCATCGCCGGCGACGACGCGGACGACGGCCTCGGGCCGATCCCGGAAGGGCCGACCCTGCAATGAGCCTCGTCCTGCACCTCGTCCGCCACGGCGCCCACGACGGCACGCAGGGCACCCTCGCGGGGCGCGATCCGGCGATCCGGCTCTCGCGCGCGGGACGCCGCGAGGCGGCTGCGCTCGCGGCGTCGCTCGCCGGCGGGCGCCTCGCCGCGGTCCTGGCGAGCCCGCAGCCGCGCACCGTCGAGACGGCCGAGATCCTCGCGCGGGGCCGCGGCGTGACGATCGAGGCCGCGCTCGACGAGATCGATTTCGGCCCCTGGGCCGGGCTCGGCTTCGCCGAGCTCGAGCACGATCCCGCCTGGCGGCGCTGGAACGCCGAGCGCGACACCGCCGCGACGCCCGCCGGAGAGACCATGGCCGATGTCGCGGACCGGGTCGAAGGCCTCCTCGCGGATCTCGCAGCCGCCTATCCGCCCGGCGCGGAGGTGGCGCTCGTCACGCATTGCGACGTGATCCGCGCCGTCCTGTGCCGCGCGCTGGGGCTCGCCTTCTCGCGGGCCTTCGACATCGAGATCGACACCGCGAGCCGCACCACGCTCGCCCTCGACGCCGGCGGCGCGCGGGTCCTCGTGGTGAACCACACGCCGTCCGACGCCTTCCAGGAGACGCTTCGTGAGCCTGTCGCGTAACGCCATCGCCGAGCGCGTCGCGGCCCTCGGACCCTGGTTCCACAACCTCTACCTCGACGGGGTCTGGACCGCGCCGAGCCACTTCCTCGGCGACTTTCCCGGCATCATGTGGCGGCGCTTCCGCCACGCTTTGCCCGACGATCTCGCGGGCCGCTCCGTCCTCGACATCGGCTGCAATTCCGGCTTCTACTGCGCCGAGATGAAGCGCCGCGGGGCGGGACGCGTCCTCGGCATCGATTCCGAGCCGTTCTACCTCGAGCAGGCGCGCTTCGCCGCCGAGGTGCTCGGCCATGACAGCGAGTTCCGGGAGCTGAGCGTCTACGACGTCGGCGCTCTCGGGGAGCGCTTCGACATCGTGCTGTTCATGGGTGTCGCCTACCACCTGCGCCATCCGCTGCTCGCGCTCGATCTCCTGTGGGAGCACGTCGCCGACGACGTGCTCGTCTTCCAGTCGATGCAGCGCGGCTCGAGCGAGATCGTGACGCCGCCCGACGACATGGACTTCTTCGACACGGACGCCTTCGACGCTCCGGGCTGGCCGAAGCTGCACTTCATCGAGAAGCGCTATTCCGGCGACCCGACGAACTGGTGGGCGCCCAACGCCGCCTGCACGCAGGCCATGCTGCGCTCGGCCGGGTTCCGGCCGTTCTCGCAGCCCGAGAAGGAGGTCTTCCTCTGCCGGCGCGTCCAGCGCGCCGAGGGGGCCGCGCCGGTCTACCCGGCGCGGGCGCCGACGGAGGCCATCACCACCGCACGAGAGAAGAAGGGACGCGCCGCATGATCGAGGCCGCGATGATCTGGAACGAGCCGAACAACAAGTCGCATTGGGACCTCGAGCTCGACCCCGACTTCCGGCTGTTCGCCGAGACCGCGATCGCCGGCGCGCAGGCGATCCGCTCCGCCGATGCGGCGATCCCGCGGGTGCTCGGCGGCATGTCGCCGATCGACGCCAATTTCGTGCGCAACATGCAGGCGCGCGGCGTGCTCGACCATGTCGAGGCCATCGCCGTGCACGGCTTCCCGCTGGACTGGAACCACTGGTCGATCCACGACTGGCCGCAGAAGGTGTCCGAGATCCGGGCGCTGACGCACCTCCCGGTCTGGGTCAGCGAGGTCGGCGTCTCCAGCTTCGGCGCCGAGGAGGTGCAGGCCTGGGGCGTAGGCCGCACGGCCGAGCTGCTGAAGGGCAAGGCGCCGCGCATCCTGTGGTACTCGCTCTTCGACCTGCCCAGGGCCTGGGAGGCGACCACCCGCCATAGGGAGGCGGAGGGCTCCTCCTACTTCCGTCACTTCTATCTCGGCCTGATCCGCGAGGACGGCACGCCGAAGCCTTCGCTCGAGGCGTTCGCACGGCACACGCCCGATCTCGGCCTGTGCCAGTGGTTCCACTTCGAGGACCACCGCCTCGACGACGCCGTCACCTGGATGCGGCGTCTCGGCGTGCGCCACCTGCGCACCGGCCTCTCCTGGGCCGACTGGTATCGCCCGAACGCGCAGGCCTGGTTCGACCGGATGATGGACGCGCTGGCCGAGTTCGACGTCACCGTCACCTTCTGCTTCACGCCCGAGCACCTGGGGCTCGCGCCGCACCACACCAGCCCGCCGCAGCGCAAGGAGGACTTCGCCGAGTTCTGCCACCTGATGATCGAGCGCTACGCGGCCCGCACCGGCATCGCCGACCGGCGCACGCTCGCCACGGCGGCGGGTGCGGCGTGATCGCCACGCCGTGGTGAGCGCGATACCGCGAACGTCGCCGCACCGTCGTATCGAAGGTCTAGTCCTCCGTCGTCTCGTTCTTTCGCGAGATCCTTAGACGGGAGACTTTTTCCATGGCGAAATATACGATCGCTCTGCTCGCGACGACGATCGCCGGCTCGGCACTGTTCGGGCTTCCCGCGGCGGCCGACTGGCGCTCCGACATCGGAACCTACAACATCGGCCTCCTCGGTGGGGAGAACGAGTCCGATCGCCTGCGGCGCTACGAGTGCCTCCAGGAGACCATGTCCGAGCGCCTCGGCATGCCGGTCGCTCTCTATCCGGCGTCGGACTACGCCGGCGTGATGCAGGGGCTCGTCGCCGGACAGCTGCACCAGGCCGGCCTGGGCGCCTCGGCCTATGCCGGCATCCACCTGCAGGATCCCGACGCGGTCGAGCCGATCTTCACCACGGCGCAGGTCGACGGCTCGCTCGGCTATTACGCGGTCATGATCGTGCGCGCCGACAGCGGCATCGAGGACCTCGCCGACATGGAGGACCGCTCGCTCGCCTACGCGGACCCGAACTCGACCTCGGGCTACCTCGTCCCGCGCGCCGAGCTCGAGGCGCAGGGCATCGACGAGGACTACTTCTCGCTCACCGGCTTCGGCGGTGGTCACGAGCAGGCGATCGTCGCGGTGCTCAACGGGCAGTACGATGCCGGCGTGACCTGGATATCCGGGCAGGGCTCGCGGGAGGAGGGCTTCTCGCGCGGCAACCTGCGTCGCATGGTCGACAACGGCCTGCTCGACATGAACGACGTGCGCATCGTCTGGCAGTCGAGCCTCATCCCGAACGGCCCGACCGTCGTGCGCAAGGACCTGCCGCAGGAGGCGCGCGACATCGTCGTCGACGTCTACGATTCCATCCATCTCGACGATCCCGAGTGCTTCGCCGCCATCGCGGGCGGTGACGCGGGCGGGTTCGCGACGATCGACCACGCGTTCTACGAGCAGACCATCGAGATGCGCCGGCGCGAGATCGCCGAGAGCCGCTGACGGGCGGCCGACGCGCCCGGATGTCGCATCCCCGCGGTCGCAGGGCGCCAGCGCTCTGCGGCCGCAATTCTCGATGCTCGAATATTCTGTTGTCGAGGCGGCTTCCTATAGTTGGCTAAAGAACACCGTCAAAAAACTGTTACGCTCCACCAATAGAGCGACGGGGACGCGCCGATCGCGCGCAGCTTTCCCGCACCGCTCTTCAGGATCGGAGACGACCTCCATGTTCCGCACCCTTCTGCTCGGCACCGCCGCCGCCGTCGCGCTCGTCGCCGCCGCCCCCGCCTTCGCCCAGGACTGGAAGCAGGACCTCCCCGTGTTCCGCATCGGCCTGCTCGGCGGCGAGAACGAGGCCGACCGCCTGCGCAACAATCAGTGCCTGGTCGAACAGCTCGGCGAGCGCCTCGGCGTTCCGGTCGAGCTGTTCCCGGCGCCCGACTACGCGGGCGTCATGCAGGGCCTGCTCGCCGATCAGCTCGAGATGTCCTTCCTCGGCGCGTCGGGCTACGCCGGCATCTACCTGCAGGACCCGGAGGCTGTGGAGCCGATCTTCACCAACGCCGAGGCGGACGGGTCTCTCGGCTACATTGCGGTGATGTATACGCGCGCCGACAGCGGCATCACGTCGCTCGAGGACATGCAGGGCAACGCGCTCGCCTACGCCGACCCGAACTCGACCTCGGGCTACCTCGTGCCGCGCTTCGAGCTCGGCCAGGCCGGGATCAACGACGAGGAGTACTTCTCGCGCACGGGCTTCGGCGGCGGGCATGAGCAGGCGGTCGTCGCCGTCCTCAACGGCCAGTACGATGCGGGCGTGACCTGGGTTTCCGGCGTCGGCGAGCCGTCCGAGGGCTACACGCGTGGTAATCTTCGCCGGATGATCGAGAACGGCCTCCTCGACATGAACGACATCCGGATCATCTGGGAATCGAACCTCATCCCCAACGGCCCCGCCGTGATCCGCAAGGACGTCCCGGCCGAGGTTCGCCAGATCGTCGTCGACTACCTCGCCACGCAGCACGAGGTCGACCCCGAGTGCTACACGAACGTGTCCTTCGGCGCCGGCCAGGGCTGGGCGCCGGTCGACCACAGCTTCTACGAGGGCATCGTGGCGATGCGCGAGGCCGAGCTGGCCGGGTCGCGCTGATCTCTCGAACGACGCCGACGGACCCTCGCACGTGCGGGGGTCCGTTTCGTTCGGCGGTCGGCGCCGGCGACCACGCCACCGCGCCGGCACGCCGGGCCGACCTTCACGCCGCGAGGACGACATGCTCGAATTCCAGCAGCTGACGAAGCGATTCAAGGACACCGTGGCGGTCGATTCCGTCTCCCTGACGATCCCGCAGGGGCAGATGGTCGGCATCATCGGGCGCTCCGGCGCGGGCAAGTCGACGCTCCTGCGCATGATCAACCGTCTCGCCGATCCCTCCGGCGGCGCGCTGCTGCACGAGGGCCGCGACGTCGCCCGGCTCGAAGGCGCGGCGCTGCGCGCCTGGCGCTCCGACTGCGCCATGGTCTTCCAGCAGTTCAACCTCGTCGGCCGCCTGAACGTGATCACCAACGTGATGACCGGGCGCCTGCACGAGCACGGCTTCGTCTCGGCGATGCTGCAGCTGTTCACGGCCCGTGAGCGCGCCTTCGCGATCCGTGCCCTCGACAGGCTGGGAATGGCGCACACGGCATTGCAGCAGACCGACACGCTCTCGGGCGGCCAGATGCAGCGCGTGGCCATCGCCCGCGCCCTCGTCCAGGAGCCGAAGATCCTGCTCGCCGACGAGCCGATCGCCTCCCTCGACCCGCTCAACGCCAAGGTCGTGATGGACGCCCTGCGCGCCATCAACACCGAGGACGGCCTCACCGTCGTCTGCAATCTCCACACCCTCGACACGGCGCGCGCCTATTGCGATCGCATCATCGGCATGCAGGCCGGGCGTGTCGTCTTCGACGGCGCGGCGCACGAGCTGACCGATCAGGCGGCCCGCGAGATCTACGGCGCCGAGGCCGGCGAGGCCTTCCAGGAGGGCCTGACCTCGACTTCGCTCGGCGGGCATTCTCCGGCGTCGGCGGCCGGGGCGCGGGGCGCGCCCGAGCCCGTGCGCGCGGCGGTGGGCTGAGCCATGAGCACGCACGCGCTCACCTCGTCCGCGGCCGGCCCCGAGGCGCCGGACGCCGTGGCGCTCTTCGAGCGCCACCGGACCGCCCTCATCCGCCAGAAGATGTGGACGAACATCCTGTTCACCGCGCTGTTCCTGGCGATGCTCGCCTGGTCGATCGACGTCTCGCGCTTCTTCCCCGAGCGGCTGGCGCAGGGCATTCCGCGCATCTTCGAGTACTTCGGCACGATCCTGCCGAACCTCGAATGGGACAAGCTCTTCCTGCCCCGCGGCGAGGACGGGCGCGCGGTGCCCGGCTCGCTGACCTTCTGGTACTCGGATTTCGCCAAGTACCTGCGCCTCATCTTCGAGACGATCCTGATGGCGATCACGGCGACCATCCTCGGCGCCGCGTCCGCCTTCGCGCTGTGCTTCGTCGCCGCGCGTAATCTCTCGCCGCGGGGCTGGGCGGGGGTGCTGGCGCGCCGGGTGCTCGAGTTCTGCCGCGGCGTGCCGGAGATCCTCTACGCGCTCGTGCTGGTCTTCGCGGTCGGAATCGGGCCGCTCGCGGGCGTGCTCGCGATCGCGATCCACACGACCGGCGCGCTCGGCAAGCTCTTCGCCGAAGTGAACGAGAACGCCTCCATGCGCCCCGTGGACGGCATCCGCTCGGTCGGCGGCACCTGGTTCGAGGAGATGCGCTACGGCATCCTCCCGCAGGTCCTGCCGAACTTCGCCTCCTACACGCTGCTGCGCTTCGAGATCAACGTGCGCGCCTCCTCCATCGTCGGCTTCGTCGGCGCGGGCGGCATCGGGGCCGAGCTCAACCACGTGATCAGCTTCTTCTCGGACGACCGCGTGCTCGCCGTGCTGATCCTCGTCGTGCTCACGGTCACCTGCATCGACCTGATCTCCGAGCGCGTGCGACACGCCTTCATCGGGCGGGAGAACCTGGCATGAAGTCCCTCACCCTCGCATCGATCGGCGAGGCCGAGATCGCGGCCGCGCGCGCCGACAACCCGCAGGCCTTCGGGGACCCGCTCCGGCGCGCGCTGGTGATCGGCTCCTGGGCGGCGATCCTCGGCTACCTGCTGTTCTCGTTCTGGCTTTTCGAGTTCGGCAAGCTGTTCCAGGCCTCGGACAACGCCGTGCGGATGCTCACCCGCATGGTGATCTGGCAGGACATGGACACCTGGATGTACGACCAGATCTACGTCGGCATCGCGCAGACCATCGCCATGGCCTTCCTCGGCACGCTGCTCGCGACGATCCTGGCGCTCTTCATCGCCTTCGCGGCGGCGCGCAACACCATGCCGCTGTGGCTGCCGCGCCAGGCGACGCGGCGCGTCCTCGACGTGCTGCGCGGCGTCGACCAGGTGATCTGGGGCCTCGTCTTCGTGCGCGCCGTGGGCCTCGGCCCGCTCGCGGGCGTGCTCGCGATCTTCGTCTCGGACACGGGCACGCTGGCCAAGCTCTATTCCGAGGCGATCGAGAACATCGACCGCAAGCAGGTCGAGGGCGTGAAGGCGACCGGCGCCGACGGCGTCCGCACCATCCGCTACGGCATCCTGCCGCAGATCCTGCCGGTGTTCATCTCGCTGTCGCTCTACTCGTTCGAATCGAGCACGCGCTCGGCCACCATCCTCGGCCTCGTCGGCGCCGGCGGCGTCGGCATGGTGATCATCGAGCGCTTCCGGGCGGGCCTGTTCGACCAGGTGGCCTTCGTGGTCATCAACGTCCTCGTCGTCATCATGGTGATCGACTGGGTGTCCGGCATGATCCGCCAGCGCTTCATCGGAGAGCGCGGCCAATGACCGCGGATGGGGCGGGCCCGCCACGGCTCGCCCCGTCCGGCGCCGCGTGCGCGGCCCCAATCCACGCAAGAAGATCTGTAGTTTTCGGCCCGCGCCGTACCCCGCGACCGACGCCTGTATACCGCCACGCTTGCCGTGTCGGATTTGCAACGCCCCCGCTTTCGTGATCTTCTCGGCCTCCACGGGGGGAGCTGCAGGCGTTATCAACCGGCGCCGGTGTTCAGGGCCGGGTGCGGCGGAGTCTCGGATGCGACGTGTGGAATGGGACGGTCGGGCGCGGGCTTTATTGGCTGCGGGCCTCCTCGCGGCCGTGGCGCTCTCGGCGTCGAGCCTGCCGGCACGCGCGCAGTTCGACTTCTTCGGCCTGTTCGGCGGCGACGAGGAGCCGCCCGCGCCGAGCGCGGAGGCGCTGCCCTACGATCTCGACATCGTCGTCGAGGGCGACTTGGATCTGGACGACGCCTTCGAGACCGTCTCCACGCTCTACCGCCTGCGCGGCGACCCGCCGCCGGACGCCGAGGCGCTGGTGCGCCGGGCGCAGAGCGACCTCGTGCCCTTCATCGACGCCCTCTGGGGCCTGGGCTACTACAATTCGCGCGTGCGCATCGAGGTGGCGGGCGTGAGCCTGACGATCCGCGGCGAGACCGTCTCCGCGGCGGCCGCCGCGGCGCGCATGTTCCGCGGCGATGCGCTCGTGCCCGTGCGGGTCCTGATCGAGCCCGGCGAGGTCTTTCGCGTGCGCCGCCTGCGCGTCTTCGGTCCCGACGGCGCGCCGCTGGCGCTGCCGGAGGGCGTGTACGCGCTCGAGCCGGGCGACCCGGCGGCGAGCGCGGCGATCCTCGCCGCCCAGGCGAACATCGTCGACTGGTACCGAGCCGCCTCGCGCCCGCTCGCCGCGATCGCCGGCGTCGAGCCCGTCGTCGTCCATCCCGAGCAGGCGCTCGACCTGACGATCCGCGTCGCACCCGGGCCGATCGCCGGCATCGGCCCGATCGTGGTCGGCGGCAACGAGGACGTGCCCGAATCCGTCATCCGCTCGTTCATCTACACCCAGCCCGGCGACCCCTACTCGCCCGAGGCGCTCGCCTCCATCCGCCGATCGATCGGCCGGATCGAGGCGATCTCGTCGGTGCGGGTGCGCGAGGCCGGGACGCTCGACGCGAACGGCGACCTGCCGCTCGAGGTCGTCGTCTCCGAGCGCCTGAAGCGCCTCTTCGGCGTCTCGGCGAGCTATTCGACGGCGGACGGCCCGGCGGCCTCGATCTACTGGGCGCACCGCAACCTCTTCGGCGGCGCCGAGCGGCTGCGGCTCGAGGCGACGGCCCTCTACCTGACCCAGACCGGAGCCCGGGCACAGCGCAGCGATGAGGAGTGGTGGGACGACGTCGGCGGCAAGGTGTCGGCGAGCTTCCTCAAGCCGGCTTTGTGGGGCACCCGCAACGACTTCCTCGCCGACGCCGTCGTCTCGCGGGACCGCACGGCCGGCTACACGGCGGAGCTCGTCAACGTCACCGCCGGCATCAGGCACCGCTTCGGCGACGGGTTCAACGTCCAGGCCGGGGTCGAGTACGAGACCGGGCGCGGCACGGACGTGCTCGGCGACTACGACTACACCCTGGTTGGCCTGCCGCTCGCAGCGGAGCTCGACGGCAGCGACTCGCGGCTCGACCCGCGCGAGGGCTACCGCCTGCGCGCCGGCGTGACGCCCTATCTCGAGGCCTTCGGCTCGAGCACCGGCTTCACCTTCGCCCAGGCGGAGGCGTCCGCCTATTTCCCCCTCGACGCGCTCAAGCGCTACGTCATCGCGGCACGCGTGGAGGTCGGCTCGATCGCCGGCGCGGAGCTGAACGAGGTGCCTGCGAACCGCCGCTTCTATTCCGGCGGCGGCGGCTCGGTGCGCGGCTACGCCTATCGCAGCCTCGGCCCGCGGCTCGGCACGGAGCCGATCGGTGGGCGCTCGCTGTTCGAGGCCTCGCTCGAGGCGCGCCTGCGGGTCACCGACACGATCGGCATCGTGCCCTTCGTCGATGCGGGCTCGGCCTTTCGCGAGAGCTATCCCAGCTTCGACGAGGAGCTGCGCTGGTCCGCCGGCGTGGGGCTGCGGTACCACACGGCGATCGGGCCGCTGCGCGCCGACATCGCCTTCCCGCTCAATCCCGAGGAGGGGGACGACGCGTTCGGGCTCTATCTCGGCATCGGGCAGGCCTTCTGATGATGCGCACGCGGACCGTTCTCCTCGCTTCCGTCCTGGCCGGTGCCACCCTCGCCGGCGGCCTCCTCGCAACCTCGACCCTGCGTGCCCAGGAGGATCAGGGCGTGCTCGCGGGCCTGATCTCGAACCTGCTCTCGACGCCGACGCAGCAGATCTCCATCGGCACGGTCGAGGGCGCGTTGTCCTCGGAGGCGACGATCCGCGACGTGCGGATCTCCGACGAGGAGGGCGTCTGGCTCTCGCTCGACCGCGCCACGATCGACTGGAACCGCTCGGCGCTCCTGTTCCAGCGCCGGCTCCAGGTGGACTCGCTCACGCTCGGCACGCTCACGGTTGAGCGCCTGCCCGCCGGCGGCGAGGACGTGGACGAGGCGGAGGTCGAGCAGGGCCCGCTCTTTCCCGAGCTGCCGCTCGAGGTGGACGTCGATCGCTTCGCGCTGGAGGAGCTCGTCCTCGGCGAGCCGGTGCTCGGCACCGCCGCACGGCTCACGGCGGAGGGCTCGACCCGGATCGGAGACCCGCAGGAGGGGATCACCCTCGACTTCGCGGCCGAGCGGCTGGACGCACCCGGCGCGTTCGAGGCGAACGTCGCGTATCGGCCGGTCGAGAACACGCTCGCGCTGGACGTCGCGCTCGACGAGCCCGCCGGCGGCCTCGTCACCCGCGTGCTCGACCTGCCGGGCCTCCCACCGGTGCGACTGGCGCTCCAGGGCGAGGGGCCGCTCGAGGATTTCGCCGCGAACCTGGACTTCGAGGCGGGCCCGACGATCGGCGCCGACGGGCGGGCGACCGTCCGGCGCGCGGACGGCGCCTACGCGCTCGACCTCGACCTCGCGGCACGCATCGCGGGCCTCCTGCCAGACACGGTCGCGCCGGTCTTCGAGGGGACGACGCAGCTCTCCGGCGGCGTCACGATCGGAGACGCTGGCCGCATCGGACTGGACGCGGTGCGCCTCGCCTCGCCGGTGGCGGAATTGACGGTCGGTGGCGCGATCGGGCCCGAGGGCGCGCTCGATCTCTCCGTCGCCGGGCGTGCGCTGCCGACCGACGGCGGCGCCACCACGGCCGGGCAGGCGCGCATCGGCGAGCTCGCGCTCGACCTCGCCGTGAACGGATCGGTGCAAGCGCCTCGAGTCGCCGGCGAGGTCGTCGCACGCGGCGTCGCGACCCCATTCGTCTCCCTCGACGCCCTCGACCTGACGGTGGATTCCGCGCCGGTCGGCACCGACGACCCGCCGACGCGGTTCTCCTTCGATCTCGATGCGGACGCGCAGGGCCTCGCCTTCGCCGACGCTGCGCTCCAGGACGCGGTCGGGTCGAGCCTCTCCGTCGTCGCCCGCGGCGAGGTGAGCGCCGAGGGCGTCGCCGATGTCGAGACGGCGGCTGTCGAGACGCGAACGGCGTCCGCCACCTTCGCCGGCCGCGTCGGCGCGAGCGATTTGAACGGCACGGTCGAGGCCGCGATTTCGGATCTGTCCGCCTTCTCGCGCCTCGCCGGCCTCGATCTCTCCGGCTCGGCCGACGTGGAGGCGCGCGTCGTCGGCGATCCGTCGGCGGAACGGATCACGGCGCAGCTCGCCGGCACGCTCGACGGTTTCGCGAGCGGGCTTCCAACGGTGGACGGCCTGATCGGGGACACGGCGACCCTGTCGGGCACGGCCCAGCTCCTGCCGGGCGGGTTCGGGCTGACGAACCTGATGCTCGACGGGGCGAACCTCATGGTCGTCGCCGACGGGCGGGCGACGGACGAGGACGCCGACCTCACGCTCGACGTCACCGTTCCGATGCTCGCGCCCCTGGACGAGCGGGTGAGCGCCGGGCGGGCGACGGCGCAGGCACGGCTCACCGGCTCGCTCGCCACGCCGAACGTCGCGGCGACGGTCTCCCTGCGCGACGTCGTGGCGCTGGAGCGGCCGATCGAGCGGCTCGACCTGAGGCTCACGGCGCAGGACGTGACCGGGGATCTCGACGCGCGCGTGGCGCTCTCCGGCACGGTCGCGGGGGAGGGCGCCGAGGGCACCGCCCGCGTGCGGCGCACGGATGTTGGCGGGCTCGCCATCGAGGGCCTCGACCTCGCCATCGGCTCGGTCGATCTCGCCGGCGATCTGGCCTTGGGCGACGCCGGCCTCGCCGCCGGCGACATCCGGCTCGAGGCCGGCGATCTCTCCGACCTCGCGCCGCTGCTGCTGACGGAGCTCGGCGGCGCGCTCGAGGCCGACGTGTCGCTCTCGGTGGAGGAGGGCGGGCAGAACGCCGACGTGATGGCCGAGGGCTCGTCGCTGCGTGTCGGCGACGTGACGCTCTCGGACGTCTTCGTCGACCTGCGTGCCCGCGACCTCTTCCGCCGGCCGGTGCTGAACGGCGCCGTACGGGCGGATGCGCTCGTCGCCGGGGGGCAGAGCTTCGAGGCGATCCGCCTCGCCTTCGACGGGACGCCGCAGGCGACCGCCTTCGCCGCGTCTGCGACCGCGCAGGGCTTCGATCTCGCCGCCGAGGGGCGCATCGTTCCCGAGGGCGAGGCGATCACCGTCACGCTGTCCGACTTCACCGCCACGCGCGACGGGCGCAGCGTGACGCTCGCCGAGGAGGCGTCCGTCACCGTCGCCGACGGCACGATCGCCATCGACGGCCTGCAGCTGCGCGCCGACGGCGGTACCGTCGCGATCGACGGGACGGTGGGAGAGGCGCTCGACCTCGAGGCGCGGATCGATCGGCTGTCGCTTTCGGCGGCGGAGATCTTCGTGCCGGACCTCGGGATCGAGGGCGTCGTGAACGGCACCGTCGACGTCTCCGGCACGCCGACGGCGCCGGAGGGCACCTACGACCTCTCCGTCTCCGGCTTCTCCGTGCCGCAGCTGCGCGAGGCGGGCCTGCCGGGCGTCGATCTCGACGCCGACGGCGCGTTCACCGGCGCGCGCGCTACCGTCGACGCCACCATCTCCGTCGGCGGCGGGAGCCTCGCGGTCGCCGGCTCCGTGCCGC
Source organism: Salinarimonas sp. (assembly GCA_051117315.1). Lineage (GTDB taxonomy): Bacteria > Pseudomonadota > Alphaproteobacteria > Rhizobiales > Beijerinckiaceae > Salinarimonas. The sequence goes on along the minus strand of JBNPEA010000146.1, from coordinate 16,594 downwards.
TCGACCCGTCGGGGGAGATCGACCTCGACGTGAGCGCGCGCGCGGTTCCGCTGGCGCTCGCCCGCGCGGCGGCGCCCGATCTCGACATCTCCGGGACGCTCTCGGGCTCCGCCGATCTCGGCGGCACCCTCGCCGCGCCGACGGGCAGCTACAGTCTCGACATCGACGGCCTCTCGCTGCCGCAGGCCCGCGCGGCCGGCCTCGACGCGATCGACGTCACGGCCTCGGGCCGCCTCGGCGGCGGGCGGGCGACGATCGACGCCAGCATCGCCGCACCGCCGCTCGGCACGCTCTCCGTCGACGGCTCGGTGCCGCTCGACCCGTCCGGCAACCTCGACCTCTCGGTCACGGGGCCGATCGCGCTCGACCCGCTCTCGCGCTTCCTCGATCCGGGCCAGCGGCTCGGCGGGCAGGCGCAGGTGGATATCGACATCGGCGGTACCTTGACGGACCCACGGATCACCGGCGGCGCCACCCTGTCCGGCGGCTCGTTCCGCGACGACCTGCGCGGCATCGCGCTCTCCGACGTCTCGGGGCGCGTGAGCGCCGAGGGCGACACGGTGCGCATCTCCGATCTCACGGCGCGGACGCCGAACGGCGGTACGCTCTCGGTCGCCGGCACGGTCGGCCTGCGGGGGGGCTTCCCGGCCGACCTGGCCATTACGGGGCGGGATGCGCAGCTCCTCGGCTCGGAGCTCCTCACGGCAACGGCCGATCTCGACCTCGACATCAGCGGCCCGTTGGCGACGACCCCGACGATCGCGGGCAGCGTCGACCTCACGACGCTCGACGTCACCATCCCGGATACGCTCCCGACGACGCTGGAGCCGCTACCCGGGACCGAGCACGTCGCTCCTCCGCCGCAGGCGGCGGCGCGGCTGGCGCTGGCCCGCGAGCGGGCGGCCCGCGAGGCGGGTGCGGGCGGGGCGCGGTTCGATGCGCGCCTCGACCTCACCGTGACCGCGCAGAACCAGATCTTCGTGCGCGGGCGCGGCGTCAACGCCGAGCTCGGCGGGCGGCTGCGCCTCACCGGCACGACGCGCGACCCCGTCGCCGTCGGCGCCTTCGACCTGCGCCGCGGCCGCCTCGACATCCTCGGCCAGCGGCTCGATTTCACCCGCGGCCGGCTGACCTTCGCCGGCTCGCTGACGCCCTCGCTCGATCTCGTCGCTCAAACGCGGGCGGACGACATCACCGCGCAGATCGCGGTGCGCGGCCCGGCGACCGCGCCGCGCTTCGAGCTCTCCTCGACACCGGAGCTGCCCGACGACGAGATCCTCTCGCGCATCCTGTTCGGCCGTGCCGCGGGCGGGCTCTCCGCCGCGCAGGCGCTGCAGCTCGCCCAGGGCGTGGCGAGCCTCGCCGGCGGCGGCTCGGGCCTGTTCGAGGAGATCCGCAAGAGCCTGGGCGTCGACAGCCTCGACATCTCGGCCGGGGAGGGCGGCCCGACGGTGGGCGTCGGGCGCTACATCGCCGACAACGTGCGTCTCGGCGTGCGGGCCGGCGCCCGGCCTGACGACACCGGCCTGTCGCTCGACATCGACCTCTCCGACCGCCTGCGCTTCCAGGGCGCCGTGGGCGCCGACGGCCGCTCGTCGGTCGGGATCGGCTACGAGATCGAGTATTGAGCGGCCGACGAGGCGTGCGCGCCGCGCCGCGTCAGATCGCGGCGATGGCGGTGAGGGTCGCCTCGGCCACGTGCAGGCCGTCGGCGCGGGCCTTCTCGCGCAGTGCCAGCCGGCGCGCGCCGGGAAGCCGGGCGCCCTCCTGACCCTCGATCATCGCGGCGAGCGCAGAGACGCGCATCAGCGCCGCGTCGCCGCCGAGCGCCTGCGGGTCGAGCGCGAGGACGAGCTGGCCCGTGCCCGGCGGCGGGCCCTCGGCGTCGAGGAAGGAGGAGGCCTCGGCGGCGTAGTTCGCCCCCGTGATGCCGGCGGCGAGAAGCTCGACCATGAGGGCGAGCGCCGTTCCCTTGGCGTCGCCGAGCGGCAGCATCGTGCCCTTCAGCGCGGCGGCGGCGTCGGTGGTCGGGTTGCCGTCGGCGTCGAGGGCCCAGCCCTCCGGGATCGGCTCGCCCTTCTGCCGGGCCGCGAGGATGTTGCCGCGGGCGACCTTGGAGAGTGAGAGGTCGATCACCACGGGCGCGCGCCCGGGCATCGGGCAGGCGAAGGCGATCGGGTTCGTGCCGAAGACCGGCAGCTTCCCTCCCCAGGGCGCGATCGCGGCGGGCGTGTTGGCGAAGAGCAGCGCGACGAGCCCCGCGTCCGCCAGCGCCTCCACCGGATGGCCGGCGGCCCCGCAATGGTGCGAGCGCCGGATCGCGGCGGCGGCGACGCCCTGCGCCGAGGCGATCTCCGGCAGCTCCTCCTGGACGAGCGCGAGCGCCGGGTAGGCGAAGCCGTGGGCGGCGTCGACGGCGAGCACGCCCGGCCTCGGCCGCGCCGCGGTCGGCACGGCGTGCCCGTCGACCTTGCCGGCCTGTGATTGCGCCGCATAGCTCGCCACCCGCGACAGGCCGTGGCCCTTGAGCCCGTCAGCCTCCGCGGCGACGAGGGCGCGGGCCACGTGGGCGGCGTTCTCGGGGGACGTGCTCGCCCGCTCGAGAGCGGCGGCGACGAGGCGCTCGGCCTCGGCGATGGTCAGGACCGGCATGGCATCACCCCTGCGTCAGCGCGCGGCGGACAATCTCCGCGGTCAGCGCCGAGACCCGCACGTTCGATTCGACGCTGACACCGGCGATGTGCGGTGTCAGCACCAGGTTGGGGCACCCGGCGAAGACGGCGCCCGTCTCGGCGGACAGCGGCTCCGCCTCGAACACGTCGAGCGCCGCGCCTCCGAGGCGGCCGGCCTTGAGGGCGGCAGCGAGGGCCGGCTCGTCGACGACGCCGCCGCGGGCGGCGTTGACGAGGATCGCGTCCGGCTTGCAGCGCGCCAGCGCGTCGGCGTCGATCAGGTTGCGAGTCGCGTCGGTGAGCGGCACGTGCAGCGAGACGACGTCCGCCTCGGCGAGGAGGGCGTCGAGGTCGCGCTTCGCGACGCTGCCCCAGGGCTGCGCCCAGGCGGGGTCCCCCTCCGGCACGAACGGGTCGGTGGCGACGACCGTCATGCCCAGCGCGGCGGCGCGCCGGCCGGTCTCCCTGGCGATCGACCCGAAGCCGACGAGCCCCATCGTCTTGCCGAAGACCTCGCGGCCCATGAGGCGATTGCGCGGCCAGGCGCCGGCGATCACGTCGTCGGTCGCGCGGTAGGCGCCGCGCATGAGCATCATCGCCGTGCCGATGACGTACTCGGCGACGCCGATGTCGTTTGCGCCGGTCGCCGGGAAGACCATCACGCCCCGCGCCTCGCAGGCGGGGACGTCGATGTTGTCGAGCCCGACCCCGAGCCGCCCCACGCAGACGAGGTTCGCGGCCGCCTCGAGCAACGCGCCGCGAACTTGTGTGCGGTTGCGCACGATCAGCGCGCGGGCGTTCCCCAAGGCGGTGGCGAGGTCGTCCGGGCGATCGACGAGGCCCGGATCGTAGAGCACGTCGAAGCCGGAGAGGGAGGCGGCGATCGCCGCCTCGTCCATGAACTCGCTGACGACGATGTCTGCCATGGCGATGATCCGTCCTCTCAGATGACGAGGAGCGCGCCCGTGCAGAGCGCGAGGATGACGAGGGTGGTGCCGGTGACGGTGGCGATGTGGCGCCAGCCGAGCCGGGCGATGGCCGAGAGCGAGGTGCCGAGCCCGAGCGCGCCGATGGCGATGAGCAGGCCCCAGGTCGAGGCCACCTCGGCGGCGTCCCGCACCGGGAGGTAGACCGGCTGGAGTGCCGGCAGGTAGGCCATGGCCGTGTTGACGAGGCACAGGCCCAGGAACACGAAGGCGAAGATCGGCGGGGGCACCTTGGCGCTCTCGGCGTGGCCGCCGGAGCGGACGAACCACCAGCCGATGACGAGCACGACGGGCAGCAGGAGGAACACCCGGAACAGCTTCACCACGACGGCGGTGTTGCCGGCGGTCTCCGAGACCGCGTAGCCGGCGCCGACGACCTGGGCGACGTCGTGGATCGTGGCGCCGAGCAGCACGCCGGTCGCCAGGTGATCGAAGCCGAGCGCGGCGGCGAGTGCCGGGTAGGCGATCATCGCGAGCGTCGAGAGCGCGTTCACGGCGACGACGACGAAGGCGACGTCCGCCTCCTTGCCCTTGTAGTTCGGAAGCACGGTCGTGGTGGCGAGCGCCGCGGAGGCGCCGCAGACGGCAGTTGCGGCGCCGGCGAGCGCGCCGTACTCGGCCCGCTGCCCGAAGAGCCGCGCCAGCGCGAAGCCCGACACGATGGTCGCGGCCATGGTGAGCACGACCATCAGGGCGACGAGGAGACCCAGATCGACGATGTCGCCGAGCGCGATGCGCAGGCCGAGCAGCGCCACGGCCCAGCGCAGCAGCTTCTTCACGCAGAAGGTCAGCCCCGGCTGGAAGATCGGCGCGGCCGCGACGCGGTTGAGCGCGATGCCGATGAGGAGCGCGAGCACCATCGCGGGAATGGGAAAGACCAGCGCCACCGCCGGCGCGAGCAGTGTCGCGACGACCGCTACGGCAGCCGCGAACACGAAACCGGGCCCGAGCTTGCGCACGGTCCCGGTGATCGAGGCGCGGGGCAGGAAGGAGGGGGCGTTCATGCGCGCTCTTGTGGTTCGGGCGGCGGGAGGCCCCCGCGATACCTCCCCACAGGGGAGGTCGGCGGCCGCAGGCCGGCGGGTGGGGCGAGTGCGACTCGACCGCTCGCCCCCACCGGTCCTCGCTGCGCTCGGCCCACCTCCCCTGCGGGGAGGTCGTGCGCCGCGATGCGCCTCTATCTACGCCGAGCGATACAGCTTCGTCATCACGAACTCGCGGTGGCCGAGCGCCTCCGCCGCCGTGAGACGGCCGTTCGAGGTGCGCACGATCATGTCGATCAGCGCGTCGCCCGCCTGCGGGATCGTCATCTCGCGGCGCAGCACGCCCGAGACGTCGACGTCCACGTGCTCGGACATCGTGCGCACCGTGCGCGGGTTCCCGGTGATCTTGATCACGGGGACGACGGGGTTGCCGATGACGTTGCCCTGGCCCGTGGGGAAGGTGTGGACCACGTAGCCCGCCGCCGCCATCAGGGTGACGCACTCGGCCGCGGCCGAGGAGGTGTCCATGAAGTAGAGGCCCGGGCCCTTGGCGGGCGCCTCGGCCGGCTCGAGCACGTCGATGTAGGTGCAGTCGCGGCCGATCTTCTCGAGATTGCCGAGCGCCTTCTCCTCGATCGTGGTCAGGCCGCCGGCGATGTTGCCCTTGGTCGGCTGGCTCTCGGAGAGATCCGACGTCTTGAAGGGCTCGATCACCTCGTCCATGTAGGCCTGCCAGGTCGCCATGAACTTCTCGCCGACCTCGGGGCTCGCCGCGCGGGCCTTGCAGAGGTGCTCGGCGCCGGTGATCTCGGAGGTCTCGCCGAACACGCCGGTCAGCCCCAGCGGGATCAGCTTGTCGTACATGTTGCCGACCGTCGGGCAGGAGGCGAGGCCCGTCGTCGTGTCGCTCTCGCCGCACTTCGTCGAGACCCAGAGGTCCTTGATCGGGCAGGTCTCGCGCTGCAGCTCGGACGCCCATTGCAGGTAGTCCTTGGCGACGCGCGAGGCCTTGGCGATCGTCATGATGTCGCCGGTGCCCTCGATGCCGAAGCCCGTGACCGGCTTGCCGGTCTTGGCGATGCCGTCGACGACGCGCTGGGTCCAGCCGTCCTCGATGCCGATCACCACCACCGCGGCGATGTTCGGGTTCGAGCCGATGCCGATCAGCGTGCGGAAATGGAGGTCCAGGTCCTCGCCGAACTGCAGGCGCCCGTAGGCGTGCGGCAGGGCGAGCGTGCCCTTGATGTTGTTCGCCACCGCCTCGCAGGCGGCGTTGGACAGGTCGTCGAGCGGAAGCAGGACGACGTGGTTGCGCACGCCGACGCGGCCGTTCTCGCGACGCCAGCCCATGAACTCGAGGTTGGAGTACTGCATGGTCATGGGAGGCCTCCTCACCAGCGCTTCGTCTTGACGTTGTGGACGTGAACGTGCTCGCCGACCGCGATCGGCTTCACGGCCTTGCCGATGTCCTGGCCGTACTTCCAGATCGTGTCGCCCTCGGCGATGTCACCGAGCGCGACCTTGTGGCCGATCGGCACGTCCATCTTGGCGGTGAGGCGGAAGGAGGAATTGTCCTCCGTGACGACGCACAGCATCTCGGTGCCGGCCTCGAGATTCTCCACGACGACGACACCGACGGTGTCCTTCCTGTCGTGAACGAGGAGCTGCGGGATCCCCATGGTGTCCTCTCGTCGAATGGATGGTGCCAGTCTTGTATAAGACACAAGACGTGCGGTCAAGGCGCGCACAGGATCGGGCAAGCCGTTGCCGGGGCGCGATTTCCCATCCAGTCTTGCATAAGACAATAGATAGGAAAGACGTTGACAGAGGCGCGCCGGCGCGCTCTCCTCGACAGCAATCGCCCCGCCAGAGGGCGGCCCGGGACGACGAGATCCCATCGGAGAGGAAACAGCCGCATGATCCGCACCACCCCGCTCCTCGCGCTGGCGCTCGGCGCCGGCATGGTCGCCGCGCCGGCCTTCGCCTTCCCCGAGAAGGACGTCGACTACATCATCCCGTTCTCGCCGGGCGGCGAGTCGGACATCGCCGCGCGCCTGCAGCAGCCCGTCTTCGCCGACGCGTTCGACCATCAGCTCATCGTCAAGTACCAGGCCGGCGCCGGCGGCGCCCAGGCCTGGTCGCAGCTCAACTCGATGTCGGCGGACGGCCACACGATCATGGGCATCAACCTGCCGCACGTGATCCTGCAGCCGATGATGAGCTCGCCGGGCTACGAGACGGCGGACCTCACCCCGGTCTACTGGTTCCACTACACGCCCGACGCGATCATCGTGAACGCGAGCAGCCAGTTCGAGACGCTCGAGGACCTGGTCGCCTTCGCGCGCGACAATCCGGGCATGGTGACCTTCTCGGGCTCGGGCTCGAACTCGGCGAACAGCCTGGCGCAGAGCCGCTTCGACGACCTCGCCGGCGTCACCACGACCTACGTGCCGTTCTCCGGCACCGGCCCGTCGGTGACGGCGCTCCTGGGAGACCAGGTCTCGGCCTCCTGGGGCTACTCCACCGTCGCCGCCGCGCAGGGCGAGCAGGTGCGCATGCTGGCGGTCGCCTCCGAGGAGCGCCTGCCGCTCTTCCCCGACGTGCCGACCTTCCAGGAGCTCGGCTACGACATGACCGGCGGCGCCTATCGTGGCGTGGCGGTGCCCAAGGACACGCCGGAGGAGACCCGCCGGGCCGTCTCGGACGCCTTCCAGGCGATGAACAACGAGCCGGCCATGCGCCAGGCGATGGACGACGGCGCCTTCGTCGTCATCGACGTGCCCTACGACGAGGTCGAGGCCTTCATGGCCGAGCGTCGCGAGGAGATCGCGGCCGCGGCCCAGCCGGCGAACTGACCCCGCCGGCCGCCGACGGCCCGTCGAACCGGCGGGCGGCGTCCCTCCACGCCGCCCGCCGTCCCCGCATCCCGCCGTCGCAACGGACCGTCCGGCCATGGACCTCCTGCCGTACCTCGCCCAGGCGCTGACGCCCTTCAACCTGATGCTCGCGCTCGGCGGCGTCGTGCTCGGCACGCTGATCGGCGCGCTGCCGGGCCTCTCCGCGACCATGGCGGTGGCGGTGCTCGTGCCCTTCACCTTCTCCATGGCGCCGGCATCGGGCCTGATCGCGCTCGGCGCGATCTACACGGGCGCGATCTACGGCGGCGCCTTCGCGGCGATCCTTGTCAATACCCCGGGTACGCCCTCGGCGATCTCCCACACGTTCGACGGCTTCCCCATCGCCAAGCACGGCGACACCGACCCAGCCTTGACGCTCGCGACGCTGGCCTCGGTGGTCGGCGGGCTCGTGGGGGCGCTGGCGCTGCTGTTCCTGTCGCCGCCCTTGTCGAAGGTGGCGCTCGCCTTCGGCCCGCCGGAATATTTCTGGCTCGCGATCTTCGGCCTGACCCTGATCGCGGCGCTCTCCCAGGGCGATACGCTGAAGGGCATCCTGGGCGCATCCTTCGGCCTCTTCCTGGCCACCGTGGGCGTCGCCGTGGTCGGCGGGGACGTGCGCTACACGCTCGACCAGCCGCTGCTGGTGGGCGGCTTCGACGTCATCGCGGCGCTGATCGGGCTCTACTGCATCCCGGTCGTGATCGATCTCGTGGCGCGGCCGGACCCGCACCTGAAGGTTTCCGTGCAGGCCGGCGGCTTCCGGCTCGCGGAGGCGCTGCGGCATTGCGGGCGCAACTGGTTCAACCTGATCCGCTCCTCGGTGATCGGCACGGTCGTCGGAATCCTGCCGGGCGCAGGCGGCTCGATCGCCTCGCTCGTCTCCTACTCGGAAGCGCGGCGCTCGGCGGCGCATCCCGAGCGTTTCGGCAAGGGCGAGCCCGGCGGCGTGCTCGCCACGGAGAGCGCGAACAACGCCACCGTCGGCGGCGGCTTCATCCCGACACTGGTGCTCGGCATTCCGGGCACGCCGCCCGACGCCGTGATCCTCGGCGCGCTCCTCGTCCAGGGCATCCGCACGGGGCCCGGCCTCTTCACCGGCCAGGGCGACATCGTCTTCACCTTCATCTTCGGGCTCCTGATCGCGACCATCCTGATGCTGCCGGTGGGCCTGCTCGTCGGCCGCTACGCCTACCAGGCGATCGTCTCGATCCCGAAGGCGGTTCTGGTGCCGACCGTGGCGTTCCTGACGATCATCGGCTCGTTCGCGATCCACAACTCGATCACGGACGTCTACACGATGCTCGGGCTCGGCTTCCTCGGCTGGATCCTGGCGCGCTTCGGCTTCGCGCCGTCTCCGATCGTGCTCGGCATCATCCTCGGCCCCATCGCCGAGCAGGGCTTCGTCCAGGCCTGGCTCATCGGCAACGCGCAGGGCAACGTGCTCGGCATGTTCTTCGGCCGGCCGATCAGCCTCGCGATCGCGGCGCTCGCGCTCTTGACGCTGCTCTACCCGCTGCTCACCGACACCCTGAAGGCGCGCCGCGCCCGCCGTGCGGGCACCGCGCCGCCGCCCCGGGAGACGATCGATGCCGACTGAACCCGGCTCGGAACGCGCGCCGGAGCGCGCACGCGGCGCCTCGAGGGGAGATTTGGGCACGATCGTGCTGTGCGTGCTGTTCGTGGCGCTGGGCGGCTGGATGATCTCCGGCAGCTTCGCCATGAGCCCCCTCGGCGCGGTGTTCCCGCGGGTGATCGCCGGGATCATGATCGCGAGCGCGCTGGCCATCCTCGCCCTGCGGGCGGTCGGGCGGACCGGCCCCACGCCCGCGGTCGAGACCGGCTCGACGCCGCGGCGGCTCCTCCTGTGCGCGGTTCTCGTCGCCTGGGCCGTGCTGATGCCGCGGCTCGGTTTCTTCACGACCTCGATCGCGGGCTTCCTCGCCGTCCTCGCGATCGCCGAGTACGACCGCTGGACGGCGAAGCGCACGGCCGCCTACGTCGCCGCGGCGCTGGCCCTGGTCGGCGGGTTCTACCTGCTCTTCGTCGAGGTCCTGCTCGTGCCGGTGCCGCGCGGCGTGCTGTTCTGAGCGCGTCGCGCCCGACTCAGGGCGAGAGTGCCGGTGCGGGGAAGAGCGCATCCGTGCGCCCGGTGAGCCGATAGGCGAGGAGCCCCACGTACTCGCGCGCGGCGACGTCGAGCCGCTGGAGGCCGGCCGAGATCGAGCGGAAGCCGCTCGTCGCCTCGCGCCCGCCGACGGTGCGGAAGTCGGTGGGGTAGGGCACCACGGCGAAGCCCGCCTGCCGGAACACGCCCATCGTGCGGGGCATGTGCCAGGCCGAGGTGACGACGAGCCAGCGCTCGCCGGGCTCCGGCGCGGCGAGCTCCCGGGAATAGACGGCGTTCTGCCAGGTGTTCTGCGAGCGGTCCTCGATCACCAGCCGCTCGGCGGCGACACCCATCGCCGTGAGCGCCTGCGCCATCGCCCGCGCCTCGGTGTGGCGGTCGGTCCCGACGAGCCGGCCACTGCCGCCCGAAAGCACGATCGGCACGTCCGGATGACGCTCGGCCAGCACCACGGCGGCGATCAGCCGGTCGGCCGCCTCGTTGACCACCGGCTGTCCGAGCTCGATCGTCGCGTCCTGCGCGATCGCGCCCCCGAGCACGACGATGCCGTCGACAGCCGCGCCGTCGTCCGCATAGGGCGGAAAGCGCGTCTCGAGCGGGTTCATCAGGAGGCTCGGGAGCGGCGTGAGGCCGAAGACCGCGAGCGCCAGCGCGGCCGCCCAGGCGAGGCCGAGCCCGACGCGCCGGGCGCGCGTCCAGCTCGCCAGCGCCAGGCCCGTCGCGAGCGCGATCAGCATCAGGTTCGACGGCGCGAGGACGAACCAGGCGACCTTGGAGAGGACGAAGAACACGGGATGCGCTACCGCTCAGCCGCGCGCCGTCTCGGCGTCGAAGCGGGCCCTGGTCTCGGCGTTGGGCGGATACAGGCCCGGCAGCGGCACGCCGCGCTCGACCTCGCGCATGATCCACGCCTCCAGCCGCTCCTGCTCGACGGCGGCGACCGCCACCTCCGCGACCATCGCCTTGGGGATGACGACCGCGCCGTCCCCGTCCGCCACGATCACGTCGCCGGGGAAGACGGCGACGCCGCCGCAGCCGATCGGCTGCTCCCAGCCCACGAAAGTCAGCCCCGCCACCGAGGCCGGCGCGGCGACGCCGTCGCACCAGACCGGCAGGCGCGTCCCGCGCACGCCCTCGCCGTCGCGCACCGCGCCGTCGGTGACGAGCGCCTTGACGCCGCGCTTCTTCATGCGCGCGCACAGGATGTCGCCGAAGATGCCGGCGTCCGTCACGCCCATCGCGTCCGCGACGCAGATCGCGCCCTCGGGCATCGCCTCGATGGCGGCGCGGGTGGAGGTGGGCGAGGCCCAGCTCTCCGGGGTGGCGAGATCCTCGCGCATCGGCACGAAGCGCAGGGTGAACGCCTCGCCCACGACGCGCTCGGACGTGGCGAAGGAGGCTTTCGGCCCCGCCATCCAGGCGCGGCGCACGCCCTTCTTCAGCAGCACGGTGGTCAGCGTCGCGGTGGTCGCGGCGTGGAGGGCGTCGGCGATGGTCTTGTCGAGGGGCATGGTGCGGGGTCCGGTAGGAGATGGGGCGGCAGACTAGCCGCCCCGTCGCCCCGGCGGAAGGCGCTAATCGCGCCTCACCCCCGCGCCAGCGAGCGGGCCATGTCCGCCTCGAGCCGCGACCAGGGCGCCAGCTCCGCCTGTGCGGCGCGATAGCTCGCGACGATGCGGCCGGCGAGGTCGGAGCCGGCGGCGATGGTGTCGATCTCGGTGCGCGCGGCCTCCGCGGCGGCCTCCATCAGGTCCGCGGGAAAGCCTTCGAGCCGCACCTGCGCTTCCGACAGCATCGCCCTGAGCCCGATGGCGTTTCGCCGATGGGCGTCGGCGAGCGCCAGCGCGTGCTCGGCCTCCGCCGCCTCGGCGACGACGCGTCGGAGATCCTCCGGCAGAGCGGCGAGCGCCGCGGTGCCGACGAGGAGCTCGCTCGCGCCGTTGGGCTTGTTGAAGCCCGGCGCGTAGTAGAGCGGCGCGACCTGGTGGAGGCCGAGCTCGTAGTCGGTGGCGGGAGCGAGGAACTCGACCGCGTCGACGGTCCCGCGCTCCAGCGCCGTGTAGGTCTCCCCGGCGGGGATCGTCAGCGGCGTGGCGCCGAGCCGCTCGTAGACGGCGGCGCCGAGGCCGGCGACGCGGACGCGCAGGCCCGCGACGTCGGCGAGCGCGCCGATCGGCCGGCGGAAGAAGCCGCCCATGCACGGGCCGGTGTTCCCGGCGAGGAAGGGGGTGACGCCGAACGCGGCGTAGAGCTCCTCCCACAGTGCCTGCCCGCCGCCGAACGCGAGCCAGGCCTGGTGCTCGATGGGTCCGAGCCCGAAGGGGACGGTGGTGAAGAAGGCCGCGGCCGGCATGCGACCCTGCCAGTAGAGCGCGGCGGTGTGGCCGGCCTCGACGGTGCGGTTCGACACCGCGTCGAGCACGGAGAAGGCCGGCACGATCTCGCCCGCCGCGAACAGCTCGACGACGAGCCGTCCGCCGGCCATGGCGTTGATGCGATCGACGATGCGTTGCGCGGTGACGCCCGGCCCCGCCTGTCCGCGCGGCCAGGAGGTGACGAGCCGCCAGCGGATCGGCTCTCCCCGAGCGCGCACGAGCGCGGGGGCGGCGAGGGCGCCGACGCCGGCGGCGAGGCCGAGTGCGGTGCGGCGGGTGAGCCCGTTACCAGATGCCAGGGAAATGATGCACGGGCCCGTGCCCGCTCCCGATCCCGAGCGTATCGGCCGCGGCGAGCCCGGCGGGGGGGTAGGCCTTGCCCTCGAGGACGGCGTCCGCCAGGGAGGCACCCTTGGCCAGCTCCGCGGCGATGGCGGAGGAGAGCGTGCAGCCGGTGCCGTGGGTGTTGCGCGTCGCGACCCGCGCGGCGGCGAGCCGCGTGACGCCGTGCTCCTCCACGAGCAGATCGACGCTCTCCGGCCCGGAGGCGTGCCCGCCCTTGATCAGCACCGCCTTCGGTCCGAGCGCGAGGAGGCGCTCGCCCTGGGCACGCATGGCGTCCTCGGTCTCCGCGATGGGCTCGTCCAGGAGGGCGGCGGCCTCGGGAAGGTTGGGCGTGGCGACGAGAGCGTGGGGGAGGAGCACGCTGCGCAGCGTCTCGATGGCGTCGTCGGAGAGGAGCTTGTCGCCCGACGCCGCGACCATGACGGGGTCGAGCACGATCCTGGTCATGCCGTGCCGGGCGAGCCCGGCGGCGACGGCCTCGATCACGGCGGGCTTCGAAAGCATGCCGATCTTCACGGCGCCGACCGCGAGGTCGGAGAGCACGCTGTCCATCTGCGCCGCGACGAAGGCGGCGGGCACGTCGTAGATGCCCTGGACGCCCCGGGTGTTCTGTGCGGTGAGCGCGGTGATCACGCTCCCGCCGTAGACGCCGCGGGCGGAGAAGGTCTTGAGATCGGCCTGGATGCCGGCGCCGCCGCCCGAATCCGAGCCGGCGATGGTGAGCGCGATGGCGGTCATGCGGTCTCCTCGTTCAAATGGCGCCGCGGGCGGCGAGCGCGTCGTCGACGAGACGGCGCAGGCGCCCGGCGGCGGCGGCGGGGTCATGCGCGCCGAAGAGCGCGGAGATGACGGCGATCCCGTCGGCACCCGCCCCGATCACCGAGCGGGCGTTCGTCTCGTCGATGCCGGCGATGGCGCCGAGCGGCATGCCGGGGGCCGCGGCACGGCCTGCGGCGGCAACCTCGGCGAGGCCGGAGAGGCCGATCGGCGGGTCGGGACTGTCCTTCGACGTCGTGGCGAACACGCCGCCGATGCAGCCGTAGTCCACCGGCACCTCGGCGAGCGCGCGGGCGTGGGCGGCCGTCTTCAGGGTCCAGCCGATGATCGCCTCGGGCCCGAGCAGGCGGCGGGCGTCGTGCGGACCCATGTCGGACTGGCCGATATGGACGCCGTCGGCCTGCGCCGCGAGCGCGACGTCGACGCGGTCGTTGACGAGGAGCGGGACGCCGGTGCCGGCGAGCGTCGTCTTCAGCGCGCGGGCGAGATCCACCAGCGCGCGGGTGTCGGCGTGCTTCTCGCGCAGCTGCACGAGCGTCGCCCCGCCTGCGACGGCGCGTCCCATCAGGTCGACGAGGTCGCGCCCGCGGGCGTCGGCGAGGCCGATGATGGCGTACAGGCGCAGATCGACAGGGGTCACGAGATCCTCGCATGCGTTTCGAGCGTTGCCGCGTCGAGCGCGTCGAGCGCGTCGAGGAAGGCGGCCGGGAAGGAGCCGGGGCCGGCGGCTCGGGCGCCCGCGAGCTCGCCGACGACGCCCAGGACGAGGAGCGCCGCCGCCGCGGCGACGAGCCGGTCGGACTCCAGCGCGGCGAAGGCGGCCAGCAGCGCCGAGCCGGCGCAGCCCATGGCGGTGACTCGCGCCATCAGCGCATGGCCGTTGGCGATCCGCACCGTCCGCGCGCCGTTGGTGATGCAATCGGTCGGACCGGTGAGGGCGACCACGCAGGCGTTCGCGCCGGCGAAGGCGCGCGCGGCCTCGGCCGTCGGCGCGCATCCGGCGAGCGCCTCGAGCTCCCCGGGGTTCAGCCGGACGATCGCGGGGCGTGCGGCGACGAGCTCGCGGGCGAATGCGAGCCGGGGCGGGGAGGCCTCGACGAAGACGGGGTCGAGCACGAGCGGCCGCCCGGCGTCGCGCGCGGCGGCTACCGCGACGGGGATCCCTGCCCGGCGCTCCGCGTCGAGGGTGCCGAGGTTGACGAGCACGGCATCCGCGCGGCGGGCGAAGTGGGCCGCCTCGTCGGCGGCGACGGTGAGCGAGGGGATCGCGCCCGCCGCGAGGAGCAGGTTCGCCGTGAAGGCCTGGGCGGCGGCGTTGGTGAGCGCGTGGACGCGCGGGTGCCGCGCGCGGGTCTCGGCGAGGAGCCGTGCGGCATGCGATGTGATGTCATGAGACGCGGGTGCGCGCAGGGGCGCGTTCTCGTCCATGTCTCGTTCCCTCCGCCGGCACGACCCGGATCAGGTTCGATGGGTTGGCGCGAAACCGCGCCTCTCAGCCCGAAGGCACCCCGTGAGACCGTTGTATGGCTACGTAACGCGCCCAGCGGCGGTCCGCAAGAGGGAGGGCGCTCAGTCGCGGCAGGCGAAGGGCGGGAAGGTGCTCGCGGTCCCGGCGTTCATCGCGAGGATCACCATGACGTTGGCGAGGGCGAGCTCCGCCTCCGATCGCGGGCAGACGTCGGCGGGCGCCGTGCAGCCGGAGGCGAGGAACGCGTCGTGGCGCGCCACGAACTCCGCGGAGATCCCCTCGGTGCCGAGGCGGCGCGTCGCCTCGGCCCAGGCCGCGGTGTAGCGCGTGCATTTCTCGCGGGTCCAGTCGTCGCCTTGGGCTCGCGCCGGTCGGTCGGTCCCTGCGACGAGGCAGGCGGCCGCGAGCACGGCGATAACCGCGGTGCGCCGAGCCGGTGCGAGCGCGAGCATCGCGCACGCGCCCATCGCCGCGAGCGGCCACGGCAGCAGATAGGGACGCGCCGTGACGGCGAAGGCGCCGGCGGCGTCGATCGTGAGCCCGAGGACGGCGTGGCGCAGCGTGGACGCGAGCCCGTCCTCGCGCAACGACCAGACGACGTCCATCGCGTTGCGATCGATGGCGAAGAGCCCGAACGCGACACCGGGCAAGAGGACGAGCCCTGCGACCGCACCGAGCGCGAGGCGGGTGAGAGGGGGGGCGAACGGGCTGGCGGGTCGCAGCCGATGCAGGAGGAACGCGCCGGCGAGGCCGACGAGGAACGCCGCGCCGGCGAAGAGCGCGATCACGAGCCGGGTGCGCGGGGAGAACGCCTCGCCGCGCTCGACGATCCGGAGCGTGACGATCGCAGCCGTGCCGAGAGCGAGCCCGAGACCGCGGGCGACGGCGGAGGCGAGCGCGGCTGCGCTCACCCGCGTGCGGCCGCGGCCGCCTCGCGGATCGCGGCGATGTTGCCGGCATAGGCGGACGGCCCGCCCTTGAAGGCGGCGGAGCCGGCGACGAGCACGTTGGCGCCCGCCGCCGCGACGAGCGGCGCCGTCTGCGGCGTCACGCCGCCGTCGACCTCGATGGCGATCTCGCGATCGCCGATGATCTCGCGGATGCGCCGCACCTTCTCCACCACCGGCGCGATGAAAGCCAGCCCGCCCAAGCCGGGATTGACGGTCATGGCGAGCACGAGGTCGACGTCGTCGAGCAGCGGGGCGATCGCCTCCGCCGGCGTGCCGGGATTGAGCGCGACGCCGGCCTTCTTGCCGAGCGCGCGGATCGCCTGGAGCGACCTGTGGATGTGCGGCCCGGCCTCGACGTGGACCGTGATCACGTCCGCTCCCGCCTCGGCGAAGGCGGCGAGGTAGGGGTCGGCGGGGGCGATCATCAGGTGGACGTCGAACACCTTCGGCGTGGCGGGCCGGATCGCCTGCACCACCACGGGGCCGAAGGTGAGGTTGGGCACGAAATGCCCGTCCATAACGTCGATGTGGATCCAGTCCCCGCCGGCCTCGGCGATCGCGGTCACCTCGGCGCGCAGGGCGCCGAAATCGGCGGAGAGGATGGAGGGGGCGATGAGCAGGTCGCGGGTCATGCGCCCGGCGCTATCACGTGGGCGGGGCGGGCGCAACGGCGCTGTCGCGGGCGACCAGCCGCCGCGCCACCGGCTTCACGATCTGCGGCATCATGTAGATCGGGAATTGCGCCAGCGCGAAGAACAGGAACGTGTCCCCCGGCGTCGCCGCGCCCAGCGCCGCGACGAGGACGCCGATGTTGCGCTGGCCCGTGGCGTAGCCGAGCACGAAGCGCTCGGCCGGGGGCAGCATGCGCAGGGCGACGAGGCTCGTGGCGAAGCCGACGGCGGAGAGGCCGAAGACGATGGCGAGCACGCCGGCGACGAAGCCCGGGCGCTCCAACATGGACGCGAGCACCACGCCCCTCGCGTCCAACGCGCACCGCGCGTAGAACGAGAAACCCC
>JBNPEA010000152.1:0-31326 GCA_051117315.1 Salinarimonas sp. | reverse complement strand
GCTGCATGGCCTCGGAATAGCGGTAGTCCTCGACGCTGCCCGCCTCGCGGCCGAACACGTCGTTGAGCACCCGCCCTACGCGGGTCCGCGCGTTCTCGCCCACCATGTGGCAGGACTGGCACTGGGTGAAGACGCGCTTGCCGGCCTCCGGATCGCCGGTGGCCTCCTGCGCGGCGGCGAGGTTGGGCAGGGCGAGGCTGGGCAGGGCGAGGAGCGCCGCTGTGGCTGCGGCGAAGGTCAGGTTTCGCATGGGCTCGTGGTCTCCCTCTCGTCTCTCTCGATCGCCGGAGCGACGGGCGGCCACGCGACCGGTCCCGTGCCGACGAACGCGACAACGCGTCAGCGGCGCGAAATGCACAGGCTCCGAGGGGAGTTTTTCGAGCGGTTCTCGAGCGGATCAGCCCGTCGGCGTGCCGACGAGGCCGAGATCGGCGGCCTGCGCCCGGATCAGCGCTGCCGCCTCCTGCGGGCGTTCCTCGTGAGCGAGATGGCCCGCGCCCTTCATCGTCTCGAGCGTGGCGTGGCGCGCCAGGCGGCGCACGCGCCGCGCGTCCTCGGGCGCCACCGCCTTGTCGCGATCGCCGACGACGAGCACCAGGGGAGTCGCCAGCCGCGGCAGGTCCGACATCAGCGCGTCGAGGTCCCAGTGCGCCATCATCGCCAAGGCGCCGTGCACGTGGCCCGGGTTGGCGACGAGCCTACGGTAGAGCTCGACGCCCCGCGCATCGAGGCTGGAGCCGGTGTTGCGGATCAGGCGCTCGACGCCGGCGCGATCCGCGGCGCTCGCCGAGACGACGCGCGGCACGAAGGGGTTGAGCGCGAGCAGCTTCGCCAGGGGCGAGAAGACCCGCCCGGCCATGCCGTCGAAGGGCATCAGCGCGCCGTTGAGGGCGATGACGCCTGCGGGCTGGATCAGCCGGTCGAGCACCATGCGGATCGCCAGCGCCGCGCCGGCGGAATGGCCGACGACGAGGGCGGGGCGGGCCTCGAGGGCGGCCAGGAGGTCGGCCATCGCCCGCGCCATCCCGGGCAGGGTGGGGCGCCCGTGCGCCATCGGCTCGGTGAAGCCGTGGCCGGGGAGATCGCAGGCGATCACGTCGAATTCGGCCGCGAGCAGCGGCATCAGGTCGCGCCAGGAATGAGTGGCGGCGGCGGTGCCGTGGGCGAGGAGGAGGACGGGTGCGCCCGCAGGGCCCATGCGCTGCACGTGCCAGCTCGCACCGGCGGCGCGCACGAAGCGCGAGGCCTCGCGGTTGGGCCAGTCCGCCCCGTCCCGCGCCCAGTCCAGCCGGCCGCCCATCGCGCTCACCCGCGCTGCGGGGGCAGCGCCGCCGACACCGCCGAGGAGAGCGTGGCGGCGTCGGCATAGGGCAGGGCGAGGTACCGCGCGCCCATCGCCGCCGCGATCTCCTGCGCCAGCGGCTGGCCGGCGCGGGAGATGTCGACGACGAGGGCGACGATGCCCCGTACCCGCGCCTCGCGCGCGGCCGTCAGGGCGTCCGCCCGCGCCGCCTCGCGGCCCGGCTCGCCGGAGCGGCCGATATTGGTCTTGCCGTCCGTGAGCAGCACGATCGCGGGGTCCTCGCCCTTGCGGCGCACCGCGTCCGCGGTCGCGAGCGCCACCTCGATGCCGCGTGCCAGCGGCGTCGCGCCGCCGCCGGCGAGGCCGGCGAGCGCCCTCTTGGCGCGGGCGAGCGAGCGAGTCGGCTCGAGCACCAGCTCGGCGTCGCGGCTGCGGAAGGCGACGAGGGCGACGCGGTCGCGGCGCACGTAGCATTCCGCCAGCAGCAGCTCGACGGCGCCCTTGGCCTCGGCGAGCCGGTTGAGCGCGGAGGAGCCGGAGGCGTCCACGGCGAAGATCGTGGTGCGGCGGATCGTGGGCTTGCGCACGCCGACGCGGAAGTCCTCGCGGCGGACGGCGACGCGAGGGCCGTCCGCGGCCGCCTCGCCCCCGCGCCGGCGCAGCGGCTGCCAGGGTGCCGCCGCACGCAGCGTCGAGACCAGGTCGAGCCGCGCGCCGCGCCGCGGCTCGCCGGGCCGCGAGCCGGCGGGGCGGCCGGACGTCCCCGGCCGGGCGCGGGCGCCGGTCTCGCCGCGGGTGCGGGAGGTCTTGAGCCCGGACAGGCCGGCCCGCAGCTGGGCGAGCAGATCCTCGGGCAGGATCGCCTGCGCCGCCTCGAGAACCAGGTTCTGCAGCTCCTCGGCGGTGAGGGGGCGCTCCTCGGTCTCCTCGTCCTCGCGCTCATCCTCCTCGCGGCTTTCGTCCTCGTCGCGGGGCGGCTCGTCGGGCGGGGGAGGGGGATCGTCCGCGGGCGCGTCGTCGGTCTGGTTTTCGTCTGTCTCGTCGTCCGCCGGTGCCGGCGGGAAGGCGCGGGCGCGCGGGGCCAGAACGAGGCGGAAGGCCTCCGAGACGTCCTCGTCCGAGACCGCGCCACGCCCGTCGAGCGCCGCCAGCGCACGGGCGGCGCGCAGCGCGAGGAGCGGCGCGCGCAGGGAAGGGATCATCACGGCGGCGGCCGCGCCGCACAGCGCCTCGAGCCGCGCGGGGGTGCCCGCCACGCCCGGCAGGCGCGCCCGCGCCGCCGCCACCGAGGCCGGGTCGGGGCCGGGATCGCCGGTCGCGCGGTGGGAGGCGGCGCCGAGGTCGACGAGGAAGGCGAGCCGGTCGAGCAGCGCCTCGGGCGGGCGCTCGTCGTCCTCGCGGCCCTCGTCGAGGGCGACGACACCCAGATGCGTCTCCAGCGTCGCGGCGAGACCCTCCCGCTCGAGGCGGACCACGCGCCCGTCGAGCACCGAGGCGAGCCGGCCCGCGACGGCCCCTGGCAGGCGCTCGGCCATGGCGAGCACGACGATGCCGCCGTCCGCCTCGGCCAGGATGCCGCGCCCGACCACCGGCCGTCCGGCCTGCAGCGTCGCGACGAGGTCGAGCCCGCCCAGCAGGCGATCGTCGTCGATCCCCGCCGGCGCGCGCCGGAACGGCACGCCCTCGGGGAGGAGGTGCCTCAAGAGGGCGAGCCAGCGATCGCGCACCGGGCCGGGGCCCGCGCGCAGGGCGGCGCCGCCGAGCCCTGCCGGGTCGATCGCGACGAGCGCCGCGGCCCGGGCGGCGGCGCGCCAGGTCTCGGAGAGCGAGCGCGGCGCCTCCGCGTTCACGATGCCACCGCCTCCAGGGGAATGACCTCCGCCAGCGCCCGCTCCACCCGGACGCCGGACCCGGATTCGTCGAGCGGGTTGCGGCGCAGGCGGTGGCGGAGCGCGAGCGGCGCGACCGCCCGCAGCTCGTCGAGCCCGACCTCCTCGACGCCCTCCAGCGCGGCGAGCGCGCGGGCGGCCCGGATCAGCGTGATCTCCCCGCGCAGGCCGTCGGTGCCCAGCGCGATGCACAGCCGCGCGGCCGCCTCGAGCGCGGCGTCGGAGACGGTCGTCTCCGGCAGGCGGCGGCGGGCGGTGGCGATGCGATGGCGCAGCCGCGCGTCGGCCTCGGCGAACTCCGCGATGAAGCCCTCCGGATCGCGCTCGAAGGCATCGCGGCGGCGCACGATGGCGACGCGGGTGGCGATCTCGACAGGGGTCTTCACGTCGACGGAGAGGCCGAAGCGGTCGAGCAGCTGCGGGCGCAGCTCACCCTCCTCCGGGTTGCCGGAGCCGACGAGCACGAACTTCGCCGGATGGCGCACGGAGAGCCCCTCGCGCTCGACCACGTTCTCGCCCGAGGCGGCGACGTCGAGCAGGAGGTCGACGAGGTGGTCCTCGAGCAGGTTGACCTCGTCGATGTAGAGGAAGCCGCGATGGGCGCGCGCCAGCAGCCCGGTCTCGAAGGCCTTCTCGCCCTTGGTGATTGCCCGCTCGAGGTCGAGCGCGCCGACGACGCGGTCCTCGGTGGCGCCCAGCGGCAGGTCGACGACGGGGACGGGCACCTCGGCGACGGCCGCGCCGCCGCCCTCCGCCTCGCGCGCCGCGCAGGCGGGGCAGGAGGCGCCGCGAGGCTTCGCCGGGTCGCAATTGTAGGGGCAGCCGGCGACGACCTTCATCGGCGGGAGGAGGCCCGCGAGCGCGCGCACGGCGGTGGACTTGCCGGTGCCGCGGTCGCCGAAGACGAGAACGCCGCCGACAGACTGATCGACGGCGGTGATCTCCAGCGCGAGCTTCATCTCGTCTTGGCCGACGATCGCCGAGAACGGGTAGACCTGACGCATGACCTCTCCTCGATCCGGCCTCTCGCGGCCCGTTCGAGGAGAGGCTAGCGGCGGGTGCACGCCCGCGCCATTCGCGCTTACACCGACCCCTGTCTCGTTCGGATGACGATCAGGCGCCCGCCTCGTCGGCATTGGGGAAGAACAGCTGCTCGCCATCGATCGTGTAGCCGGCGATGGCGCCCTGCCCGTCGGGGGAGACGAGCCAGTCGATGAAGGTGCGGGCGTCGTCCGCCTTCACGTGCGGATGGCGCTCGGGCGAGACGAGGATGACGCCATACTGGTTGAACAGCCGCTCGTCGCCCTCGACGACGATCTCGAGATCCGCCTTGTTCTGGAAGGAGAGCCAGGTGCCGCGGTCGGTCAGCGCGTAGGCCGGCATCTCGGCGGCGATGTTGAGCGTCGCGCCCATGCCGGAGCCTGTCTCGCGATACCACGAGCCCTCGGGCGTCACCTCGGCGGCCTCCCACAAGCGCTGCTCCGCCTGGTGCGTGCCCGAATCGTCGCCGCGCGAGGCGAAGGGCGCCCGCGCCTGAGCGATCGCCGCGAGTGCCGCGACGGAGTCGCTGCCGCCGGCGATCCCGGCGGGGTCCGCCTCCGGGCCGACGACGACGAAGTCGTTGTACATCACGGGGATGCGCTCGACGCCGTAGCCTTCCGCCACGAACTGCTCCTCGGCGGGGCGGGAATGGACGAAGACGACGTCCGCGTCGCCGCGTCGGCCGGTCTCGAGCGCCTGCCCGGTGCCCTGCGAGAGGACCCGCACCTCGATGCCGGTCTCCTCGGTGAACCCGGGCAGGATCGCCTCGAACAGGCCTGAATTCACCGTCGAGGTCGTCGACGCGACGGTGATGAAGCGCTCCTGCGCGACGCCGGGTGCCGCGACGGGCAGGAGCGCGACGGCCGCGACGGCGGCCTGGAGCAGGGTGCGACGATACATGGGGCGTCTCCTCTCGGATGGCGGGCGGAATGCCCGCTCGTTCGGGTCTCGCTTCACCAGAGCAGCTCCCCCGCGACGAAGGCGCGGCCCTCGGGGGTTTCCGGCCGGGTGAAGAAGCGGTCCGCGGGAGCGTGCTCGACGATCCGGCCGCGGTGCATCAGGACGATCTCGTCCATCAGGCGCCGGGCCTGGGCGAGGTCGTGGGTGGTCATGACGATGGCGACGCCCTCCGCCTGCAAGGCGCGGATCACCTCCTCGACGCCGCGGGTCGCGGCGGGGTCGAGGGCGGCGGTCGGCTCGTCGAGGAAGACCAGCTCGGGACCAAGCGCCCAGGCCCGCGCCATGGCGAGGCGCTGCTGCTCGCCGCCCGACAGGATGCGCGCGGCCGAATCCGCGAGCGGCGCGAGGCCGAAGCGCGCGAGGGCCTCGTCCGCACGCGCGCGCCGCTCGCGTCGCGCCATTCCCTGCAGCGCAAGCGCGTGGGTCACGTTCGCCCGCGCCGAGCGGCGCAGCAGGACCGGGCGCTGGAACACCATGGCGTGGCCGCGCCCCGCGCGTGCCGCGCCCGCCGCCGGCCCGGACCAGACGACACGTCCGGCGCTGGGCGCCAGCAGCCCGTGGGCGATGCGCAGGGTGAGGCTCTTGCCGGCGCCGTTCGGCCCGACGAGGGCGAGGCGCGCGCCGCGGGCGACGGTGAGGCCGACGTCCTCGAGCAGCCGGCGCCCGCCGGCCTCGTAGCCGATGCCCTCCAGGCGCAGCGGCAGGATCGAGGGCGTCTCACGCATCGGCGCTTCGACCCGCCAGCCGCGCGCCGAGGCGCGCGCTTCCGTAGGCGCCCGCATTGAGCGCGAGCGTGATCGCGAGCAGGATGATGCCGAGCCCCAGCGCCAGCGCCAGATCGCCGCGACTCGTCTCCAGCGCGATCGCGGTCGTCATGGTGCGGGTGTAGCCGGCGATGTTGCCGCCGACGATGAGCACCGCGCCGACCTCCGCGCTCGCACGCCCGAACCCGGCGAGGACGGCGGTGACGAGGGAGAAGCGCGCGTCCCAGAGCAGCGTCGGGATGGCCCGCAGCCGCGACGAGCCGAGGGAGACGAGCTGCTCGCGATACTCGGCCCAGAGGTCCTCCACCGTCTGGCGGGTGAGCGCGGTGACGATCGGCAGGATCAGCACGGTCTGCGCCAGCACCATGGCGGTGGGCGTGAACAGGAGCCCGAGCTCGCCGAGCGGACCGGACCGGGAGAGGAGGAGGTAGAGCACGAGCCCGGCCACCACCGGCGGCAGCCCCATGAGGGCATTGACGAGGACGATCACGGCGCCGCGGCCGGGAAAACGCGCGAGCGCGAGCCCGGCCCCGAGCGGCAGGCCGATGGTGCATGCGAGAACGACGGCGCTCAACGTCACGCGCAGCGAGAGCCCGACGATCTCCACGAGCGCGGGATCGCGTGCGGCGACGAGGCCGAGGGCGGCGGCGAAGGCGGAGTCGGAGTCGGTCATCAGGATGTCTGCGTACGGTGTCACCCATTCTGGATTTGCCGGAGAAAAGCCGCAAGAACGTAATTTCTGCATTAGAACGAAGGAAACCGCAGTGGATCTGATGACCACCGCCGAGGTCGCCACCTATCTGCGGCTGAAGGAGCGCACCGTCTACGAGATGGCCGGGCGCGGGCAGATTCCCTGCACGCGCGCCACCGGCAAGCTCCTGTTCTCGCGCCGGCTCGTCGACCGCTGGCTGGAGGCGCACACCGAGGCGCCGAGCCGCTTCGCATCCGTGCCGCCGTCGATCTATGCGGGCTCGTCCGACCCGCTGCTCGAATGGGCGCTGCGTAGCTCCGAGAGCGGGCTCGCGATCCTGGCGCGGGGGTCGGGGGACGGGCTCGATCGGCTCGCCCGCGGCGAGGCGGCGCTCATCGGCATCCACATCCTGGAGCCGGAGACGGCGGACTACAACGTCGCCGCCGTGCGCCGGGCGCTGCCCTATCCCGACATCGTCGTGATCCGCTTCTGCACCCGCGAGCAGGGGCTCGTCGTCGCACGAGGCAACCCGCTCGGCATCCGCACGGTCACGGACCTCGCGGCCTCGGGCGCGCGGCTCGCCATGCGCCCGGAGGGCGCGGGCACGCGGCTTCTCACCGACATGCTCCTCGCCCGCGCCGGCATCGCCGCGGACACGCTGCCGCGCGCGGCGCGCCCCGCCCAGACGCAGGGCGATCTCGCCGGCCAGATCGCCGCCGGCGAGGCCGATGCCGGTTTCGGCGTGCGCGCCGCCGCGGCCGCCGCCGGGCTCGGATTCGTGCCGATCGGCGTCGTCGAGCCGTTCGACCTGGTGATGCGCCGGCGCGACTATTTCGAGCCGTCGGTGCAGGCACTGATGCGCTTCCTGCGCGAGCCGGCGCTGGCGGAAGCCGCCGCGCGGCTCGGCGGCTACGACCTCTCCGACGCCGGGCGGGTGATCTTCAACGCCTGATCCGGCGCGGTCCAGCGGCCGAGGCGGCGCGCCCGTGCCGCACCGCGGACGGGCGTCCCGACGCGTCCGTCTCCCTGCCCGCCGCCACCTGCATCGCCGCCCGCGAGCACCTCCGCCGGCGTGCCGCGGCCGACGATCCTCCCCTCGTGCAGCAGCACCACGGTCCCGGCGAGGCGCACGACCTCGGCGCGGGAATGGCTGACGTAGACGATGGGCACGCCGGTCTCGTCCCGCAGGCGCTCGAGATAGGGCAGGATCTCCCGGCGGCGCGGCTCGTCGAGGGAGGCGAGGGGCTCGTCCATCACGAGGAGACGGGGCGCGCACAGGAGCGCGCGGCCGATGGCGACGCGCTGGCGCTCCCCGCCGGAGAGGTGGCTCGGCCGGCGCGTCAGCAGATGCTCGATGCCGAGCAGCGCGACCACGGGCTCCAGCGCCACCGCCGGGGCGGAGCGCGGCGCGAACCAGCGGCCGAACATCAGGTTGCCGCGCACGGTGAGGTGGGGGAACAGCCGCGCGTCCTGGAAGACGAGGCCGATGCGCCGGCGGTGCGGCGCCACCGCGATGCCCGCCTTGGTGTCGGTGAGCGTCTCGCCGCCGATCCGCACCAGCCCCGCCTGCGGCCGCAGCAGGCCGGCGATGGCGTTGACGACCGTGGTCTTGCCCGAGCCGGACGGGCCGAACAGCGCGGTGACCCCGGCATCGCTCGCGAAGGCGAGGTCGAGGTCGAAGTCGCCCTGGCGGTGACGCAGGGCGATCTCCAGCGTCGGCGCTCCCGTCCTCATGCGATCCCGACCCGCGCCTGTGCCCGCCGGGCGAGCAGCTCGGAGACGAGGAGCGCGCCGAAGGCGATCACGACGGAGACCAGGGTGAGCCGCAGCGCCCCGGCCTCGCCGCCCGGGATCTGGGTGAAGGTGTAGATGGCCGAGGGCAGCGTCTGCGTCTGGCCGGGAATGTTGGAGACGAAGGTGATGGTCGCGCCGAACTCGCCCATGGCCTTCGCGAAGGAGAGGATCATGCCGGCGATGACGCCCGGCAGGATCAGCGGCAGCGTGACGAGCACGAAGGTCGCCGCGCGCCCGGCACCCAGCGTCCCGGCGGCGGCCTCGAGCCGCGGGTCGACCGCCTCGATGGCGAGCCGGATGGCGCGTACCATCAGCGGAAAGCCCATCACCGCACAGGCCAGCGCCGCGCCCGTCCAGCGGAAGGCCAGCACGATGCCGAAGTATTCCTCCAGGAAGCCGCCGATCGGCCCGCGCCGCCCGAACAGCAGCAGCAGCACGTAGCCGGTGACGACCGGCGGCAGCACGAGTGGCAGGTGCACGAGCCCGTTCACCAGCGCCTTGCCTGGGAAGGAGGCGCGCGCCAGCAGGTACGCGACCGCGATGCCGAAGGGCAGGCTGGCGATCGTCGCCCAGAACGACACCAGGAGCGACAGGCGCACCGCGTCCCATTCCTGCGCGGAGAGCGCGAGCCAGGTCACGCGCGCCTCATTCGACGAGCATGGTGAAGCCCTGGCGCTCGAACAGCGGCCGGGCCTCGGGCGTGCGCAGGAAGGCGAGGAAGCCCGCCGCGACGGCGTTGCCGCCCGGCAGCGTCAGGGCGGCGGGATAGACGATCGCCGGGTGGGTCTCCTCGGGAAACAGCGCCACCACGCGCACGTTCGCGTCCGCCGTGGCGTCGGTCGTGTAGACGATCCCGAGCGGCGCCTCGGCACGGGAGACGAGGGCGAGGGCGGCGCGCACGTTCTCGGACTGGGCGACCCGGTCCGCGACGCTCTCCCACACGCCGAGGCTCTCCAGCGCCGCGCGGCCGTAGATGCCGGCCGGCACGGCGGTGGTCTCGGCCATGGCGAGGCGCCCGTCCGGCCCGAGCGCACCGACGAGGTCGAAGCCCGGCGCGATGGCGACGGCGACGTCCGAGGACGTCGGCGCGACGAGGGCGATGCGGTTCGCGAGCAGGTCGACGCGGCTCTCCTCGACGATCATCCCCGCCTCGGCCAGGTGATCCATCCAGCGCACGTTCGCCGAGACGAACAGGTCCGCCGGCGCGCCCTGCTCGATCTGGCGGGCGAGGGCCGCGGAGCCGGCATAGGCGATCGCCAGCGCATGGCCGGTCTCCTCCTGGAAGGCGGCGGCGGCGTCGTCGAGCGCATTCTTCAGGCTCGCCGCCGCGAAGACGACGGCGTCCTGCGCGTGAGCGGCGGGAGCGGAGACTGCGAGCGAGATGGCGAGGGCCGCTGCGGCGAGCGTTGGGCGGAGCATCGGGGATCTCCTCGAATGGTTCACGAAAACATATCGATCGGGGTGGGCGCGTCCAGCGTTATTTTCGTCCGGACATATCGGCTCGCGCCGCGGGATCGCGCAGCATGGCCCGCATCGTCTCCATGTCGTCCGCCACCGCGCGCGCAGTGGCGTCCTGCATGCGCCGGTAGAGCGCGAGCACGCGCTCGCCGTCCCCGGTGAGCCGGGCGCCGCCCTGCTCGCGGCCGCCGCGGCTGGTCTCGACGAGGGGCGCCTCGAAGCAGCGGTTCATGGTCTCGACGAGGAGCCAGGCGCGCTTGTAGCTCATGCCCATGCGCCGCCCGGCGGCGGCGATGGAGCCCGTCTCGCGGATGCCCTCGAGCAGGTCCGCCTTTCCGGGGCCGACCGCGATGTCCGGGTCGAGGCGGATGCGCAGGAAGGCGCCCGAGGCCACCGGGCCGCCCGCCGCGCCGTCGGGCGCGTCGTCTCGCGTGTCGTCGTGCCTGCCGTCGTCCTGGGCCATCCCGGTCCTCGCATCCCGCCGCGCTCGCGCCCGCGAGCCTGCCCAGCATAGAGGCGCCCCGGTCGAAAGTTCACCTCGCCTGCCCGGTTCGCGGGCGCATTTATCCTGACGGGGCAGGGCGCGTCTGGTATCCTACGCGGGGTGGCTCGAGAAAGGACGCGGATCCGTTGATCGTCGGCGTGCTCAACCAGAAGGGCGGCGTGGGCAAGACCACGATCGCCGTCAACCTCGCGGCGGGCCTCGCGGCGCTGGGGCGGCGCGTGCTGCTCGTCGACGCCGATCCGCAGGGCTCGGCGCTGGCGTGGTCGAGCGCGCGCGAGCGCGATCCGCTGTTTCCCGTCGTCGGCATGGCCAAGCCCACGCTGCACCGCGACCTGCCGAGCCTCGCCGCCGGCTACGACGCCGTCGTGATCGACGGCGCGCCGCGCGCCAACGACCTCGCCCGGGCCGCGATCCTCGCCAGCGAGACGGTGCTGATCCCCGTCCAGCCCTCGCCCTACGACATCTGGGCGGCGCGCGAGACGGTGGAGCTGATCCGCGAGGCGCAGATCTACCGGGAGGGGCTCTCCGGCGCCTTCGTCATCAACCGCAGGATTGCCAACACCGCCATCGGGCGGGACGTGACGGGCGCGCTCGAGCCCTTCGAGATGCCGGTGCTCGAGCCGTCGCTGTGCCAGCGCGTGGTCTATGCCGAGAGCGCGGCGCAGGGGCTCTCCGTCGCCGAGGCCGCGCCGTCGAGCGAGGCCGCCCGCGAGATGGCCGCGCTCGTCGACGAGATCGCCCGGCGGCACAGGCGAAGGGACGCCGCATGAGCGAGGTCGTCCCGTTCGCCCCCGCCGCCGCGCGCCGCGCCGCCGCCGCCGCCCGCCGTGCAGCTCCCGCCGAGCCGCGCCGACGCCGGACGGCGGATGCCGGGGCGGACGCCTGGGTCTCCGCCGCGGGGCCGGCGCCCGCGCCGGCCGCCTGGCTCGACCCGCTGCCCATGACCGAGTGCATCGGCCAGCTGCAGCGCGACTGCGCCGTGGCGCTGCGCGCGCCCTTGGAGCGGCACGTCGCCGGCCTCGGGCGCCTCGCCGCGTGCCGCACGCCCGAGGAGCTCGCCGCGACGCAGCTCGCGCTGGCCCAGGAGGCCGCCGCCCGCGGCTTCGAGGACGCGGCCCGCGTCGCCGAGAGCTGGGCCCGCCTCCACCGCGCCACGGCGCGGCTGATGACCGGCGGGTGGTTCTAGGCGCGGCCGGACGACGATGTCGACGCGGCCGCCCAGCGCGCGAGCGCATCCCGCAGCACGATCGCCGCGCCCGGCTTGAACTCGCGCGCCGGCACGAGCGCCTCCGCCAGCTGGGGGAGGGCCATGAGCGTGAAGCCGGCGATCTCGGGGTCGCGCGGGACGGGCCGCTCGTCGGGGTCCATCGCGAGATCCCACACGTGCAGGTCCTCGCGCGAGAGGCCCTGCGGCCCCGGCGCCACGCGGTCGAGCCGCGCCGCCGGCCGTGCCTGCCGCAACCGCTCGGGCGCGAGGCTCGCCTCCTCGCGGGCCTCCTCGGCGAGCGTCTCCTCCAGGGTGGCGCCCGCGGCGACGCCGCCGGCCACCATCGTGTCGAGGAGCCCCGGCGCCGTGCGCTGGCCCTTGCCGCGGCGCGCGAGCCAGACCCGCACGGGCGCGCCCGGCAAATAGCCGACGAGGCAGGCCTTGCGGACGATCAGCCCCAGCGGCTCCGCCGCCGAACGGTCCACCCGCCCCAGCTCCGCGCCGTCGGGCCCCGCCCGCACGGCGATCGCCTCGCCCCGCGGCGGCGGGCACAGGCCGGCGGCGCGGAGACGTTCGACCGCCGCGTCGAGCGCTTGCTGAAGGTCGTCGCACGGCAGGGCATAGCCGTCGGGCCGCTCCCGAACGCGCCCGGCCAGGACGGCGGCGACGGCCGTGGTCACCGCCCCGATCGGCTCGGGCGTGCCGTCGACGAAGAGGCGTGCGTATCCCTCGGGCAGCTGCATGGCGCGGTCCTCCAGGGGAGGACAACGCGCGAGGGCCGGGGACCGGTGCAGGGAACGTGTCGGCTGCGACGCTCGCCCCGCCCCGTCAGGACACCTTCGCCCGCATCTTCAGGAACCGCATCGCGCGTTCCGAGGTCTCGGCGGGGAGGGCCTCGTAGTGGGCGAGGTCGCCGTCGATGGCGCTCTCCGCGAGGCCGAGGCGCTTCGTGCGCAGCTCGAGCACCTTGCGATAGGACTCCCCGCCGAGCCCCAGCGCCTTGCAGGCCACGGCGATGCCGGAGCTCTCCGGCTGCAGCAGGGCGCGCAGCGCCTGGGCGTTGGGGATCTCGGAGAAGGTGGAGATGATCTGGGCGAGGTCGAAGGCGCGGTCGTCACGGGCGAGGATGGAGACGACGTCGTCGACGGTGCGCTGGCCGGCCTTGAGGTCGGCGATGAGCAGCTTGAGCTCGAGCCGGCGCTCGCGTGCTTCGCGCACGACGCGCTTGGGCGCCTCGCCGGAGATGAGCTCCACCTGATGGCCGGCGTCGGACTTCTGTGCCACCTGGGCGGCGATCTGGAGCACGCGCCGCGCCTGCGAGACCGGCAGGCTGTCGCGCCGGCTCTCCAGGTTCTGGCGCACCGCCGCGTCGCGCCCGCCGCGCTCGACGAGGCGCTCGAAGCCGCGCTCGGAGAAGGCGGCCCCCTCGTTGCCGGAGACGGTGCGCAGCACCTGCTTGTCGCCGCGGTCGACGAGGATCTCGGTGACGTTCTCCGACAGCGTGGCGCGCTCGGCGATGGCGTGGAGGTGGGCCTGGGAATGGGTCACCGCGATCGCCGCGAGATCGGCGTCGGTGAGCACCGGGGAGAGCTTGAGGACGAGGCGCGCGACGTCGGCCTCGGGATCGTTGGCCAGCGTGTTGGCGACGGTGCGCGGCAGCTGCGGCTCCGCGGCGACGCGGTCCGCGTAGTCCTTGCGGTCGGGCGTCTCCATCTTCTCGAGCGAGCGGGTGGCGATGTCGGAGAAATGCTCCTGCGCGCCCTCGCTCGGCTCGTCGTCGTGCAGGAAGAGATCGGTGACGGCGTTGAGGAGCCGCCGTCGTCCTTCCGATGACGCATCCGTCGACAGGCGCGCCAGCTCGTCCAGCATCGTCGTTCACTCCCCGCGATCCCTCGGCATCCCCTCCTAGACGATCTTCTCGAATCTCCGGTTAACTCGCCGAGCGAAAGGCGCGCGATCAGAGCCCGAGATGACGCGCCATCTGCTCGGCCGCTGCCGCCGGCGAGGTCTCCCCCGCGCCGACGGCAGCCTCGAGACGGGAAAGAAGCTCGCGTGTGCGCCCATCCGTGGTCAGCCGTGCGCGCAGGCGCTCGTCGATGAGCGCCCACATCCACTTGACGTCCTGCCGGCGGCGACGGGCGGCGAGCAGGCCCTTTGCCTCGTGCCGGGCGCGATGGTCGAGGATGCGCGCCCACATCTCGTCGAGCCCGGTCCCGTCCAGCCCCGAGACGGTGACGACCGGCGGCGTCCAGAGCGGGGAGGCGGGGGCCAGGATCGAGAGCGCGGTGCGGTACTCCGCCGCCGCCCGCCGCGCCCGCGTCGCGTTCTCCCCCTCGGCCTTGTTGACGGCGATCATGTCGGCGATCTCGAGCACGCCCTTCTTGATGCCCTGCAGCTCGTCGCCGGCGCCGGGCAGCATCAGCACGAGGAAGAAGTCGGTGAGGTCCGCCACCGCCGTCTCCGACTGGCCGACGCCCACGGTCTCGACGAGCACGATGTCGAAGCCCGCGGCCTCGCAGAGCAGCATGGTCTCGCGCGTGCGCGCGGCGACGCCGCCGAGGGTGCCGGAGGAGGGGGAGGGGCGCACGAAGGCGTTCGGGTCGACCGCGAGGCGCGCCATGCGCGTCTTGTCGCCGAGGATCGAGCCGCCGGTGCGCGAGGAGCTCGGATCGACGGCGAGCACGGCGAGGCGGTGGCCGCGGGCGGTGAGAAGGCTGCCGAGCGTGTCGATCAGCGTCGACTTGCCCACGCCCGGCACGCCGGTGACGCCCACCCGCACCGCGCCGCCGGTGCGCGGCAGCAGCCTGTCGAGGAGCGCCGCCGCACCGGCCCGGCGATCCGCACGCTTCGATTCGACGAGAGTGATGGCGCGCGCCAGCGCGGCACGATCGCCTGCGAGGAGCTTCTCCTCGAGAGACGCGATGTCGGGAGCAGGCATGTCGCGAGCAGGCATGGCGGGCGCCTCCGTCGCCGCGCAAAACGCGGTCCTCCGGCCCGAGTTAGCGCGTCGCGGCAGCGAGTGCGAGCGCCGCGAGCGCGATCGGGGTCGAGAAGCGGGCTTTGAACCGGTGTGCGGGGATGCGTCTATGTTATTCCCATCGCTGACGAGATGCTCGCTACGACGACGCGCGCACGCTGAGTGCAGATCCGAACGCCGAACGGGGTGTGCACATGACCAATATTGAATATCTGCGCGCCCTCGTTTATGTTGATGCTCGATTCGAATGCGAGAAGGTCATCATTACGCGATGAGCAACGACAAGCTGTTCAATCCGCTCGGGGTCGCCGTCCCGGGCTTTACGGGAAGCCCGCGGCTGCCCGGCGAGCAGCCGTCGGACGTCGCGTTCCAGCAGGTGTCGGCGCAGCCGCAGGCGCCGCAGGGCCCCGAGCCGGCGCGCCAGGGAGCGCTGGTCGCGGGCGCGCCCGTGCAGCAGGGCGCAGCACCGCAGAACCTGCCGCCGACGACCATCGCCGCCGGCTACGGCAGCTGGTCCGCCCGCAACGCGGACGACATCACCTCGCAGTACGTGAACAACTTCTTGCAGGAGACCTGACCATGGCCGCCCGCGCGCCCAGCCGCGAGATCTTCGCGCGCCTGCTCTACGTCCGCGAGGTCGGCTCCGACGACCACCGCACCGCCGCCAACGCGCGGCTGGCGCTGCTGCGCGACGCCTTCAACACCGACAAGCGATTCCCCTCGTCGCGTCCGGTCATGGCCGCCGTCGAGACCGAGTGCTGGACCTGGTGGCACGAGATCTCCACCGAGCCCGCCGCCAACCCGCAGAGGGCGCCCGCGCTCGTCTGACCCGCCCCGCGACGGCCGCACCCTCGCCACGATCGCGGCGCATCGAGCGCGGGTCCCGCGCTCCCACCGGCCGCCACCCATGATCTCCCCGACGTCCGTCTTCGCCTCGCGGCGCCTCGCCCCGTTGCGCCTCGCGTCGCGTGCCTGCGCGCTGACGCTCGCGCTCGCGCTCGGCGCCTGCAACTTCGCCGGCGCCTCGTCGCCACCGGATGCGGGGGCCGGGGCGCGGGCGCTGCTGGTCGCGACGACACGGGCGCCCGCGGACGATCCCGGCGCCGCGCCCTTCTTCGGCACGGAGCGCGGCGCGGGCCTCGCCTTCGCGCAGGCGACGCTCGCCCCGCCGAGCGAGGGCGTGCTCGCGACGCTCTCGCCCTTCACGGCGCGCTGGGGCGTCGTCGGGGTCGGGCCCGTGGTCACGGCCGAGCCGTCGCAGGCCTTCGCCCGCGCGGCGCTGGGGCGCGACGTCCTCGTCTACGTGCACGGCTATCGCGAGACCTTCGAGACGGCGGCCTCCGGCGCGGCCGAGCTCGCCGAGGGCATCGGCTTTCGCGGCGCGACCGGCCTGTTCACCTGGCCGTCCGGCGGGGCGACGTTCGACTACGGCTACGACCGCGAGAGCGCGTTGTGGTCGCGCGACGCGCTCGAGACGCTGATCCTGACGCTCGCGCAGAGCGAGAGCGGCGGGCGCGTCCACATCGTCGCCCATTCCATGGGCTCGCTCCTGACGCTGGAGACGCTGCGCTCGGTGCGCGGGAGCGGGGGCGACGCCGCCATGGCGCGGATCGGGGCCGTGGTGCTGGCCTCGCCCGACGTCGACATCGACCTGTTCGCGCAAGGCATCGAGCGGCTGGGCGTCGACGCGCAGCGGATCACCGTGATCACCGCCGAGAACGACCGTGCGCTGGCGCTCTCGCGCCGCCTCGCCGGCGGCGTGGTGCGGGCGGGGGCGGCGGATCGCGCGCGCCTCGCCGATCTCGGCGTGCGCGTGGCGGACGCCTCCGAATTCGGATCCGGCATCCTCAACCACGACCTCTTCCTGCGCGACCCGGACGTGCGCGCCGTCGTCGCCAGGGCGATCGAGCGGGCGCGCTGAGCCGCGGGCGCGTCAGCCGCCCGCGCGCAGGGCGTCGAGGAAGCGCCGCCCGGCGCGGCCGGTGGCCTCCTGCCCCATGCGGGTCTGCATATCCTTGATCGCCTCGCGCGTCTTCGAGCCGATGATGCCGTCGACGTCGCCGATGGCGTAGCCGCGGCGCAGGAGCTGGACCTGCACCTCGCGGCGCTCCTCGCGCGACAACGGCGGATCGTCCGTCGGCCAAGGCGTCTGGATGCCCGGCCGGCCGGCGAGCCGGTCCGACAGGAGCGCGATGGCGAGCGCGTAGGATTCCGCCTGATTGTAGGAGTAGATCGCGTCGAAGTTGGAGAACACGACCCAGGCCGGCCCGTTCGTGCCCGCAGGCGCGAGGATCGCCGCCTGGCCGGGGCCGGTGAGCGCGCCGCCGTCTATGCGCCGCACGCCCATGCCGGCGAAGTCGGACAGCGCACGCTTGTTGCGCCGTCCGGTGCGGCTCTCGGGGAAGCCGGCGGGCAGGCGCACCTCGTAGCCCCAGGGCTCGCCCGCGCGCCAGTTGGAGCGGGCGAGGTAGTTCGCCGTCGAGCCGAGCGCGTCCACGGTCGAGCCGACGATGTCGCGGCGCCCGTCGCCGTCGAAATCGACCGCGATGCGCTGGTAGGTGGAGGGGATGAACTGGGTCTGGCCGAAAGCGCCGGCCCAGGAGCCGGTGAGCTGCTCGACGGGGATCTCGCCGCGCTCGAGGATCTGCAGGGTCGCGAACAGCTCGCCGCGGAAGAAGCTCTGGCGCCGGCCGAAGCAGGCGAGGGTGGAGAGCGACTGCAGCATCGGGCGCTTGCCCATGTTGCGGCCGTAATTCGACTCGACGCCCCAGATCGCCGCGATCACGTGGGGATCGACGCCCCAGCGCTGCTCGGCGACGGAGAGGGCGTTGGGGTACTGCGCCATGGCGCGCCGCCCGTCCTCCACCCGCTCCTCGTCGACGAGGCCGGCGATGTAGTCCCAGATCGCCGTACGGAACTCGGGCTGCCGGTCGAGCAGCTCGAGCAGGCTCATGTCCGGCTCGACGCCCGACAGCGCCCGGTCGAAGGTCGCCGTCGAGACGTTGTTGCGGGAGGCCTGGCCGCGCAGCTCCGCGACGCAGGAGGCGTAGCTCGCGTGGGCGGCCGCCGGCGCGGCGGGAACGGCCGCGGTGACGAGGCCGAGGGCGAGGAGGGCGCGCGCGGCGCCGGAGGAAGCGAATCGCATGGTCATGACGCCACCATGCTCCCCAACCATGGTAAATAGATGGAAAACGCCGGGCGCGACGCGCCGTCCGCGTCAGCCGGCGAGAGCCGCGCGCGCAGCGGGAATCATGCCCTCGCGGGTGATCCGTGCGAGGTCCTCCGCCACGGCCCGGGCGAAGCCGGGATGGCGGGCGAGGGCCGGCGGGAAGACGACGTCGAGCCCCAGCAGCGCACGCGCCCGCTCGCCGGGGTCGGTGCCGGCGGCGGCGAGGGTGGCGCGCAGGCGATCGGCGAGCGGATCGCAGAGCGGCAGCTCGGCGCCGTTCTCGTCGCGGCCGTCGAGATACCGCATCCAGGCCGCGACCGCGAAGGCGCAGGTACGCCACGGCAGGCCGCGCTCGATCGCATCCAGCGCAGGCTCGAGGAGGCGCGGCGGCAGCTTCTGCGAGCCGTCCATGGCGATCTGCACGGTGCGGTGCGCCATGGCCGGGTTGGCGAAGCGGGCCCGCAGCTCGCCGCGATAGGTCGCGAGATCGACGCCGGGGACCGAGGCGAGCGTGCGCGCGACGTCGTGCTGGTGCGCGGCGACGAGGGCGGCGAGCGTCTCGCGCGCCATCACGTCGCGCACGAAGTCGAGCCCGGCGACGGCGCCGGCATAGGCGATCAGCGAGTGCGCGCCATTGAGGAGGCGCAGCTTCATCGCCTCGTAGGGGCGCACATCCGAGGCGAGGATCGCGCCGGCGGCCTCCCAGGCCGGACGCCCGGCGCCGAAGCGATCCTCGATCACCCATTGGCTGAACGGCTCGGTCTCGGTCGCCGCAGCGTCGTCGAAGCCGGTGAGGCGGCGCGCGTCCGCCAGCGTCTCCTGCGTCGAGGCCGGGGTGATGCGGTCGACCATGGTCGAGGGAAACGGCACCTCGGCGCGGATCCAGGCGGCGAGGCCCGGGTCGATCCGCTCGGCGAAGTCGCGCACGAGGCGGGCGAGCATCGCGCCGTTCTCGGCGAGATTGTCGCAGCACAGCGGCGTGAACGGCGCGATACCCGCGGCGCGGCGCCGGGCGAGCGCGTGGACGATCCAGCCGACGGCGGTGCGCGGGGCGTCCGGCGCTTCGAGGTCGGCGGCGATATCCGCGCGCGCCACGTCGAGCCCGCCGGTCGCCGGGTCGAGGCCGTACGCCTTCTCGGTGACGGTGAGGCTCACGATCCGCGTCGTGGGGGCCGTGAGCAGCGCACGTGTGCGGGCCTTGTCGCGGGGGGCCGTGCCGACCTCGGCGAGCGCGCCGATCACCTGCGCTCGCGGTCCGTCCGGATGGCGCCCGACGAGGGTGTAGAGCCCGTCCTGCGGCGCCAGCGCCCCCTCGGCGTCCGGCCGGCGCCGGCTGACGCCGGCGCAGCGCCCATCCCCCCCCGCGGTCGCGAGAGCATCCTCGGTGTAGACCGCCTGATGCGCCTTGTGGAAGGCGCCGACGCCGATGTGGACGATGCCGACCCCGTGCGCTCCACGGTCGTAGCCCGGCGTCCCGACATCGGCGGGGAGCGCGGCCAGGGCCGCGTCGCAGAGCCTCGTCATCGCGTCGCTCCATGAGAGAGGGCTTTGGCGACCCCGCGCAGTTCGGCCAGGCCGCGCAGGCGGCCGATGGCGGGGTAGCCCGGCTGGCTCGGGCGCGCGAAGTCGTCGAGCATCACGTGCCCGTGGTCGGGGCGCATGGGAATGACCGGATGCGCATCCCCCGATGCGTGCCGGCGCGCCTCCTCCTCGAGCAGCGCCGCGACGACGGCGACCATGTCGACGTCGCCGTCGAGATGGTTCACCTCGGCGAAGGAGCCGTCCGGTTCCCGCGCGACGTTGCGCAGGTGGGCGAAGACGATGCGCGGGGCGAGGGCGCGGGCCATGGCCGGAACGTCGTTGTCCGCCCGCGCGCCGAGGGAGCCCGTGCAGAAGGTGACCCCGTTCGCCGGGCTGTCGACGGCGGACAGCATCGCCTCGTAGTCCGCGCGCGTCGAGACGACGCGCGGCAGGCCGAGCAATGGGAAGGGCGGGTCGTCGGGATGGCAGCACAGCCGCACGCCCGCCGCCTCGGCGGCCGGCACGACCTCCTCCAGGAAGGCGACGAGGTTCGCCCGCAGGCGGTCCGGGCCGACGTCTGCGTAGCGCGCGAGATGGGCGCGCACGGTCTCCACGTCCCAGTGCTCGGCGGCGCCGGGCAGGCCGGCGAGCACGTTGCCTGCGAGCGCCCGCTTCGCGTCCTCGGTCATCGCCGCCGCGCGCCGCGCCGCCTCCTCCCGGACCGCTTCGGGATAGTCCTGCGCGGCACTCGGGCGGGCGAGGAGATGGATGTCGAAGGCGGCGAAGTCGATCGCGTCGAACACCATCGCGGTGGCGCCGGTGGGCGTTTCGCGCGCGAGGTCGGTGCGGGTCCAGTCGAGGACGGGCATGAAGTTGTAGCAGACGATGCCGATCCCGGCGCGGCCCAGCGCGGCGAGGGTCTCCCGGTAGGCGTCGAGATGCGCGCGCCAGTCCCCCGTCTGCGTCTTGATCGCCTCGGACACCGGCACGCTCTCGACCACCGCCCAATGCAGCCCCGTCGCCCGCCCGTCGGGACGCGTCTCGATCAGGCGCTTGCGCGCGGCGATCTCCGCGTCGGGCCAGGGGAAGCCCGTCGGCACGTGGTGCAGCGCGCTGACGATGCCCGTCGCGCCGGCCTGGGCGATATCGGTCAGGCTCACGACGTCGTGGGGTCCGAACCAGCGCCAGCTTTCGAGCATGGGTGAAGCCCGTCTTTCAATCGGTTGAAACGTCGGGAAGATTGTAGGCGCGCCGGGCGAGCCCCACCGCCAGCTCCTCGGCCAGCGGCTCCGCCTCGTCGCGCTGGAGCACGCCTTCGGCGACCATCTCGGCGAGCATGCCGCACTCGACCCGCCGGGACATGTCGTGACGGGCCGGCAGCGAGAGCAGCGCGCGGGTGTCGTCGTTGAAGCCGGCGTGGTTGTAGAAACCCGCCGTCTCCGTCACCAGCCGCCGGTGGCGGCGCATGCCCTCGGGCGCGTCGAAGTACCACCAGGCGGGACCGATCAGGAGCGACGGGTAGGCGCCGGCGAGCGGTGCGATCTCGCGGGCGAGCGTGGTCTCGTCGAGGGTGAAGAGGATGATCCTCAGCCGCTCGGCGAAGCCGTGGCGCTCGAGCAGCGCGTGCAGGCCGCCGGTCCAGTCCACCGGCAGCGGCATGTCGAAGCCCTTGTCGCGACCGAAGGCATCGAGGATCGCGCCGGAATGGTTGCGCCACGACCCGGCGTGGATCTGCATGACGAGCCCGTCCTGCGCCGACATGCCCGCCATCTCGGTGAGCATCTGCGCGCGGAACCGCGCGGCATCGGCGCGCGTCAGGGCGCCGGCGAGCGCGCCGGCGAGCAGCTTCTGGCAGGTGTCGGGGTCGAGATCGGCGGTGGCGGGGGAGGGCGGGCCGTGGTCGGTGGCGGTCGCGCCGAGATCGGCGAAGACCGCGCGGCGCTGGCGCAGCGCCTCGAGGTAGTCGCCCCAGCGCGAGACGTCGGCGCCGGTGAGCCGGCGCAGCTCCGCCATCGAGGCCTGGAAGGCGTCGTGCTCCGGGTCCGTGACCGCGTCCGGGCGGAAGGTCGGGATCACCCGGCCGCCCCAGCCGCTGTCGCGGATGGCACGGTGATGGTCGAGCGTGTCGGTCGCCGCGTCCGTCGTCGCGATCACCTCGATGCCGAAGCGCTCGTAGAGCGCCCGCGGGCGGAAGGCCGGCTCGGCGAGGCGCTCGTTGATCGCGTCGTAGCTGCGGTCCGCGGTCTCGGCGGACAGCCGCTCCTCGAGGCCGAGCACCTCGTGAAGCGCGTGGTCGAGCCACAGCCGCGAGGGCGTGCCCCGGAACAGGTGATAATGGGCGCAGAAAGTCCGCCAGCCCTCCCGCGGGCTCGCGACGGGAATGCCGCGATCGCGCGCCGGCGCGATGCCGAGCGCCTCGTAGGGCACGCCGCGGCTCTGGAGCATGCGCAGGAGGTAATGGTCCGGCCACAGGAGGAGCGCGGCCGCGTCGTTGAACGGCTCGTCCTGGGCGAACCAGGCGGGGTCCGTGTGGCCATGCGGGCAGACGAGCGGGAGGTCGCGCACGCGCTCGTAGAGGTCACGGGCGAGCGAGCGCGCCGGCTCGGCGAGCGGAAGGAGGCGGTCCGGGTCGAGAAAGGGCTTCGTCACGGCGTCGGCTCCAGGAGCTGGGGGAGGGCGCGCTGCCAGTCGTAGGGCGTCAGGTCGTGCGGACCCGGCCGCAGATGCCACGCCAGGGGACCGGCGCGAAACCCGTCGCCGGGGACGAGCGGGGCGTCGGCGTCGATCGCGGGTACGGCGCAGCCGAGCGCCCGCCAGGCCGGTGCCGCGGCCGCGAGGCCCGCACGCTCGCCGGCGGGATCGGCCCAGGCGTCCTCGCTGGCGCTCGCCACATAGAGGCGCCGCGGCGCGATGGCGGCGAGGAGGTCGGGCTGATCGCCTCCCTCCGGCGGGCGCGGGTCGGCGGCGAAGGCGGGCGTCACCCAATGCGGGAAGCGCGCGGCCAGCGCCTCGGGCGTCTCGCCGCGGCGGATCGCCGAGGGGCGCGCGCCGAGGCAGCCGGAATTGTTGGCGAAGACGCCGGCGATGCGGGCGTCCTGCGCGGCGGCGACGAGCGCGGCCTTGCCGAGCCGCGAATGGCCGGCGATCACGATCCGGCCCGGGTCGATCTCCGGGCGGGCGAGGGCCGCGTCGACGAGGCGGGAGTAGCCCCACGCCCACAGCGCGATGGCGCCGGGCCGGTGCAGGCCGTCGCCGACGCCCATCAGCGGCGCGACGCCGTGGGCGAACGCGGCATGCGGGTCGTCGGGCGTGAAGGAGCCGTAGCAGGCGAGGAGCAGGGCCGCGCCGGCACGGTGGAGCGTCTCCCGCGGCCAGCGCGACGCGTGGACGCCGCGCATGGCGGGGACGAGCCGCCCGTCGGGAAAGCCCGCGCCCGTCGCCTCGACGATCGCGTGCGGGTCGCGCGGGAAGCCGTCCGCCTCGACCGCGCCCAGCGGCCCGAGGAAGCCGAGGCCGACAACGAGGGGGACGCGGCCGGGCGGGCCGGGCGGCAGGAGCAGGGCGGCCTCCACCACGTACCGCCGCCCCGCCTGCGACATCGTCAGCGTGAGGATCTCGGCGCCCGCTTCGGGCCAGGGGCGGGTGGCGACGGCGAGATGCTCCGGGGGAGCGGGAGGAGCGCCGTAGACGTGCCGGACGAGACGGTCGCACCGCTGCGGGATGGTCCCGGCCGGGTCCTCCAGGCAATCGAGCGCATCCGTCGCCATCGCGCCCTCCCTCACCGGTCGAGGCGCAGCAGGAGCGGCGCGGCCGGGTCGGCGACGGCGCCGTTGAGCACGATCTCGCCGAAGCTGCGTGGGGAGGCGATCTCCACCTCCAGCGCGTCCCAGGCCGGGCGGTAGCCGCCGAGGCGCCGGGCCTCGAGCACGAGGACCCCACCCTCTGCCGACATCATGAGCAAGACCCGGCACGAGCCGTCCCCGCGCCAGTCGGCCGTCTCGCCGTCGTCCTCGTAGAGCACGGCCTCCGAGATGCCGTCGCCGGCCGGGTAGACGCGTAGCCCGCGCCAGGTCTCGCAAGCGGGGTCGATGCGCGACAGCTGCCGCGAGACCGGGATCATCGCCCCCTCGCGCACCAGAACCGGCAGCCGGCCGAGCGGCGCGTCGACGATCGCCTCGGCGCCGCCCGCGAAGCGCTCGCCGGTGTGGAGGTCGATCCAGCCGCACCCCGCCGGCAGCGGCACCGCGCGCCGGCGCGCGCCTTCCTCCAGCACCGGCGCGACGAGGAGGTCGTCGCCGAGCACGAAGAGGTCGTCGCGGTCACGGACAGCAGGGTCGTGCGGGAAGAGGGTCCCGAGCGGCTTCACCGGCGGCGTGCCGTCCTCGGCGGCGCGAACCATCGCGTCGTAGAGGTAGGGCATCAGCCGATAGCGCAGCCGCATCGCCTGGCGCATCGCGGGGATCGCCTCCTCGTGCATCCACGGCAGCGTCGTGATGCCCGACGCCTTCCACGAGTTCATCACCATGCGCGGCCAGAGGCTGCAGAGCTCGGTGAAGCGAACCAGCAGTTCCGGCCCCGGCTCGGTCCCCAGGAAGCCGCCGACGTCGTGTCCGGTGTTGCCCATGGCGGAGAGGCCCATGGACAGGCCCTGCGCCAGGTTCCAGCGCAAGGTCTTCCACGAGGTCGTGTTGTCGCCCGTCCAGCTCTGGCCGTAGCGCCCGATGCCCGGCCCGCCGGCGCGGGTGATGACGTAGGGCCGCTTGCCGGGCGCGACCTCCTGCTGCTCGCGAAACGAGGCGCGGGTCATCAGCAGCGGCTGCAGCGGGCGCGCGAGCGCGAGGTCGAAGGGCCGCCCGAACCCGGCGCAGCGCGCGTCCTCGTCCCAGATCTCGTACTCGTTGTTGTCGTTCCAGATCGAATCGACGCCGTTCGCCAGCAGCCGCTCGCGCATGCGCCCGCGCCACCAGGCGACGCCCTCGGGATTGGTGAAGTCGAGATGGGCACCGGGCCCGTCCCAGAAGGCGGAGATCGCGGGCGGCGCCTCCGCGCCGTCGCCGTCGCGCACGAGGATGCCGGCCTTCGCCGCCGGCTCGAAGTCGGGATGATCGTCGAGGAGGCAGGGCTTGATGTTGGTGATCGTGCGCAGGCCCGCCTCGCGGAGCGCGGCGAGCGTTCCGGCGGGATCGGGGAACTTCGCCTCGTTCCAGCGGAAGGTGTGGCGGCGGCCGCCGTGCAGCGTGTAGCCGGAGCCGAAATGGAACGTGTCGCAGGGCAGGTCGTGGCGCGCGAAGTCCGCGATGATCTCGCGAATGCGCGCGTCGGCGTCCGGCGCGTCGGCGATGCTCATGGAGGTGAGGCCGAAGCCGAGCGCCCACTTCGGCGGCAGCGCCTGGCCGCCGACGAGCCGATCGATCTTCCGCGCGACGTCGAGTACCGACGGCCCGAGCACGACCCAATAGTCGAGGTCGCCGTCCTCGGCGCGATAGCTGCGGAAGGGCGGGTGGTAGTTGTCGATCGTCGCGCCGACGTCGATCTCCGCGGCGGCGTGAGTGTC
This sequence comes from Salinarimonas sp., assembly GCA_051117315.1. Lineage (GTDB taxonomy): Bacteria > Pseudomonadota > Alphaproteobacteria > Rhizobiales > Beijerinckiaceae > Salinarimonas. The sequence goes on along the minus strand of JBNPEA010000152.1, from coordinate 6,493 downwards.
GTAGAGGATGCCGTAGGCGATGCCGCTGTCGCGGTTGTCGCAGATCAGGAGAGGCGCGACCTTGTAGAGCGGGTCGGAGGTCTCGCCGTCGTAGCCGCAGGGGTCGACCGCCTCGAGCCGGAAGCGCCGGCCGGTGCGGTCGACAGGCCCCGCCTTGTCGCCGAGGCCGTAGTGCCGCTCGGCCGGGTGGCGCGCCATGTGGTGCACGAAGCCGTGCGTCCTGCGCGACAGCATGTAGGCCCCCGTCGGCCTGTCCGCGGCGAAGGGCGCGCTCTCGCCGATGCGGTGGAAGGCGAGCCGCAGCGGGTTCGCGCGGATCGTCACGGCGAGGTGGCCGCCGGCTAGGGTGACGACATCGCCCTCCCGCGTGACGCCCGTCTCCGGGGGCGAGAAGCCCTCCAGGCTGTCGCGGGCGCGACCGGCCTCCGGCGGCTCGAGGCCGTTCGGGGCGATCGTCCAGGTCCGGTCGAGCCGGTGGCCCTCCGCACGCACCAGCGACACGTGCGCCAGATCCGGCCCGGCGAGCACGATGCGAAGGCGGGCGCCGCGGTCGGTGGCGACCTCGACGCCATGGGGGATGTCGCGGATCGCATCCGCGCTCTCGACGAGCTTCATCGTTGTGCGCTCCTCGGCGCTCTCGCCGTCAGTGCGCGGCCGCCGCGACCGGGGCGTCGGCCGCATCGGTGGCCGCGTGGTCGGCACCGTGGGCGAGCACGCTGCCGTCCTGCGCGAACAGGTGGACGCCCGCCGTGCGGATCACCAGCCCCACGGCGTCGCCGTGGCGCACCGCGCGCTGGCCGGGCTGATGCACGGTCACCTGCTCCTGGCCGGCGAGCGTGCAGTAGAGATAGGTCTCGCCGCCGAGCTGCTCGTTGATGTCGACGCTCGCGGGCAGCGCGCCGTGCGCCTCGCGCGGGGCGATGTCGACGTGCTCGGGCCGCACGCCGAGCGAGAGCCGCGTGCCCGGCGCGAGGCCCGGTACGTCGAAGGGCAGGACCAGCCGGTGCCCCCCGTCGAGCGCCAGCACCAGCCCGCCCGCGACGCGCTCGGCCAGCGCCCCCTCGAGCAGGTTCATCCGCGGCGAGCCGATGAAGCCCGCGACGAAGCGGTTGGCGGGGCGGTTGTAGAGGTCGAGCGGTGCGCCGATCTGCTCGACGCGGCCGGCGTTGAGCACCACGATCTTGTCGGCGAGCGTCATCGCCTCGACCTGGTCGTGGGTGACGTAGATCATCGTCGCGCGGATCTGCCGGTGGAGCGCCGCGAGCTCCTTGCGCATGGCGACCCGCAGCTCCGCGTCGAGGTTGGACAGCGGCTCGTCGAACAGGAAGGCCTTGGGCTCGCGCACGATGGCGCGCCCGATGGCGACGCGCTGGCGCTGGCCGCCCGAGAGCGCCTTCGGCCGGCGCTTCAGGTAGTCCGTGATGCGCAGCAGCTCGGCGGCCCGGCGCACGCGCCGGTCGATCTCGTCCTTGGGCATGCGCGTGTTCTCGAGCCCGAAGGACATGTTCTGATAGACGGTCATGTGCGGGTAGAGCGCGTAGGACTGGAACACCATGGCGAGCCCGCGATCGGCGGCACCCTCGTGGTTGGCGGTCGCGCCGTCGATCAGGAGCTCGCCGTCGGAGATCTCCTCCAGGCCCGCGATCATGCGCAGCAGCGTGGACTTGCCGCAGCCCGAGGGCCCGACGAGCACGACGAACGAGCCGTCGTCGACGACGAGCGAGATGCCGTGGATCACCGCGACGTCGGCGTAGGACTTGCGGATGTCGCGAAGCTCGATCGTGGCCATGTCAGGCTCTCCGGGTCTCGATTTGGGCGGGACGCCTCACCTTCCCGAAGGGGAGGTCGGCGGCCGAAGGCCGCCGGGTAGGGGCGAATGGTGGCGGCCGAACACGAACGCTCGCCCCCACAAGGCCGCTGCGCGGCCGACCTCCCCTGCGGGGAGGTATCGGCGCGCGTCGTGCATCGGCGGTCCCCATCACTTCATCCCGCTCGAGGCGATGCCGGTGGTGATGAAGCGCTGCAGGAAGGCGAAGACGAGGGCGACCGGGAGGAGCGTCACGACCGTCATCGCCAGCACGTAGTTCCACTGCGTGTTGAGCTCGCCCTGGAAGGCGTTCAGCCCGAGCTGGAGCGTGTAGACCTCGGTCTGGTTGAGCACGATGAGCGGCCAGAGGAAGTCGTTCCAGCGCCACATGATCGAGAAGATCGCGAGCACCGCGAGCGCCGGCAGCGACAGGGGCAGGACGATGCGCCAGTAGATCTGCCACTCGCTCGCCTTGTCCATGCGCGCGGCCTCGATCAGCTCCTTGGGCAGGGTGAGCATGTACTGCCGCAGCAGGAAGACGCCCGTCGGCGTCGCGGCGCCGGGGATGATCACGCCCCACAGCGAGTTCACCATGCCGAGCGAGGCCACCACGACGTAGGTCGGTACCAGCACGATGGTGATGGGGATCATCAGCGTGGAGATGATGAAGCCCATCGCCAGGTTGCGGCCCTTGAACTCGTAGATCGACAGGGCGAAGGCCGCCATCGAGTTGATGATCAAGGTGATGATCGTCGCGATCACGGTGACGAAGACCGAGTTCCAGAGGTAGCGCCCGAAGGCGAACTGCTTGAGCGGCGTGGTGTAGTTCTCCACGGCGAGCGTGAACTCGCGGATCGGCTCACGGGCCTCGATCGGCACGGAGATGCGCTCGTCCGGGTTCGCAGGGTCGATCATGGTCGAGACGATGCCGATGCGGCGCACCTCGGCGAGCTCGCGCACCGAGCCGTCCTCCATCGTCACCTGGAACAGGAGGAGGGGACGTGCGTGGCCTTCGACCTCCACGGTGACCTGCGACAGCGGCAGGAAGGTCGGCGGGAATTCCTGCAGGCCGGCCTGGGTCTTGAACGACGAGAGCAGCAGCCAGACGATCGGCCCGAACATCAGGAGGAGCCCGAAGGCGAGGTAGGCGTAGGTGGCCCAGTCGGTCCAGTGCAGGCGCTTGCCGCCGCGCCGTCGGGTGAGGAAGCCGAGCACCACGCCCTTCTGGGGGACGCGGCCCTGGCCGGTGGTGGCGGCTGCGGTCTCGGCGGTCATGCCCTCTCCTCCCGAGGCCGGCTCAGGTCGCCCCGTCGCGCCGACGCGCGAGGGCGAGCTGGGTGATGGTGAGCCCGAACAGGACGACGCCGAGCACGACCGAGGCCGCGGAGGCGAGGCCGAAGTTCTGCACGCGGTTGGCGAAGCCCGTATTGTAGATGTACTGCACCAGGAATTGCGTCGCGGTGCCCGGCCCGCCGCCGGTGAGCACGTAGACCTCGTCGAAGATCTGCACGGCGCGGATCAGCGCGAGCACGAGCACGACGAGCAGGTTCGGCCAGAGCAGCGGAAGGGTGATGCGCCAGAAGGCGCGCCAGCGACTGGTGCCGTCCATCTCGGCCGCCTCGTAGAGGTCCGGCGGGATCGCCTGGAGGCCGGCGAGCAGGATGAGCGTGTAGAAGCCCATATGCGCCCAGACCGAGACGAAGACCGACCAGAACATCGCCCAGTTCGCGTCCGCGAGCCAGATCACCCGGTCGAAGCCCATGCCCATCAAGGTCGCGTTGAGCAGGCCGTCGCGCAGCAGGATCCACTTCCAGATCAGGGCCACGACGACGGGCGAGAGCAGCACCGGGAAGAAGAACACCGCCCGGAAGAAGCCGCGGGCGCGGATCTCGCGGTTGAGGACGAGCGCCGTGACGAGGGCGAACAGGACCATGAACGCGACCTGGAAGGTCACGAAGGAGATCGTGTTGTAGACGCCGCGCCAGAACCGGTCCTCGCGGCAGGAGGTCGGGTCGACGTAGCTGCCGCAGTCGAACAGGTGGCCGTACTGCTCGGCGCCGACGAAGGGGCGCTCCTGCAGGTAGAGATCCGTGCCGCCGGTGACGGAATAGCCGAGGTTGATGAACAGCGGCGTGATCACGAACACGCCGAAGAAGGCGAGGTTCGGCAGGAGGAAGAGATACGGCATGCGCCCGATGCCGACGAGCCGCTGCAGCGCGGCCATCGGCGGCTCGAACAGGCGCATCAGGCCCGCCCACAGCGCGCCGACCGCCGCGCCGGCGAGCTCCCTGGGGCCGCGGCGCTCCTCGACGGGCGCAGGCGTCGTCTGCGCGTGCGACATCGCTCTCGTCCTTCACCGATGAGGGGGCCGCCGGCGGGATCGCATCCCCGCCGGCGGCGGTCTCGTTCCGGCGTGCGCGCTCAGCGCGCCTGCTCGGCGAGCTGGTTCTCGATGTCCGTCTCGATGCGCCCGAAGGCGTCCTCGAGCGACATCTCACCGCCGATCGCCTCGGAGATGCGCGCGATCGTGGCGTTGAACACGATGCGGTTGTTGGTGTAGCCCTGCAGGGCGTAGGCCGCGGCGGCGACCTTCGGCACCTCCGCCGCGAAGGTCTGCAGCGCGTGCGCGGCGAGCGGGTTCTCGGTCTGGAAGTCGATCGCCGTCGGATTGAGCTGCAGGTGGCCCGGCAGGAACAGGGTGCGGCCGGCGAACTCGGCCACGATCTCGGGCGAGGAGAGATACTCCATCACCCGCGCGACCTCCTCGGGATGATCCGTGCCTTCGAGCGCGACGAGCGCCGCGCCGCCGGGCATGCCGGAGCAGGCCTCGGGGCCGCAGGGATTGGGCACCGCCCACCAGTCGAAGTCCTGGCCGATGTTCTGGGCGAACTGGCCGATCTGCCAGGAGCCCGAATAGTAGAACACCGTCTGCGCGTTGACGAATTCCTGGTTGGCCGGCACGTAGGTGCCGCCCGAGCCGGCGACGAAGATGTCCTTCGCCATGGTGCCGTCCTGATGCCACTCGTAGAGCATCCGGGCGTAGTCCTTGAAGCCCTCGTCGACCACGGCCGGCTCGCCGTCCGCGTCGAAATAGGCGGCGCCCATCGAGATCGCCGGGCCGGCGATGCGGTGGCCGGAGCGGTCGATGGCGACGGGGATCTGCACGCCGGTGGCCTCGGCCACCTGACGCGCCGCCTCGGCCCACTCCGACCAGTTCGCACCCGCGCCCGGCAACTCGACGCCGGCCTGCTCGAACAGCGTCTTGTTGACGAAGGGACCGGTGACGGTGAGCTGCGTCATGAAGCCGTGGATGGCCTCCTGGTCGCCGGGGACGCGCAGCCAGTTCAGGAACGGCCCGAAGCTGGCCTCCCAATATTCCGGATCCTGCAGGTGCGGCCGCAGGTCGAGGTAGTACTCCGCGAGGCCGCCGAGATCGGTGACGCGGGCCATGTCGGGCCCCTCGCCGGCGGCGAGCTGGACCGGGAGCGACTCGAGGATCGCCTGGTAGGCGACCGTGTCGATGACGACGTCGATGTCCGGGTTCGCCTCCTCGAAGCGCTCGACGAGGTCGGCGAGCACCTCGCCCTCGTTGCCGTCGTTGTACCAGGCGATTCGAACCTGCGTCTGCGCGGCCGCCACGCCGGCCGTGAGCGCCAGCGCCGCGGCGCCGGTCATGAGCGTGGTGATCAGCTTCTTCATCGTTCTCCTCCCGAAGGGCGCCGGGCGGTCGGCCCGGGCCGTCTCTCCCGTCGTGCGCCGGCGCGGAGCCGGCTGCGCGATCGGATCAGCTCATCGTGTCGGGTGGATGTCAGCGCGGGATCGCCCGGGCCGCAAAGCCCCTGCGTCCAGCCCTCGGCGTCCTCCCCGCCGGTCTCGTGCCGGCCGTCGCGTCGTGGTCGGCTGCGGGTTCCCGCCTCCGCCCGACGTCTCGAGTACCGGTATACTAGTGCGCGGCGCCGAAACGTGTCAATCTGCTCCGCACGGCGCTTCGCGGCGCCGGAGCGACCTTCTCCAGAGCGCCTGTCCTGCGATGAGCGACGTCATCCACGAAACCGAGCTGCGCGGCCTGCTCGAGGCCGGCCGCAGCCTCGACTTCAGCCGCTCGGCGGCGAGCCAGATCTACGAGTGGCTCTACGCCGCCCTGGTGCGCATGCGGCTGAGGCCGGGCATGCGGCTCTCGGAGGTGGAGACGGCGCGCGCGCTCGACGCCTCGCGCACACCGGTGCGGGAGGCCTTCATCCGGCTGGCCGAGGCGGGGCTCATCGAGGTGCGTCCGCACCGCGGCACCTTCGTGGCGAAGCTCGACCGCAAGCGCATCCTCGAGGCGCGCTTCATCCGCGAGGCGCTCGAGGTCGCGGTGGCGACGCGCCTCGCCGAGATCGGGCCGGCGGCCGGGGAGCACGACGTGCTCGCCCGCTGCCGGGAGCTCGTCGCGCGGATGCGGACGCTGGCCGAGGCGCGCGACCAGCTCGCCTTCAACGAGGCCGACGACGTCTTCCACCAGGCCCTGGCGGAGGCCACCGGCTACGGCCGCATCGCGGCGCTGGTGAAGGCGGAGGAGGCCCACGGCGTGCGCATCCGCGTGCTCAGCCTCGCGCGGGAGGCGACCTACGCCCGCATCGTGCGCGAGCACACGGCGATCCTCGACGCCATCGAGGCCCGCGACCCCGTCGGCGCGGCGGCGGC
>JBNPEA010000006.1:0-31401 GCA_051117315.1 Salinarimonas sp. | reverse complement strand
CGTGCCCGGCGCAAAGGTCTCCATGGGCACGGTCAGCGGCAGCCACACCCGCGACAACGACCCGGAGTTCAATGTCCTAAGGGGCAAGACGCTCTCCACCGTGCGCTCCCCCGGCAAGGACGAGGCGGTGCGCCTCACCCCGCCGATCCGCATGACGCTCGAGCGCTCGCTGGCCTGGATCCAGGACGACGAGCTCGTCGAGGTGACGCCCAAGAACATCCGCCTGCGCAAGGCCATCCTCGACCCCAACGAGCGCAAGCGCGCGAGCAAGCAGAAGGAAGCGCTCGCGGGGTGAGGCGACTGCGGCGGCGTCAGCCCGGGGTTGCGGGAGCAGCCGACGGGTCGGCTGCCGCCGCCTCCCCACCGGCCGTCTCCCCGCCCGGCAGGAACGCGTCGATCGCCGCGAGTACCGGGGCGCGGATGGCGTTCGTCTCGTTGAGGAGCTCGTGGCGCGCGCCCGGGACGACGAGGGCGTTGCCGGTCTTCAGCCGCGAGGCGAAGCGCTCCACGGCCGGGGTCGAGACCAGGCGGTCGGCGCCGGCCGCGACGACGAGGGTCGGGATGCGGATCTCCAGCGCCGCGCGCGGCTCCTGGAGGCGCCGCATCAGCGCGAAGGCGCCCCGGGCCCAGCCGATGGTCGGGTCGCCGATCGCCCCGTCCTTGAGCGCGGCGGCGGCGTCGGCGTTGCGGGCGTAGCGCAGCCGGTCGGACGTGAGCAGGTTGCCGGCGAAGGGCTTCGTCGCCACGGATGTCTCGCCCCCGCCCGGCACGAAGGCGCCGCCGAGCCCCATCAGCCAGAACAGGGTCGCCCCCGCCTCGGCGCGGCGTGGGTGGCGAATCGGGGCGAGCGCGATCATCGGGGCCAGCGCGACGATGCGCTCCGCCGGCAGCCGCCCGCGACGCGCGAGGTCGAGGGCGATCGCCGCGCCCATGGAATGGGCGAGCACCGCGTGCGGGCGCGGGCAATCGCGCGACAGGACCTGCGCGGCGACGGCCTCGACGTCGCGCGCGTACAGCCCGAAGCGCCCGACATGCCCCTTGCGCGGATCCGCGAGCACCCGTTCCGAGCCGCCCTGGCCGCGCCAGTCGAAGGCGACGACGCAGAAGCCGCGGGCGAGCAGGTCCTCGATCGTCTCGAAGTACTTCTCGATGAACTCCGCCCGCCCCTGGAGGATCATCACGGTGCCGCGCGGGGGCGCGGTGCGGGCGGGCCAGCGCGCGACGCGCAAGGGGGCGCCGTCGCGCGCGACGATCCGCCCGACGACGGCGCCCTCGGGCACGGGATTGGCGGCGGTGGGGACGAGCTTCATGGCGCGCGAGCCTACGCCAGGAGCGCGCCCGAGGGGAGGGGGCGTCAGCCGGAAAGCAGCGGGAAGGTGACGCCGAGCGCCCACGCGAAGGCGACGGCGTTCGCCACGCCCGCCACCGCGGGGTGCTGCGTCGCCCGCCCGGCCCAGCGGCTGAGGAGGCCGTAGACGAGGAGGAAGGCCGCGATCACCGGCACGATGATCACGAGGAAGAACAGCCGCTCGAAGTCGAGCGCCACCGCCAGCGCCAGCGAGAGCACGAAGGCGAGCTTCGCCGCCGCGTAGCCGCCCCGCGCCGCCCCGTCTCCCCGCGTCGCCCATTCGTCCGCGAGGAAGAAGGGAAGCGTGCCGGCGAGCATGATCGCGACGAGCAGGATCCGGTCCCCGCCGGGCCAGAAGCTCGTCACGTAGGTGTCGAGCGGCCAGACGATCGCGACGAAGCCGTAGGCGACGGCGCCCGCGACGGCGAGGGTGAGCCGGCCCGGATAGGCCCGCGGGGACCGAACGCTCCAGCCGCGCCGGCGCGCGAGGGCGAGGCAGGCGGCCATGATCAGCCCGTAGACCAGGAAATGGGCGGCGAGATAGTCCGCGACCAGCACCGGCAACAAGGAGGTCGGCAACCAGCCCTCGGGCACGAGCCGCAGGACGAGCGGCGTCGCCAGCGCCGGCACGAGCAGGACGACCCACAGCCGCCGCCACGGGAGCCCGGCGCCGACCGGCGCCGGCGCGGCCCGCGGCAGGAGCCGCGACAGCGGGCGCGCGGCGAGCACCGTACCGGCCAGGAGGAGCAGGATCAGCGGCCCGCGCCGGTCGACGAAGGGCGGCGCGTCGCGCGCGACGCCGAACGTCGCGTCGAGCCAGGCGACGGTCTCGACCAGCGTCTCGCGCGCATACAGCACGCCGACGTGCTCGACGCCGTCGGCGAAGACGGCCCGCCGGGCGGTGCCGGCGGCGGGATCGCCGTAGGTGACGCCCTCCCGCGCCTCGCCCTCGGCGGCGAGGCCGACGGCGCGCAGCGCCTCCTCGCGCAGCCCGGCCTCGAGCCCGCCGACGACGACGAGCAGGTTCTCGGGCGCCTGTGCCGTCACCTCGGGCGAGAACATCGAGACGGCGACCACGGCCTCGACCGCCGGCAGCCGCGCGGCGGCGCGCACCACGATGTCGGAGGCCATGGAATGGCCGAGCAGCGCCAGGCGCCCGTCGCCGAGTGCCCGCGCCGCCTCGGCGACCGCGATGGTCTCCGCCACCAGCGTGCGCGTCGCGCCGTCCTCCTCGACGATCGAGCCCGAGAGCGGCCGTGGGCTTCGGCCGTGGCCGGCGAAATCGAAAGACACGGCGACGTAGCCGTTGCGCGCGAGCGTCACGGCGAAGGCCTGCATCAGCTGGCGCGAGCCGGCGAAGCCGTGGGCGATCACCACCGCCGGGCCGAGCGGATCGCCTGCGGGTCGGTAGACGCTCGCCGGAATGTGGCCGATCGCGACGCGGTCGACCACGAGCGGGCGCGTGGCCGCATCGAGCCGCCACAGCGCGATGCCGATCGCCAGCGCCGCGAGGAGCGCGAGCACCCCGTCGACGAGGTTCCGAGACCTTCCACGCGCCTTTCCGCATGCCCCTCGGCTGCCATCTCCTCGAGCCATGCGCCCGCCACTCCCTCCCGTTCACCCGTCGTCGATCACGGGCCGGGAGCCTCGCAGGGTCGGCGCGCGGGCGCAACGCCGATCGCGGCCGCCGACACCCGCGGGTGGCGGCGAATGCCATGGCGATCGTCGCCGACTTATGCAGTCGTTTACCGGGGCCTCATAGGCTCGGAGGCTGAACGCACGTCCTCGGGTCGTGCGCCCGCTCACCGGAGCCCCTGATGACGCAGCCCCCGACGCGCCCCATCCCGATTGCCCGGGCCCGCGCGCATGCCGGCTTCGCGCGGGAGGGCCTCGGCCGATGAGCGCGCCGCCTTCCCGCACTCCGTCGTCCTTGACCGGTCGCCCGCGGCACGATGCCGCTCGCAGGCCCGCCGCGCGGCTCCTGCCCGCGTTCCTCAGCCTCACGGCCGTCCTGGTGACCGTGTGCGCGCTCCTTCTGTTCGCGCGCGCGGAGGCGTTGCGGACGTCCGAGGAGCGTGCCACCGGCGCCATGGCCGGGCTCGTCGACGCCATCGGCCTGCAGGGCGCGCTCGCCAAGGACGTCGGCCTGCGCGTCGCTGCGCTCCAGGTCGCCGACGATCGGGACGCGGCGCTCGGCGCGCTGGCACGCACGCTCGCCGTCCAGGCGGAAGCGCTCGCCATGCTGCGGGTGCGCCTGGACACGACGCCGGGCGCGGCGACCGTCGGCGCGGCCTTCGCCGCCTTCGCCGCCCTGGTGGAGCAGGTCGAGAGGGACGCGGGCGTCGCGGTGAGGCGCGCGGACGGGCTCGAGGCGCTGATCGCCACGACCGACGCGGTGCTCGCCGACACGGTCCAGCTCGCAAGTGAGATCGGCGCGGCGACGCAACGCGAGCAGGCGCGACGTCATGGCGAGCAGGCGATGCTCGAGGCGATCGCGGCGGCGCTCGTCGGCTGCCTGATCGCGTTCTGCCTGTTCCCAGCGCTGGTCATGCTCCATCGACAGAACCGGGAGTTGCGCGGCGCCTCGTCCGAGCTCGAGGCGGCCGCCGAGGAGCTCACCGTGATGTCCAAGATGGCGCAGGTCGCGCACTGGCACATCGATTGTCCCGCCCGGGACGTTCGCTGGTCGCCGCGGCTGCGTGACGTGCTGCGCATTCCCGAGAACCGGTCGCAGACGTTCGAGAGCACGCTCGCGCTGTTCGAGCCCGCCTCGGCGGTGCGGCTCGAGGCGCTGGTCGCGCAGGCCCAGGAGACCGGCGAGGGCTGGGACGTCGAGCTGACGACGATCGAGGAGACCGGCGAGCGGCGCATGCGCTGCTTCGGCCAGGCGATCCGCGAGGGCGGGCGGATCGTGGCGATCGCCTCGGCCGTGCAGGACGTCACCGATGGTGCGCGCGCCCGCGAGCGCTACGAGGCCGCCCAGCAGCGGCTCGCCATCGCCACGGAGGGCGCCAATATCGGCTTGTGGGACTGGATGCCCGGGACGGACGAGAACTGGTACAACGATTCCTGGTGGACCATGCTGGGCTGGAAGCCCGGCGACGTGCCGGAGGCGCTGCGAAGCTGGATCGTCCTCGTTCATCCCGACGACGTCGCCGGGGCGAACGCGCGGCTCGAGCAGCACATGCGCGGCGAGACGCCCGACTACAGGGCGGAGTTCCGCATGCGCACGGCCGACGGAGGATGGCGCTGGATCCTTGCCGTCGGCCGGGTGGTGGCCCGCGGGGACGACGGGAAGCCGACGCGCCTCTCGGGGCTGCACCTCGACATCACCGAGCGGCGCGAGGCCGAGGCCGCCCTCGCCGAGAGCGAGGAGCGCTTCCGCTCGCTGACGGCCATGAGCTCGGATTGGTTCTGGGAGCAGGACGCCGATCTGCGCTTCACGCATTTCTCGCACGAGATCAGCGGCCTCTGGAAGGATCGCGCCGAGCTCATCGGCAAGACCCGGCGCGACCTCCCGATCGTGCTCCAGAACAGCAACTGGGAGGATCACCTCGCCCTGCTCACCCGCCGCGAGCCGTTCCGGAACCTGGAATACAAGGTCGAGGACGCCGACGTGACGCGCTGGTTCCGCGTGAGCGGCGACCCGATCTTCGCACCCGACGGGACGTTCCGCGGCTACCGCGGCGTCGGCACCGACATCTCCGAGCGGCGCCAGGCGATGGCCCAGCTGGTGGAGGCGAGCCGCGCTGTGTCCGAGCGGGCGCGCGAGCTGCAGCTCACCCTCGCCCACATGATCCAGGGCCTGACCATGTACGACGCCGCCGGGCGCCTCGTGATCTGGAACGACCGCTATCTCGAGCTGATGGAGCTGCCACGGGGATCGCTGCGCTCCGGCATGCATCTGTCCGAGGTGCTGGGGCTCCGGCGTGCGGCGGGCTCCTTCGACGGCGAGGTGACGCGGGCGATCGAGGTCTTCCTCGGGCGGGTCGCGGCGGGGAAGGAGAGCCGCGCCATGGTGCGCACCCGCGGCGGCCGGCTGATCGCCCAGAGCAACGCGCCGATCCCGGGCGGCGGCTGGGTCACCACGCACGAGGACGTGACGGAGCGCGAGCAGGTCGCCGCCCGCATCAACCACGCCGCCAATCACGACGTGCTCACGGGCCTCGCCAACCGCGCCTCGCTGAAGGCGCACATCGACGAGTCGCTCAACGCGGACCGCCTCCTGCCGTTCGGGGTGCTGCTGATCGACCTCGACCGTTTCAAGGCCGTCAACGACACGTTCGGCCACGCCATCGGGGATCAGCTGCTCGTCGAGGTGGCCGAGCGCATGGGCGCCCACGTGCGCCAGGAGGACGTGGTCGCCCGCCTGGGCGGCGACGAATTCGCGGTGCTCGCCCGCGGCCGGGGCGACGAGCGCGGGGCCTGCGAGGCGCTGGCCCAGCGCCTGCTGGCGACGCTCACCGAGCCGTTCTCGATCGACGGCCGCCAGATCGTGATCGGCGCGAGCATCGGCGCGGCGCTCGCGCCGGCGCACGGCCGCGAGGTGGACGAGCTGCTGCGCAACGCCGACACCGCGCTCTATCGGGTCAAGGCGGACGGCCGCAACGACTGGCGCATCTTCGACGGCGATCTCGATGCGGAGGCGCGGGCGCGGCGCGAGCTCACCCGCGACCTGCGCGAGGCGATGGCCCGCGGGCAGTTCTCCCTGCACTTCCAGCCGATCGTCGACATCGCCACCCGCGAGGCGGTGAGCGTCGAGACGCTGCTGCGCTGGCACCATCCCGAGCGAGGCATGGTCTCGCCGGCCGACTTCATCCCGTTGCTCGAGGAGACCGGCCTGATCACGCCGGTGGGCGACTGGGTGATCGCCCAGGCCTGCCGCGAGGCCCGGGCGCTGCCCGAGCACGTGCGCCTCGCCGTGAACGTCTCGCCGGCGCAACTGCGCAACCGAGGCCTCCTCGACGCCGTCGTCTCGGCGCTGGAGGAGACGGGGCTCGCGGCGGAGCGCCTCGAGCTCGAGGTGACCGAGACGGTCCTGCTCGACGACGACCAGGCGATGCTGGCGGACCTGCGCCGGGTGAAGGCGCTGGGCGTGCGCATCTCCCTCGACGATTTCGGTACCGGCTACTCGTCGATGAGCTATCTGCGCATGTTCCCCTTCGACAAGATCAAGATCGACAAGTCGTTCGTGAACGACTTCGTCGAGCGCGAGGACTGCGCCGCGATCGTGTGCTCGATCATCGCCCTCGCGCGCAGCCTCGACATGGTCTGCACGGCGGAGGGCGTCGAGACAGAGACCCAGGCGGCGATGCTGCGGGCGGCGGGCTGCGACCTCGCCCAGGGCTACCTGTTCTCGCGACCGATGCCGCTCGCCGCCCTCGACCTCGCCACGGGCGCCGCGCCCGCCTCGCGCCAGAGCGCCTGAGCCGCGACAGCGCGTCCCGTCCGGCGCCGGCCGGCGCCCCTCGCCACGAGCCTCCGAATCGGCCATAGCAGGCGGAACGGGACGCGAACGGCGAGGCGCGGGTGATCGCTGCGGCACGGGTGGACGGGAACGAGGCGGCGAGCAGAGCGCAGATCGCGCTCGGGCGGCTCGCGCTCGTGCTCGACCGGGAGGGCGTCGCCTGGCTGCCGGATCACCGCACGCTCCTCGTCGCCGACCTGCATCTCGAGAAGGGCTCGTCGCACGCGCGGCGGGGCTTCCTGCTGCCGCCCTACGACACGCGCGAGACGCTCGCCCGCCTCGCCGCCCGCATCGACGCGCACGCGCCTGCGCGAGTGATCGCGCTCGGCGACAGCTTCCACGACCGCGACGGGCCGGCGCGCCTCGACGCGCATGCGCGGGATGCGCTGGCGGCGTTGCAGGCGGGACGGGACTGGCTCTGGCTCACCGGCAACCACGATCCCGCGCTCCCCGCGAGCCTCGGCGGCGAGGTTGCGGACGCCGTCGTCATCGACGACGTCGTCCTGCGCCACGAGCCGCGGACCGAGGGCGCGGCCGGCCCGGAGATCTGCGGGCATCTCCACCCGGTCGCGAAGGTGCGCGGCCGCGGCCGGGCCATGCGCGCGCGCTGCTTCGCCCACGACGGCACGCGGCTCGTGATGCCCGCCTTCGGCGCCTATGCGGGCGGCCTCAACGTCTGCGACGCCGCCTTCGCGCCGCTCTTCCCCGACGGCTTCACCGCGCACGTCGCCGGGCGCGAGCGGCTCTACGCGCTCGACTCGCGGGTGCTCTGCGGGGATTGAGCGCTCACGCGATCCGGCGCAGCGGGACGGCGGACGGCTCGGGTGCGCTCTCGGAGAGGGCATGGGCGTACAGGTCGCGGGCGGGCATCGGCCTGGCGAAGAGGAAGCCCTGCGCCTCGCGCACCCCGATCGCCAGGAGCACGGCGGCCTGCTCGGTGCGCTCGACGCCCTCGGCGACGAGGCCCATCTCGAACTCGCGGGCGATCCGCACCAGCATCTCGACGAGGGCGCGCATCCGCGGATCGGTGTCGATCCGATCGACGAACAGCTTGTCGATCTTCAGGGTGCTCGCCCCCAGGCCCTGGATCACGGCGAGCCCGTTGTGGCCCGTGCCGGCGTCGTCGATGGCGACGCCGACGCCGGCGTGACGCAGCCGCGCCACCGCCGCGCGCGCCGCGCCGGCCTCCATGGCCTCGCCGCGCTCCGTGACCTCGACCACGAGCCGTTCCGGCGCGAAGCCGCCGCGGCGCGCCTCCCCGAGGAAGCGCTCGGTGAAGCCGTCTGACGCGAGCCTGTCCGGGGGCACGTTGAAGGCGATCTTGAAGTCCGGCCGCTCGGCGAGGAGCGGCGCGAGATCCTTCGCAGCCTGGCGCATCAGCGCGACGAGGAGCGCGTCCGAACGGCCGGATGTCTCGACGAGCGGGATGAAGCGCGCCGGCGGCACGATCGTGCCGTCGGGCTCGATCCAGCGCGCCAGGATCTCGCAGCCCACCATGCGCCCTGAGGCGAGCGCGACGATCGGCTGTGCGAAGGGCGCGATCGCCCCGGTCGCCAGCGCCCGGTCGAGCGCCCGCAGCGGCGACGGCGGCGGCAGGAGGGCGCGCGCGCACAGGAGGCCGAACAGCGCCGCGAACAGGAGGCCCGCGAGCTGGATCGGGCCCGGCAGGCCAGGATAGCCCTGGCCGAGCGCCGCCGCCGGCAGGCTCGCGGTGACCTGTACCGGATAGCGCTCCGAGCGTGCGGCGAACGAGGCGCGGGCGCCGTCCGGCCGCTCCGCCTCGGCGGGGGGGCCGAGCTGCGCCACCCGCACGTCGGGACCGATCCCGAGCGTCAGCGTCGCGTGCGTCCGCAGCCGGGGCGGCAGCATGTCGAAAAGGAGCGTATCGACGCTCATCAGGCCGACGAGGGCATGGGCGCCGAACCGCCACTCGACCCCGAGCCCGGTGAACGTCTCGTCCTCGACACGCAGGAGCGCCAAGTCGGGATTGCGCGCCTGGTGGCGGGGTGCGGCGGCGACGGCGTCGAAGGGCACGAGGCCGATGTCGGAGAAGCCCGAGCAGCGCCCGCCCGGCCCCGAGACGACGACGTCCTTCAGGCTGCCGATGCCGAAAGCCGCGCGCTGGATGGCCTCGACGGTGCCCTCGTCGCAGGCCGTGTGCCCGGAGACGAGCAGATCGCTCAGCGCGATGACGGTGCGGTCGATCGCGATCTCGCTGCGCGCGACGACCTGGTCGACGATGGTCTGGACCTGCCGGCGCTCCATCGTCGCGGTCGTCAGGGACGCGGCCCAGGCGATCGCGGCGAAGGCCGCAGCGAAGCCGAGGGCGGTGACGAGGGCGAAGAGAAGGCGATGACGCATCGGGGCGGGCTCCCGGATCCCCACATGTCATCGCATGTCTCGCGTTAAGGGACCGTGTGCGCGCCGTCACGCCGCGCGCGCCTGCGCCGCCTCCTTGGCCTCGGCGAGGTCGCGCACGAAATCGGCATAGCCCTTCGCCCTGGCCTCCTCGTCGGGCAGGCGCAGCAGGTAGGAGGGGTGGACCGTGACGTACCCGGGCAGGACACGCTCGCCCGCCTCGAAGCGCGCGGGGCCGCGCGAGGTCATGAGCGGCATGGCCTTGCCCGCGAGCGCGGTCAGCGCCGTGGCGCCGAGCGCGACCACGAGATGCGGGCGCACCAGCTCGAGCTCCTCCATAAGCCACCAGCGATAATGCTTGATCTCGCCCAGCGTGGGCTTCTGGTGGATGCGCCGCTTGCCGCGCTCGACGAACTTGAAGTGCTTGACCGCATTCGTCACGTAGCAGGCGTCCCGGTCGATGCCGACCTCACCGAGCGCCCGCGCCAGGAGCTGGCCGGAGGGGCCGACGAAGGGGCGACCCTCCAGGTCCTCGACGTCGCCCGGCTGCTCGCCGACGAAGGCGAGGAGCGGCTCCATCGGCCCCTCGCCGATCACGGCCTTGGGCGAGAAGCCCTGTGGGGGATCGTAGGCGCGGATCATCGCCGCGAGGGCGTCGAGCGAGCGCGGTCTCTCGCTCGCGTGCATGGCGTCGAGGGCGGCGCGGGGCTCGCGTTTCGTCGGCATGGTGGGCTCCTTCTCCAGCATGGTCCCAACGCGCGAGCCGGCGCCTCGGACGAGATCCGGGATGAGCGACGCCTCGGGCAAGTTCTTCCAGTACTTCTTCGGCATCTCCGTGCGCATCGCGGTGGGATTGAGCCGCGCCGGGTTGAAGGTCGCGCCGTAATAGTCGCGCCAGCCCTCCTCGAAGCCGTCCTGCGCCGGCGCATCCTCCCGCCGGCCGGGCGGGCCCCAGGTCAGCTGCGCGCGGTCCCAATGGATCGAGCCGTCGGGCGTGTGGATCGACCAGAGCATCGCGCCGAAGCGGTCGCGGAAGAAGGGTCCGACCGCGCGCAGGATGTGGTGCTCGGGCTCGAACCAGGCGGCGAAGCGCTCGGGCTCGGCGCCCTCGACCTGCCGGAAGCGCACGAAGGCGTGCATCTTGTGGATGTCACGCCCGATGTTGCGCCGCATGATGTGGAGCCGGTGCATCAGCGGATCGGCGACGATCTCCGGCAGCCGCCGCTCGCCCTGCAAGACGCGCCAGATCAGCGCATAGAGCAGCGCCCAGCGCTCCGGGTCGCGGTGCATCGCAACGTCCTTGATGATCGGCGGCACGCTCTTCGGCAGCGCCAGCGGCGGCGCGTCGGCGAGCGCGGCCTCGGGGAGAAGGCTCGCCGCGCCTTCCTCGAACACGAGGGCCTCCGGCGGCACGCCCTCGGCGACGAGCGCCCGGGCGGCGCGGCGGAAGCCGTCGAGATCGGCGCCGGGGGCGAGGGTGATGCGGCGCATCAGAACAGCGAGAGCTGCTCGGCCTTCGGCTGCACCAGTCGCGTGCGCAGGTCCACCCGGTCGAGCAGAGCGCCGGGCGTGTGGTCGGCGGTGACGAGGAAGGCGCGCGACCGCTTCACCGAGCCGGCGAGCCGGGCCACGTCGTCGAGCGCGAGCCGCCTGTGGCGGCGCGCGACCAGGATCTTGTCCACCGCCTTGACCCCGAGCCCCGGGACCCGCAGCAGCAGCTCCCGGTCGGCGCGGTTGACGTCGACGGGGAAGCGCTCGCGATGCTTCAGCGCCCAGGCGAGCTTCGGGTCGACCTCGAGGTCGAGCATGCCCGCGCTCGCGCCCGCCGCGATCTCGTCGACGTCGAAACCGTAGAAGCGCAAGAGCCAGTCGGCCTGGTAGAGCCGGTTCTCGCGCTGCAGGGGAGGGGACTTCAAGGGCAGCAGCCGGCTCGAATCGGGGATCGGCGAGAAGGCGGAATAGTACACCCGCCGGAGCGCGTAGCCGGAATAGAGCGCGGTCGAGGTGCGCAGCACGTCTGTGTCCGTGGAGGCGTCCGCGCCGACGATCATCTGCGTGGACTGGCCAGCGGGCGAGAAGCGCGGGGCCTTGCGCGTCGTCTTGCGCCGCTCCTCCTTCGCCTCGGCGATGCGCTCCGTCATGCGGCCCATGGCGCCGCGGATGGTGGCGTCGTCCTTCTCGGGCGCGAGCGTCTTCAGCGACTCCTTCTGCGGCAGCTCGATGTTGATCGACAACCGGTCGGCGTAGAGCCCCGCCTCCTCGATCAGGAACGGGCTCGCCTCGGGGATGGTCTTGAGGTGGATGTAGCCCCGGAAGCCGTGGACCTCCCGCAGCGTCTTCGCCACGAGCACCATCTGCTCCATCGTGGTGTCGGCGTTCTTCACGATGCCGGAGGAGAGGAACAGCCCCTCGATGTAGTTGCGCTTGTAGAAGTTCAGCGTCAGGTCGACGATCTCCTGCACGGTGAACCGCGCCCGCTCGACGTTCGACGAGCGGCGGTTGACGCAGTAGACGCAGTCGTAAAGGCACCAATTGGTCAGCAGGATCTTCAGCAGGCTGACGCAGCGCCCGTCCGGCGTATAGGCGTGGCAGATCCCGCTGCCCCCCGTCGACCCGAGCCCGTCCGTGCGCGACGTGCGCTTGGGCGCGCTCGAGGAGGCGCAGGACGCGTCGTACTTGGCCGCGTCGGCGAGGACGCGCAGCTTGCGGGACAGGGTGGGCTCCATGCGCCGGAGGATGGCGCGAGTTCCCGTTTCGTTCAAGAGGGTAGGATGTCGCGGGCGCCGTCCACAGGCCGCGTCGCCCGGGGCTCTCGACACCCGGCCCGGGAGAACGGATAAAGAATGGGCGGCGGATCGGGACACGGGGAGCGGGAGGCGATGGCGGTCATCAAGGGTGCGAGTGTCGTGAAGGACCCGGGCTTCGTTCACCTCCACACGCACTCGTCCTATTCCCTGCTCGAGGGCGCGCTGCAGATCGGCGCGCTCGCCAAGCTCGCGCTGGCCGACCGCCAGCCGGCGCTGGCGCTGACCGACACCAACAACCTCTTCGGCGCGCTGGAATTCTCCGAGAAGCTGTCCGGCTCGGGCATCCAGCCGATCGCGGGCGTGCAGCTCACGACCTGCTTCGAGACGCCCGATCCGGCGCAGCGCCACGGGCCGGCGGCGGCCGCGGCGGGGCTCGCGAACCTCGTGCTGCTGGCGCAGAGCGAGGAGGGCTACCGCAACCTGATGCGCCTCGTCACCCGCGGCTATTTCGACGGGCCGCTCGGGGCCGACCCGCAGATCTCGCTGGCTGCGCTGGCGGACCATGCCGAGGGCGTGATCGCGCTCACCGGCGGGCCGACGGGGCCGCTCGACCGCGCCTTCGCCACCGGCCGGCCGGAGCTCGCCGAGGCGCGCCTCGCGGCGTTGTCGGAGATCTATCGCGACCGGCTCTACGTCGAGATCCAGCGCCACGGCATCGACGAGGCGCGGGCGATCGAGGGCGCGCTGGTGGCGCTCGCCGACGCCCGCTCCCTGCCCCTGGTGGCCGCGAGCGAGGCCTTCTTCGCGCGCGACGACGACTACGAGGCGCACGACGCGCTGCTCGCGGTGGCGGAGGGCCAGGTCGTCGCCAACACGGATCGCCGCCGGCTCTCGCCCGAGCATCGCTTCAAGACCCGCGCCGAGATGGCCGCGCTGTTCGCCGACATGCCGGACGCGCTCGCCAACACGGTCGAGGTGGCGATGCGCTGCGCGTACCGTGTGACGACCCGCAAGCCGATCCTGCCGCGCTTCACCACCGACACCGCCGGCGTCGACGGCGAGGAGGCGGAGGGGCTCGAGCTCGAGCGCCAGGCCGAGGCAGGGCTCGCGGCGCGGCTGAAGGCCCACGGCCTCGCGCCCGGCACGACGCGCGAGGAGTATGAGAGCCGGCTCGCCTTCGAGCTGGGCATCATCCGGCGGATGAAGTTTCCCGGCTACTTCCTCATCGTGGCCGACTTCATCAAGTGGGCCAAGGACCACGACATCCCCGTCGGCCCGGGCCGCGGCTCCGGTGCGGGCTCGCTGGTGGCGTGGTCGCTCACCATCACCGACATCGACCCGCTCCGGTTCGGGCTCCTGTTCGAGCGCTTCCTCAATCCCGAGCGCGTCTCGATGCCGGACTTCGACATCGACTTCTGCGTCGACGGCCGCGAGGACGTGATCCGCTACGTGCAGGAGCGCTACGGCGAGCCGCAGGTGGCACAGATCATCACCTTCGGCACGCTGCTCGCCCGCGGCGTGCTGCGCGACGTGGGCCGCGCGCTCGCCATGCCCTTCGGGCAGGTGGACAAGCTCTGCAAGCTCGTTCCGCAGAACCCGGCCAAGCCCGTCACGCTCGAGCAGGCCATCGCCGACGAGCCGAAGCTGCGCCAGGCGGCCGAGGAGGAGGAGGTCGTCGAGCGGCTCCTGCGCATCGCGCAGAAGCTCGAGGGCCTTCACCGCCACGCCTCGACCCACGCCGCCGGCGTCGTCATCGGCGACCGACCGCTGCAGGAGCTGGTGCCGCTCTACCGAGACCCGAAGACCGGCATGCGGGTCACGCAGTACAACATGAAGTGGGTCGAGCAGGCGGGGCTGGTGAAGTTCGACTTCCTCGGCCTGAAGACCCTCACCGTGCTGCGCAACGCCGTCGACCTCCTGAAGGAGCGCGCCGTCGACGTCGACCTGTCGAACCTGCCGCTCGACGACGCCAAGACCTACGAGATGCTCGGCCGCGGCGAGACGGTGGGCGTGTTCCAAGTGGAATCGGCGGGCATGCGCAAGGCGCTCGTCGAGATGCGCGCCGACCGCATCGAGGACCTGATCGCGCTCGTCGCCCTCTACCGCCCGGGTCCGATGGCCAACATCCCGGTCTATTGCGAGCGCAAGCTGGGCAAGGGAGAGGCCGAGGCGAAGTGGTACCCGCATCCCAAGCTCGCGCCGATCCTGCGCGAGACCTTCGGGATCATCGTGTACCAGGAGCAGGTGATGGAGGTGGCCAAGCTCCTGGCCGGCTACTCGCTCGGCGACGCCGACCTGCTGCGCCGCGCCATGGGCAAGAAGATCAAGGCGGAGATGGACAAGCAGCGCGTCCGCTTCGTCGACGGCTGCAAGGCGGGGGGCATCGACGAGGGCAAGGCCGACGAGATCTTCGACCTGCTCGCCAAGTTCGCCGACTACGGCTTCAACAAGTCCCACGCCGCCGCCTATGCGGTGGTGTCCTACCAGACGGCGTATCTCAAGGCGAACCATCCGGTCGAGTTCCTCGCCGCCTCGATGAACCTCGACATCGACAACACCGACAAGCTCTCCGAATTCCGCCGCGAGGCGCAGCGGCTCGGCATCGGGGTCGAGGCGCCCTCGATCAACCGCTCGCAGGTGCGCTTCTCGGTGGCGGACGGCGCCATCCGCTACGCGCTCGCCGCGGTGAAGGGCGTCGGGCGGCAGGCGATGGAGGCGATCGTCGCCGCGCGCGGGGAGACGCCGTTCTCGGATCTCGCCGACTTCGCACGGCGCCTGCCGCCCAAGGCGGTCAACAAGCGCATCCTCGAGAACCTCGTCTCGGCCGGCGCCTTCGACGACCTCGAGCCCGACCGCGCCCGCGCCTTCGCGGCGATCGAGCCGATGCTGTCGCTGGCCGCCCAGGCGGCGGAGGCGGAGACGACGGGCATCGTCGACATGTTCGGCGGGCTCGCCTCCGCCGACGTCTCCCTGCGCGTGCCCGAGCACGAGCCCTGGACGGCGTCGGACCGGCTGCAGCGGGAATACGACGCGGTGGGCTTCTTCCTCTCGGGCCATCCGCTGGACGAGTATTCTGAACTGCTGGGCAAGCTGCGGGTCCAGCGCTGGAGCGAGTTCGTGCGCTCCGTGCGCGCGGGACGCGGCTATGGCCGCCTCGCTGCGACGGTGCTCGATCGCCAGGAGCGGCGCACCAAGTCCGGCTCCAAGATGGGCATATTCCAGCTCTCCGATCAGTCCGGGCACTTCGAGGCGATCATGTTCTCCGAAGGCCTGACGGATTACCGAGACGTGCTCGAGCCCGGCACCGCGGTCGTCATCCAGGTTCAGGCGAGCGCCGAAGGGGAGGACGTGCGTGCGCGCATCGTCGAGGCCCAGGCGCTCGACGACGCCATCGCCAAGCACCAGAAGGCCATGCGCATCTACCTGCGCGACGAGCGCCCGGTCCGCTCCGTGCAGGAGCGCCTGAAGGCACGAGGTGAGGGCGAGGTCTCCCTCGTGCTGATCCTCGGCGAGGGCGAGCAGGAGGTGGAGGTGAAGCTGCCCGGCAAGTACCTCGCCACCCCGCAGATCGCGGGGGCGCTGCGGGCGGTGCCGGGGGTGGAGCACGTCGAGATCAGTTGAGCCCGCCCATGCACCTCCACACCCTCCTCCTCGCCCCCGGCCCCGACTTCCTCACCCGCGCCGTCCCCGAGGCCGCCCTCGTCTTCGGCGGGCTCGCGGGGGACGTGCATCACGGGCTCGTGCGCAAGGCCGATGCGCGCACGCCCTGGCACAAGCGGGGGACCGAGATCGCGAACACGCGGCAGGTGTCGCTCGTGTCGCGGGAGGAGCTCGCGCTCGTGGCCGAGACGCTGGGCATCCCCGAGGTCGATCCCGCTCATCTGGGCGCGAACCTCGTGCTGACCGGCGTGCCGGAGCTGACGGCGACGCCGCCGGGCACGCGGCTCGTCTTCCCGTCCGGCGCGACGCTGTTCGTAACGGAGGCGAACCCGCCCTGCCGCCAGCCGGGCCGCGCGCTCGCGGCGGCGCACGGGCGGGCTGATCTTGAGCTCGCGTTCGTCAAGGCGGCGAAGGGCCGGCGCGGGCTCGTCGCTCTCGTCGAGCGGGAGGGGGCGATCCGCACCGGGGATGCGGTGAAGGCGCTCGCACCGACGCGGGGGTGAGCGGGGCGTCCTCCGGGCCGCCGCCGCGCTTGCATTCCCGCTCCCGAGCCCGTATATGCGCGCCCATCCCACACGCGGAGCCATGTCGCGCCCTGACGGCGCGACGCACCCGGTGCCGGCTGATCAAGCCGGAACGCGGCCCCGCGGAGGCAGAACCGGAGAGTATAGACAGATGGCCCTTCCCGACACCTCCATGCGCAGCCTCCTCGAGGCCGGCGCGCATTTCGGTCACCAGACCCACCGCTGGAACCCGAAGATGCTGCCGTTCATCTTCGGCACGCGCAACAACATCCACATCATCGACCTGGCCCAGACGGTGCCGATGTTCTACCGCGCCCTGCAGGCGGTGAGCGACACGGTCTCCCGCGGCGGCCGCGTGCTCCTGGTGGGCACGAAGCGCCAGGCCCAGGACGCGGTGGCGGACGCCGCCAAGCGCTCGGCCCAGTACTACGTCAACTCCCGCTGGCTCGGCGGCATGCTGACGAACTGGAAGACCATCTCCGGCTCGATCTCGCGCCTGCGCAAGGTCGACGAGCTGCTCGATGGCGGGGCCCAGGGCCTCACCAAGAAGGAGCGCCTGATGCTCGCCCGCGAGAAGGACAAGCTCGAGCGGGCGCTCGGCGGCATCAAGGACATGGGCGGCGTGCCCGACCTGATCTTCGTGATCGACACCAACAAGGAGCAGCTGGCGGTGAAGGAGGCGACGCGCCTCGGCATCCCGGTCGCGGCCATCGTCGACACGAACTGCGATCCCGACGGCATCACCTACCCGATCCCGGCCAACGACGACGCGGGCCGCGCCATCGCGCTCTACTGCGACCTGATCGCCCGCGCCGCGCTCGACGGTATCTCCCGCTCGCAGGGCGACCTGGGCATCGACGTCGGTGCTTCCGAGGCCCCGATGGTCGAGGAGCTGCCCGAGATCGAAACGGCCGCTTCGGCCGGCCCGGCCGAGGCGCCGGTGGATGTCACCATGGAGCAGACCGACCGGTTCGAGCGCCTGGCCGCCCCGCGCGGCGCGCCCGACGACCTCTCGAAGCTCACCGGCGTCGGCCCGGAGCTGGAGCAGACCCTCACCGACGGCGGCGTGTTCCACTACTGGCAGATCGCGGCGCTGACCGACGAGGAGGCCGCGGCGCTCGACGCGGACCTGAAGCTGAACGGCAAGATCGCGCAGAATGGCTGGGTGGCGCAGGCGCGCGCCATGCTCGAGGCCGCCGCGGCGTAATCAGCCCGAGCGTCATCGCCGCGTCGCATTCGTGCGATGTCGGTATCGACGCACCCGTGACGACATCAGCCCGGCGTGCCGAACAGCGGACCGCCGGGCTCCTTTCATGACGGAGACCCGAGATCATGGCGAACATCACCGCGGCGATGGTGAAGGACCTGCGCGAGAAGACCGGCGCGGGCATGATGGACTGCAAGAACGCCCTGGGCGAGACCGACGGCGACATCGAGGCCGCGGTCGACTGGCTGCGCAAGAAGGGCCTCGCCAAGGCCGCCAAGAAGGCCGGCCGCGTCGCCGCCGAGGGCCTCGTCGCCGTCGAGCTGCGTGACGGCAAGGCCGCCGGCATGGTCGAGGTGAACTCCGAGACCGACTTCGTCGCCCGCAACGAGCAGTTCCAGGCCTTCGTCTCCCAGGCCGCCAAGCTGGTGCTGGACACGGACGGCACCGTCGACGGCCTCACCGCGGCCGGCTATCCCGGCGGCTCGGGCACGGTCGGCGAGACGCTCCAGGAGCTCATCGCCACGATCGGCGAGAACATGACCGTGCGCCGCACGGCGAAGGTCACGGTCGGCCAGGGCGTCATCGCCTCCTACGTGCACGGCGCGGTGGCCGAGGGCCTCGGCAAGATCGGCGTCGTCGTCGCGCTCGAGTCCGCAGGCTCGAACACCGACGCGCTCGCCACGCTCGGCCGCCAGATCGCCATGCACATCGCCGCCACGAACCCGGTCGCGGTCGACGCCTCGGGCGTCGATGCGGCGACGTTGGAGCGCGAGTCGGCTATCCTGCGCGACAAGAACGCCGGCAAGCCGGATCACGTCATGCAGAAGATCGTCGAGAGCGGCCTGAAGTCCTACTACAAGGAGGTCACCCTCCTGGAGCAGTCCTTCGTCCACGACCCGTCCAAGAGCGTCGCGCAGGTGCTCAAGGAGGCCGAGGCCAAGGTTGGCGCGCCGATCGCGATCGGCGGCTTCGTCCGCTACGCGCTCGGCGAGGGCATCGAGAAGGAAGAGAGCGACTTCGCGGCCGAGGTCGCCGCCCAGGCCGGCGTCAAGGCCTGACGTGCTGCGCGGCGGCGCCCCCGGGCGCCGCCGCTCTCGTATGCGGACGAGGGACGCGCGGCCCGCGCGCCGCCCGGTCCGCCACCCCGGTCGCGGCAAAGATGGAGACGGCGGCGTGTCGATGCCCTACAAGCGCATCCTGGTGAAGCTCTCGGGCGAGGCGCTGCAGGCGCCCGACGGGTACTGGCTCGAGGCGCAGACGCTCGCGTCGCTCGCCGGCGACATCGCCCGCGCTCAGGAGGCCGGCTTCCAGATCGCGCTCGTCATCGGCGGCGGCAACATCATCCGCGGCGCGCGCATGTCGGCGGCCGGCTGGATCGACCGGGCGACCGCCGATTCGATGGGCATGCTCGCCACCGTGATGAACTCTCTCGCCCTCGAGACCGCGCTCAACGCCGCCG
The DNA here is from genome assembly GCA_051117315.1 of Salinarimonas sp. GTDB lineage: Bacteria > Pseudomonadota > Alphaproteobacteria > Rhizobiales > Beijerinckiaceae > Salinarimonas. The sequence goes on along the minus strand of JBNPEA010000006.1, from coordinate 12,631 downwards.
GCGTGCCGGCGCGCACCATGTCGGCGGTGTCGATGCCGACGATCTGCGAGACCTACGCCCGCCAGCCCGCCCTGCACCACCTCGACAAGGGTCAGGTCGTGGTGCTGGCCGGCGGCACCGGCAACCCGTTCTTCACCACCGACACCTCCGCCGTGCTGCGCGCCGCCGAGCTGCGCTGCGACGCCGTCCTCAAGGCCACACAGGTCGACGGCGTCTATTCCGCCGACCCCAAGCGCGACCCGAACGCGAAGCGCTTCGAGCGCCTCACGCACGACGAGGCGATCGCCGCAGACCTCAAGGTCATGGACACCGCCGCCTTCGCGCTGGCCCGCGAGCAGCGCCTGCCGATCGTCGTCGGCAGCGTGCACCCGCCCTCCTCGGTCGCCGCCATCCTGGAGGGCAGCGCACCCGCGACGGTCGTCGCCCCTTGATGCCGGGCCGCCATCGGCGTAAGCCGGGTCGCAATTGGCATTGAGGCGAGAGACCGATGAGCGACGATTTCGACATCAACGACGTTCGGCGGCGGATGCAGGGTGCGGTGGCGTCCCTGAAGCACGACCTGTCCGGCCTGCGCACCGGCCGCGCCTCCGCGAGCCTCGTCGAGCCGATCACCGTCGAGGCCTACGGCGCCGCGATGCCGATGAACCAGGTCGCGACGATCTCCGTCCCCGAGCCGCGCCTGCTCTCCGTGCAGGTCTGGGATCGCGGCATGGTCGGCGCGGTGGAGAAGGCGATCCGCGAGTCGGATCTCGGGCTCAACCCGCAGACCGAAGGCCAGGTCATCCGCCTGCGCATCCCCGAGATGAACGAACAGCGCCGCAAGGAGATGGTCAAGGTCGCGCACAAGTATGCGGAGGAGGCCCGCGTCGCCATCCGCCACGTGCGCCGCGACGGCCTCGATACGTTGAAGAAGCTGGAGAAGGACGGTCTCCTCTCCCAGGACGACGAGAAGCGCCACGCGACCGAGGTGCAGAAGGTCACCGACGAGCACGTCGCCGAGGTCGATTCGGTCGTCGCCGCCAAGGAGAAGGAGATCATGCAGGTCTGAGCCGGCCCGCATGGATCTCCCCGCCGCAAGGAACCCGAAGATCATGACGCACGGGCGCGACAGCGGCGCCGCCGCACCGGAGCCAGCGCATGCCCGCTGACGGCGCCGCTCAGGCCGCGCTCGCCGCGCGCCCCGCCGAGGAGGCGGCCGCTCCGCGCCACGGCGCGGCCGCCGTGCCGCGCCACGTCGCCATCATCATGGACGGCAACGGGCGCTGGGCCGCGCGCCGCGGCCTGCCGCGGGTCGAGGGCCATCGCCGCGGCGTCGAGGCCGTGCGCCGCGCCGTCGAGCTCGCGGGCGAGGCGGGGGTGCGCTACCTGACGCTCTACTCGTTCTCGGCCGAGAACTGGACGCGCCCGGCCGAGGAGGTCTCCGACCTGATGGGCCTCCTCAAGCACTTCGTGCGCAAGGACTTGGCGACGCTCCACCGCAACGGGGTGCGCGTGCGCATCATCGGCGAGCGCGACGGGCTCCCGGCCGACATCGTGGGCGTACTGCGGGAGGCGGAGACGCTGACGCGCGCCAATACCGGCCTCACCCTCGTCGTCGCCTTCAACTACGGCGGCCGGCAGGAGATCGCCCGGGCCGCGCGACGGCTGGCCGAGGAGGTCGCCGCGGGCCGGCTCTCTGCGCAGGACATCACCGTCGACAGGCTCTCGGCCGCCCTCGACACGCACGACATCCCCGACCCCGATCTCGTCCTGCGGACCTCCGGCGAGCAGCGTATCTCGAACTTCCTGCCCTGGCAGAGCGCCTATTCGGAGCTCGTCTTCCTGCCGGACCTGTGGCCGGACTTCGGGCGCGAGGCCTTCGAGACGGCGCTCGCCGAGTACGCCTGCCGCGAGCGCCGCTTCGGCGGGCTCGGCCCGCGGACGCTCTGACATGCCGCCTCCCGCCCCGCGTGGCGACGAGCGCGGCTTCCTGCGCTCGGAGACCGGCATCCGGCTCCTCTCGGCACTCGTGCTCGTGGCGCTCGCGCTCGGCAGCGCCTGGGCGGGTGGCTGGGCGACCGGCCTGTTCTGGCTGCTCGCGGCGAGCGCCGCCGCCCACGAATGGATGGACGTGACGAAGCCCGAGCGTCGCGAGCCGCTGTGGGCGGCGACCTTCATGGGGCTCATCGCGGTCGCGGTCTCGGTGATGATCGAGGCGCCGCAGGCGGCGCTCATGTGGCTCGTCGTGTTCCCGGCGGCCATCCTGCTCTTCGGCCGGCGCGGGCGCGATCGGGGCTGGGGCCTCGTCGGCTTCGCCGTCGTCGTGATCCTGGCGACGGCGCCGGTCCTCGTGCGCGAGAGCCCGGTGCTCGGCCTCACCGGGCTCCTGTGGATCTTCGCCGTCGTCTGGGGCACGGACATCGCCGCCTACTTCACCGGGCGCGCGCTGGGCGGGCCGAAGCTCGCGCCGCGAATCAGCCCCGGCAAGACCTGGTCGGGCTTCTTCGGCGGTCTCGTCGCCGGCACGCTGGCGGGCACGTTCGTCGCCATGGTGGGGACCCTGGCCGGCTGGGAGCGGCCGCTGCCGTGGGCGGCGCTGGTGGCGCTGGCCGCCGTCGCGTCCGTCGTCGGGCAGATCGGGGATCTCGCCGAATCGGCGCTGAAACGCCATTTCAAGGTCAAGGATTCGAGCAGGCTCATCCCGGGCCACGGCGGCGTGCTCGACCGGATCGACGCCTTCGTCGCGGTCTGCGCCTTCGTGCTCCTCGGGCTGGGGCTGTCGACGGTCGCCGGCTGACGGCGCGCGCGGGGACGAGCCGCGCGGGCGACGCTCGCGCTGGTGACACGCGCTGCGCTCTGCCGCATAAGGAACGGGCAACCCGGGAGGGCTCATGCCGGACATGAACGAGGCGCCGACGCCCGAGCCGCGCCGCATCACCATCCTGGGCGCGACCGGCTCGGTCGGCCGCTCCACGGCGGACGTGGTGCGCGCGCATGCCGATCGCTTCGTCGTCGAGGCCGTCGTCGGCGGACGCGACGCGGGGGCGCTGGCCGATCTCGCGGTGGCGCTCGGCGCGCGCTTCGCGGCGGTGGCGGACGAGGCGGCGGGCCCGGCGCTGAAGGACGCGCTCTCGGGCAGCGGCATCGCCTGCGGCGCCGGCGCGGCCGCCGTCATGGAGGCCGCCACCCGTGACGCGGACGTGGTGCTCGCCGCCATCTCCGGCGCCGCGGGGCTGGCGCCGACGGTCGCGGCGATGCGCCCCGGCCGCACCATCGCGCTGGCCAACAAGGAATGCCTCGTTTCCGCGGGCACGGCCTTCATGGCGCAGGCGCGCCGGCTCGGCGTGACGTTGCGCGCGGTCGATTCCGAGCACAACGCGCTGGAGCAGGCGCTCGGCGCCGGCCGGCGCGAGGACGTCACGGCCCTGACGCTGACGGCATCCGGCGGCCCCTTCCGCACCTGGGAGCGCGAGCGCCTGGCCCGCGCCACCGTCAAGGAGGCGCTCAAGCACCCGACCTGGTCGATGGGCGCCAAGATCTCGATCGATTCGGCCACCCTGATGAACAAGGGCCTCGAGCTGATCGAGGCCCACCACCTGTTCGCCATGCCCGCCGAGCGGCTCGAGGTGCTGGTGCATCCGCAATCCATCGTGCACGGGCTCGTGCACTGGCGCGACGGCTCGATCACGGCGGGGCTCGGTGCGCCGGACATGCGCATCCCCATCGTCAATGCGCTGGCGGTGGACGGCGCGCGGCTCGATCTCGACCTGCCGCGGGTCGACTTCGCGGCGCTGGGCGGCTTCACCTTCGAGTGCGCCGACACCGAGCGCTTCCGCTGTCTGGCGCTGGCGCAGGCCGCCATGGCCGCGGGCGGCGGCGCGCCGACGGTGCTCAACGCCGCGAACGAGGTCGCGGTCGCGGCCTTCTGCGCTGGGCGCATCGGCTTCTTCGGCATCGCCGACACCGTGGAGGCGGCGCTGGACGGCATGGCCGCCGCCGGCCTGCCGGCGCCCGGGAGCGTCGAGGACGCGTTAACGCTGGATGCGGAAACACGCGCACGCACCGAGGAAATCTTGCAAGATCGGACCGCGCGCCCGATCTGAACAGGATACGGACGACACGGGGGGGCGGGGGCCGCCCGCCGACCACACGGGACGACGCCGCGCGGACGCGGCCGAGGGAGAACGAGATGGAATTCCTGAGCGCGATCGGCGGCGGAGCCGTCGACATCCTCTTCGGCTATCTCGTGCCCTTCATCTTCGTCCTGGCGATCGTGGTCTTCGTGCACGAGATGGGGCACTTCCTCGTCGGCCGCTGGTGCGGCGTCGGGGTGCAGGCCTTCTCGATCGGCTTCGGCCCCGAGCTCGTCGGCTGGAACGACCGGCACGGCACGCGCTGGAAGGTCTGCGCCGTCCCGCTCGGCGGCTATGTCAAGTTCTTCGGCGACGCCGGCGCCGCCTCGACGCCCGACAACGAGGGCCTCTCGCAGATGAGCGCCGCGGACAAGTCGAAGAGCTTCCACCACAAGCCCGTGGCGCAGCGCGCGGCGATCGTCGCCGCCGGGCCGATCGCGAACTTCATCCTCGCCATCCTGGTCTTCGCGGGCGTGTTCTGGGCCAACGGTCGCACGGTGCTGGCGCCGCAGGTCGACGTCGTGCTCGAGGGCAGCGCAGCGGAGCGCGCGGGCTTCATGCCCGGCGACCTGATCGTCGAGATCGACGGGCGCTCCATCGTCAGCTTCAACGACATGCAGCGCATCGTCTCCTCCTCCGCGGACGACCAGCTGTCGGTCGTGGTCGAGCGCGACGGGAGCCTCGTGACGCTCGAGGCGACGCCGGAGCGCCGCATCGCCGAGACCGCCTTCGGCGCCCAGCGCATCGGCATGCTCGGCATCCAGGCGGCGAGCTCGCCCGACGCCATCCGCCACATCGAGTACGGGCCGATCGAGGCGCTCGGGCCCGGTCCCTACGCGCTCTATTTCGTAGTGGTGAGCACGTTCGACTATCTCGGCCAGCTGATCACCGGGCGCGAGAGCGCCGACCAGCTGTCGGGCCCGATCCGCATCGCCAAGGTCTCCGGCGACGTCGCCGAGGCGGGCGGGATCGTCTCCCTGATCACGCTGATGGCGGTGCTCTCCGTCTCGATCGGGCTGATCAACCTCTTCCCCGTGCCGATGCTCGACGGCGGCCACCTGATGTTCTACGCGGTCGAGGCGGCGCGGGGGCGGCCCCTGAGCGAGAACGCCCAGGAGATCGGCTTCCGCATCGGCTTCGCGCTGGTCATCTTCCTGATGCTCTTCGCCACCTGGAACGATATCGTTCACCTTATCAACCCGTTGACGCCCGACGGGACGTGACACGAAGGCCACGCCGGGGCAGAAATACGCCCGGGTGGACGACACGGCTGTTGCTTGACCGCACGACTCGGTTAGAAGCGGAAATTGACCAGAACGGTCGGGGGGCGTCGCAGAGCCTGCCGGTCCGGGTGGCAACCCGTGGCAATCAAGAACGAGACGGGCTATTACATGTCGATGACAGTGGAACGCCGGCGTAGAGCGGCGAAGCGGACCTCCGTCGCACTGGCGGCGCTGATGGCGACCTTCACCGTCAGCGAGGCGCTGGCGCAGCAGGTCGTGGTACGCGGCAACAGCCGTATCGGCGACGACACCATCCGCGCCTACGTCACCGGCGTGAGCCCGGAAGAGGCACGGCGCAACCTCGTCGCCACCGGATTCTTCTCCGACGTGCGCGTCGGCCGCCAGGGCGGGCAGCTCGTCGTCACGGTCGTCGAGAACCAGATCATCAACCGGGTCGCCTTCGAGGGGAACCGGCGCCTGCAGAGCGAGGCGCTGCTGCCCGAGCTGCAGACCCGCGCCCGCCAGCCCTACAATCCGGCCACCATCGCCGCGGACGTCGCTCGTCTCCAGGAGATCTACCGCCGCACCGGCCGCGGGCTGGCGACCGTGAGCTCGCGCATCGTCGACCTGCCGGACGGCCGCATCGACGTCGTGTTCACCGTCGACGAGGGCACGAAGACCGGCGTCCGGGAGATCAGCTTCACCGGCAACGAGGTCTTCTCGGACGGGCGCCTGCGCGAGGTGATGACCACGACGGAGTCGAACATCCTGTCGTTCCTCAAGACGACGGACGTCTACGATCCGGACCGCCTCGCCGCCGACCTCGAGCTGATCCGCCGCTACTATCTCCGCAAGGGCTACGCCGACTTCCGCGTCGTGGGCACGAACGTCCAGTTCGACCCGCAGCGCGAGGGCTACGTCATCGAGATCGCCGTCGAGGAAGGCCAGCAGTACCGCGTCGGCAGCGTCGCCGTGGACTCGCGCATCCCCGACGTCGCCACCGAGGAGCTGCGCCGCCGGGTGCTCACCCGCGAGGGCCAGGTCTACGACGCCACCGCCGTCGAGCGCACGCTCGTCGACCTGACGACCGAGGTGGCGCGGCGCGGCTACGCCTTCGCCCAGGTGCGCCCGGCGGGCGAGCGAGACCCGGTCGCCGGCGTCGTCAACATCACCTACATCGTCGAGGAGGGACCGCGGGTCTACATCGAGCGGATCAACATCCGCGGCAACACCCGCACCCGCGACTACGTCATCCGGCGCGAGCTCGACCTCGGCGAAGGCGACCCCTACAACAAGGTGCTGATCGACCGGGCCGAGCGGCGGCTGAACGCGCTCGGCTTCTTCGAGCGCGTGCGCATCTCCAACGAGCCGAGCCAGTCGCCGGATCGCGTGGTCCTCAACATCGACGTCGAGGACAGGCCGACCGGCTCGTTCTCCGTCGCCGGCGGCTACTCCACCTCGGACGGCTTCATCGGCGAGGTCTCGCTCTCGGAGGCGAACTTCCTCGGGCGCGGCCAGGCGGTTCGCATCGCCGGCTCCTGGGGCGAGCGCACGCAGGGCTTCGACTTCTCGTTCACCGAGCCGTACTTCCTCGGCTATCGGGTCGCGGCGGGCGTCGACCTGTTCTCGCGCTTCTCGGAGGCGTCCGACACCGGCCGCTACGACACGCGCACCACCGGCGGAACCCTCCGCTTCGGGGTGCCGATCACGGAGCAGTTCTCCGTCACGGCGCGCTACTCGCTCTACCAGCAGGACATCGACGTCCCCGTCGCGTTCCGCGACAACGTCGCCGCGAACGGCGAGGCGTCGCTCGCGATCAAGGAGGCCGCCGGCGAGACGGTGACCTCGCTCGTCGGGCTGACCTTCACGTTCAACTCGCTCGACAACCCGCGCAACCCGCGCGAGGGCATCTTCGCCGAGATCCGGCCGGAGATCGCGGGCCTCGGCGGCGACTCGGAGTTCTTCCGCATCACCGCGGACGCGCGCTACTATCAGGAGCTGTTCGAGGACGTGGTCGGCATCGCCCGGGTCCAGGGCGGCCACATCTCGGCGCTCGGCGGCGACGACCTGCGCATCCTCGACCACTTCTTCCTCGGCTCGTCGCTGGTGCGCGGCTTCGAGTCCTCCGGAATCGGCCCGCGAGACGTCTCGACCGGCGACGTGGCGAACGCCATTGGCGGCACCACCTATTTCGGCGGCTCACTCGAGGTGCAGTTCCCGCTGCCGCTTCTGCCGCGCGATTTCGGCTTCCGCGGCGCGGTCTTCGCCGATGCGGGCACGCTGGTGGACTACCAGGGCCGCACGGTCTTCTCCGGCGGGCAGACCATCCGGGTGCAGGAGAACGACGAGATCCGCTCCTCGATCGGCGCGAGCCTGCTGTGGGCCTCGCCGCTCGGCCCGCTGCGGTTCGACTACGCGTACGTCCTCTCCAAGGCCGACGCCGATCGCACGCAGTCCTTCCGCTTCTCGGGCGGCACGAGCTTCTGAGGCGCCCACGCCCGCCGAAGGCGGGCGCCGAGGGACGCGACGATTTCGGGCGCGCGGGGGATGGAGCCCTCCGCGCGCCCGTTCGTTTCATGCAGGAGGCGCACGCCCGCGCGCCGGGCCTGCCGGCCCGGTGCCGCCGCAGCCGTAGCCAGGAGACCGCCTTGCCGGAGCCCGTCTTCTTCCCGAAATCCGGGCCGATCCCGCTCGGCGAGGTCGCCGATCTCGCGGGCGCGACCCTGCCCGACGGCGCCGATCCGCAGGCCCTCCTCGACGAGGCGGTGCCGCTCGATCGGGCCGGGCCGCACAGCCTCGCCTATATGGACAACCCGCTCTACGCCGAGGCGCTCGCGACGACGGCGGCGGGCGTGGTGCTGGTCTCGCGGCGCTTCGCCGAGCGGGTGCCCGCGGGCGCTCTCGCCCTCGTCTGCGCCGAGCCCTACCGTGCCTTCGCCGCGGTGCTGTCACGGCTGCACCCCAGCGCGACGCGCCCGGGCTCGTGCTTCGAGGCGCTGGGCGTCTCCCATGGTGCGCTGGTGCATCCGACCGCGCGCATCGAGCACGGCGCCACGGTCGATCCCGGCGCCGTCGTCGGCCCGCATGCGGAGATCGGCAAGGGCACCGTCGTGTGCGCCAACGCCGTGGTCGGCCCGCATTGCCGGATCGGCCGCGACTGCGCCATCTCGGCGGGCGTGACGCTCGCCAATGCGCTCGTCGGCAATCGCGTGATCCTGCATCCGGGCGTGCGTGTCGGGCAGGACGGTTTCGGCTTCGCCATGGGCCCGCGCGGCCACGCCAAGGTGCCGCAGATCGGGCGCGTGGTCATCCAGGACGACGTCGAGATCGGCGCGAACTGCACGATCGATCGGGGCTCGGGCCGCGACACGGTGATCGGCGAGGGGACGAAGATCGACAACCTCGTGCAGATCGGCCACAACGTGGTGATCGGCCGCCACTGCGTGATCGTATCCCAGGTCGGCATCTCCGGCTCGGCGACGCTCGGGGACTTCGTCGTCCTGGGCGGCCAGGTCGGCGTGATCGGCCACGTCACCATCGGCGCCGGTGCGCAGATCGCGGCGACCTCCAACGTCAACGGCGACGTGCCGCCGGGCGCGCGCTGGGGCGGCACGCCGGCCAAGCCTCTGCGCGAGTGGTTCCGCGAGATCACGGCCGTCAAAACGCTTGCATCGCGGCGCGTTTCCGCCAAAGACGACGGCGACTGAGACCCCGACGCCGAGCGCCCGACGCAGCGTCGCGCCGACAGGCGCGCCGCGCACGCGCCGCGTCACCGACGCTGAGGAGACGAGAGCATGACCGAGACGACCGACGGGACGACGCCGAGGACGCTGGAGGCCGTCGACATCGTCGAGATCCTCGAGCTGCTGCCGCATCGCTACCCATTCCTCTTGGTCGACCGCATCCGCGACATCGACGGTGACCGTGCCTGCGTCGGCATCAAGAACGTCACCTTCAACGAGCCGCAGTTCACCGGCCACTTCCCGACGCGGCCGATCTTCCCGGGCGTGATGATCTGCGAGGGCATGGCGCAGACCGCGGGCGCCATCTGCGTGCTGAGCCAGCGCGCCGAGAAGAAGAAGCCCGAGCAGGTGTTCTTCATGACGATGGACAAGGTCAAGTTCCGCAAGCCCGTCCAGCCCGGCGACGTGCTCGAGTACCACATGACCAAGCTCAACCAGCGCCGCGCCATGTGGTGGTATCGCGGCGAGGCCTATGTCGACGGCACGCTCGTGGCGGAGGCCGAGCTGTCGGCGATGCTGGTGCTCACGTGAGCGCGACGATTCATCCGAACGCCATCGTCGAGGACGGCGCCACCCTCGGCGCGGGCGTCGCGGTCGGCCCCTTCTGCCGCGTCGGCGCCGACGTGACGCTCGGCGAGGGCGTCGTGCTGGAGAGCCACGTCGTCGTCGAGGGACACACGACGATCGGCGCGCGCACGCGCATCCACCCCTTCGCCTGCCTCGGCGGCCCGCCGCAGGACGTCAAGTACGACGGCAGCCCGACGCGGCTCGTGGTCGGCGCCGACTGCACGATCCGCGAGGCGGTGACGATGCATCGCGGCACGCCGCATGGCGGCGGCGAGACGCGGGTCGGCGACCGCTGCTTCATTCTCGCCTACGCCCACGTCGCCCACGACAACCGGATCGGCGACCATGTCGTCCTCACCAACACCGCCATGCTCGGTGGGCACGTCACGATCGGCGATTACGCCATCGTCGGCGGCGGGGCGGGCATCCACCAGTTCGTGCGCATCGGGGCCTACGCCTTCGTGGGCGGGCTCGCTGCGGTGGAGCACGACGTCATTCCCTACGGCATGGCCATCGGCAACCGCGCCGATCTCGCCGGGCTCAACCTGGTGGGGCTGAAGCGCCGCGGCGTGTCGCGCGAGGCGATCCACATCCTGCGCCACGCTTACCGGGAGCTGTTCTCGGGGGAGGGCACGCTGGCCGAGCGGGCCGAGGCGGTCGAGGCGGCCCACGGCGACAGCCCGCAGGTGCGCGAGATCCTCGCCTTCGTGCGCAGCGCCGGGCGTCGCTCGATCATGACGCCGGGCGCGGGCGGCTGATCGTGTCCGGCACGGGGGACGGGGAGCGGAGCGGGGAGGGACCGGTCGTCGTCGTCGCCGGGGCGGGGGCGCTGCCGGAGGTCCTCCTCGGCGCGCTCGACGCCGCGGCGCGCCCGCGCCGGGTGATCGCGCTCAGGGGTTTCGCCGACGCCGCCGTGCGCCGCCGCGCCGATCGCACGATGAGCCTGCTCGACGTGACCGGCATCCTCGACCAGCTCGCCGCCTGGCGTCCCGCCGCGGTGGTGCTCGCCGGCGGCGTGACGCGTCCCTCTCCCGCCGCGCTCGGCAACGGCGCCGCCGCCTGGCGCAACAGGCGCGAGCTCGCCGAGCTGTTCGCCCGCGGCGACGACCACCTCCTGCGCGGTGTCGTGGCGCTCCTGGAAGAGCAGGGCCACCGGGTCGTCGGCGCCCACGAGATCGCGCCCGACCTGCTCGCGCCCGCCGGCGTTCTCGGCGCCGTTCGGCCCGGGCCGGAGGCACAGGCGGCGATCGCCACCGGGTTCGCCTGCCTGTCCGCCCTCTCGCCCTTCGACGTCGGCCAGGCCTGCGTCGCCGTCGAGAGCCGCGTCGTCGCCATCGAGGGCTACGAGGGGACCGACCGCATGCTCGCGCGGGTCGGCGGGCTCGGGCTCGGGCGGGCGCTTGGGCTCGGGTTCTTCGGCCTGCGCCGGGCGAAGCCCTGCGGCGGGGTTCTCGTCAAGGCCGCGAAGGCGGGGCAGGACCACCGCGTCGACCTCGCGGCCAGCGGCCCGCGCACCGTTCGCAACGCCGCCCGCGCCGGGCTCGCCGGCATCGCGCTCGGGGCCGGCGCGACGCTGACGATCGAGCGCGACGCCATGATCGCGCAGGCGGACCGGGCGGGGCTCTTCCTCGTCGGCGTCCACCCCGATCGGCCCGAGGAGGTCCCCGCTTGAGCGATGCGCCGCTGATCTACCTGATCGCCGGGGAGGAATCCGGCGACGCGCTCGGCGCCGGGCTGATGCGCACGCTGCGCGCCCGCCTGCCGGGGGCACGCTTCGTCGGCGTCGGCGGCGCCCGCATGGCCGATGCGGGGCTCGACAGCCTGTTTCCCATGGCTGAGATCTCGGTGATGGGCATCCTCCCCGTCATCGCCCGGCTGCCCTCGCTGCTGCGCCGGATCGACGAGACCGCGACGGCGGTCGTCGCGGCGAAGCCGGACGCGCTCGTCCTGATCGACAGCCCCGACTTCACCCACCGCGTCGCCCGGCGCGCCCGCAAGCGGCTGCCGGGGCTCGTGGTCATCAACTACGTCTCGCCCACCGTCTGGGCCTGGAGACCGGGCCGCGCGAAGGCGATGCGGGCCTATGTCGACCACGTGCTCGCCTTGAAGCCCTTCGAGCCCGCCGCGCACGCGCGGCTCGGCGGCCCGGCCTGTACCTACGTGGGCCATCCACTGATCGAGCACACGCAGGCGCTGCGCCCCGGCCCCGGCGAGCGCCGGCCGATCGGCGAGGGGCCGCTGGAGCTCCTCGTGCTGCCCGGCAGCCGCCGCTCGGAGGTCTCCCGCCTGATGGCGCCCTTCGGCGAGGCGCTCGCGCGGCTCGAGGCGGCGCTCGGCCGGGAGCTGTCGGTGACGCTGCCGGCGGTCGACCACGTCCTGCCGCTGATCGAGGCCGGCGTGCACGGGTGGCCACGCCCGCCCACGATCGTGCGCGGCGAGACGGCCAAGCGCGCCGCCTTTCGCCGCGCCCACGTCGCCCTCGCGGCGTCGGGGACCGTGACCCTCGAGCTGGCGCTCGCGGGCGTGCCCATGGTCGTGGCCTACAAGGTCTCGAAGCTCGAGGAGCAGCTGAAATGGCTGCTCACCATCGACACGATCGTGCTCGCGAACCTGGTGCTCGGCGGCAAGGTGTTCCCCGAGTTCATCCAGGGCGAATGCCGCGGCGACACGCTCGCCGCCGCCCTCGCGCCCCTGTGCGTCGAGGGTCCCGCGCGGCAGGCCCAGCTCGACGCCATGGCCCGCATCGACGCCGCCATGGACCTCGGCGGCGAAACGCCGAGCGAGGCGGCGGCGCGGGTGGTGATCGAGACGATGGCGCGGTGAGCGCACGAAGGCGAAGGGCTGAGCGGCACCTTCGCGGCAGGGGAATCGCCTCAGGTTAACGGCGGTGCCTGACGGACCAGCGCCTCCATGTAATCCTCGTCGATGGCGGCGACCTTCTTGCGGACCTTGAGGGAGTGCTTGTCCTTCGGGTTTCGGAGCATGT
>JBNPEA010000037.1:0-31414 GCA_051117315.1 Salinarimonas sp. | reverse complement strand
GGCCATGCACGAGGCGCCGTCAGTCAACGTCGCCGCACTAATCGCAGACCTCGTACCACCTTCACCGGCTGTCGACCGCCACGGCAAGCCGGCGTTCGTCGCCGGCCTGGACCGGCATCGCGCTGCGCTCGCCGAGATCCGCGCCGCGATCGACCCGGCGCTCGCCGTCGCCGCGCCCGAGCGCCGCGGCGCCGACGCCGCCACCATCGCGAGGCTCAAGGAGACCATCGCCGCGATGAACGGGCTCGGCGACCTCGTACGCCCGGCGGCCAACGAGACGCCCGCGTCGATCGCCGCGCACGATCTCCTGATGCAGCGCGCCTGGATCATCCGCGAGTACGGCGGACGCGAGCGCACCTACTTCGCCATCGCCACCGCGCTGGGCGCCCCGCTGACCGCGGAGAACCTGCCCGAGATGCACGAAGCGCACGGTCGGGTGCTGCAGTCCTGGGACCTGACGCGGAGCCTCGCCGAGCGCGCCGAGCTCGATCCCGCGGTGACGCGGGCGCTCGCGCAGATGCGCCGGGTCTATTTCGACGACTACGTCGCCCTGCGCCGCGCGCTCTACGCCGCCGGCGACGACGCCGACTACCCGGTCGATTTCGAGACCTTCTTCGTGCGCTCCTCCGAGGCGCTCGCCACCGCGGTCGACGTGGTCGTCGCCGCGGCGCGCGCCAACATCGCCGAGGCCGACGCCCTGCGCGCCCGCGCGACGGCGAAGCTCGTCGCCATCCTCGTCCTGTCGCTCGCCGGCCTCGCCGCGGCGGGTCTCGCCGTACGCTACTTCCAGGTCCGGGTCGCGGGCCGCATCGTGCGCGCCACCGAGGCGATGACCGCGCTCGCCGGCGGCGCGGCCCAGGTCGACCTCGCCGCGCTCGACGGACGAGACGAGGTCGCCGACATGGGCCGCGCGCTGGCGATCTTCCGCGACAATGCCGTCGCTCGTGTGCGGCTCGAGAACCAGGCCCGCGCCGACCGCGAGAAGGAGCTGCTGCGCCAGGACCGGATCGAGGGCCTCGTGCAGCGCTTCCGCGACACCGCCGCGCGGGTCGAGGGCGCGCTCGCCGCCGAGACCGGTGCGATGAGCGAGACGTCCGCGCGCCTGACGACGGTCAGCGCCGCGGCCGCCGACCAGGCCCGGACCGCCGGCGCCGCCTCGGCCCAGGCCGACGAGAACGTGCGCTCGGTCGGCACCTCGAGCGAGGCGCTGGCGGGCTCGATCCGCGAGATCGCAGGCCAGGCGCGGGCCACGAGCGAGCGCGTCGCGCACGCCCAGGCCGTCGCCGAGCACGCCACCGCCACCGTCGGCGTCCTCGCCCGCGGCGCGGAGACGATCGGCGAGGTGGTGGCGCTGATCCGCGACGTGGCGGAGCAGACCAACCTGCTCGCGCTCAACGCCACGATCGAGGCCGCGCGTGCCGGCGAGGCCGGGCGCGGCTTCGCCGTCGTCGCCGCGGAGGTGAAGACGCTGGCCGAGCAGACCGCCCGCGCGACCGAGGAGATCGCAGGCCAGATCGCCGGCATCCAGGGTGCCACCGGCGACGCTGTCGGCTCCATCGACACGATCGCGGGGACGATCGGCGAGATCGCCACCCTCGCCGAGGCCCTGGCCGGCGCCGTCGCGGTGCAGGACGGCTCCACCCGCGACATCGCGCAGGCGATCGGCCGAGCGGCAGAGGGGTCCGCCGGCGTGGCCGGCAGCCTCGAGGTCGTCACGGGCGCCATCGAGAAGGCCAGGGCCGAGGCCGACCAGGTGCGCGCCGTCTCCGACCGTGTCGCCGACGTCGCCGACGAGATGGCGCGGGCGGTGGAGGAGTTCGCCGGCGGCGTGGCGGAAGACGTCGCCGACCGGCGTGCGGAGACGCGCGTGCATGCCGACGACCGCGTCGCGCTCGTCGTCGACGGGCGCGACCTCGCGGCGAGCCTCGTCGACGTCTGCCGCTCGGGGCTCAAGATCGCGCTCGCAGGGACGGATGCGCGCGGGCGCGCGCTCGAGCCCGGTGCGCGCGTGTCCATCGTCTGGGACGACGGCACCCGCATCGACGGCGAGCTCGCCTGGGCGTCGCGCTCGCACGCGGGCGTGCGGGCGCTCGGCGACATGAGCGCGATCGTCGCGCGCTACGAGGCGAAGGCGGCGCGGGCGCTCGCCGCCACGGCCTGATCCCGAGTGGCGGATTCGGGTCGCATCATCCTTTTCGTGGGGTGGCGCGCGGCGCGGGCGGGACTAGGATCGCGCGAGCCCCGTGACGAGACGCCGAGAGAGCCGGTATGACCCCGATCCGCCCCCGCCGCAGCGCCCTCTACATGCCGGGCTCGAACGCCCGCGCGCTCGAGAAGGCGAAGAGCCTCGACACCGACGTGCTGCTCCTCGACCTCGAGGATTCGGTCGCGCCGGACGCGAAGGAGGCTGCCCGCGGGAAGGTGTACGAGGCGGTCCACGCCGGTGGCTTCGGCCATCGGGAGGTGGTGGTACGCATCAACGGGCTCGACACGCCCTGGGGCGAGGAGGACCTGAAGGCCGCCGCCGCCTGCCGACCGGCCGCCGTGCTGGTGCCGAAAGTGTCCGCGCCCGAGGATCTCGGCCGCGTCGGCGCCCGCCTCGACGCGCTCGGCGCGCCGCACACCACGCGGATCTGGGCCATGGTCGAGACGCCCGCCGCGATCCTGCACGTCGCCCAGATCGCCGCCGCGGCGCGCGACCCGCTCAACCGGCTCGCCTGCCTCGTGATGGGCACGAACGACCTCGCCAAGGAGACTCGGGCGCGGCTCCTGCCGGGGCGCGCGGCGATGCTGCCTTGGCTGATGCAGGCGCTCGCCGCCGCCCGCGCCGAGGGACTCGACATCCTCGACGGCGTCTTCAACGGCCTCGACGACGCGGACGGCTTCGAGGCCGAGTGCGCGCAGGGCCGCGACATGGGCTTCGACGGCAAGACCCTGATCCACCCGAGGCAGCTCGAGCCGGCGAACCGTCTCTTCGCCCCGGACGCCGAGGAGGTCGCCCGCGCCCGCGCGATCATCGCCGCCTTCGAGGCGCCCGAGAACGCCGGCCGCGGCGCCATCGCGCTCGACGGCCGCATGGTGGAGCGCCTCCACGCCGAGATGGCCCGGCGGACCGTGGCGCTGGCGGACGCCATCGCCGCCCGCGGGTGAGGGCGAGCGCACGCAGGAGCGCCCGATCCCGCCCCGAAGCGATCCACCCGAATCCCGCCCCCGCCCTTCCATCGCGCCGCGCCGTCGCATAGATAGGAAAGGCGAGAGCCCAGGAGAAACGCGCCGCGTGAAGAAGGTCTACGTCAAGTCCTACGGCTGCCAGATGAACGTCTACGACGCCGAGCGCATGACCGACGTGCTCGCGCCGGAGGGCTATGCCCAGACGGACGTGCCGGAGGAGGCGGATCTCGTCGTCCTCAACACCTGCCACATTCGCGAGAGGGCCGCCGAGAAGGTCTATTCCGAGCTCGGCCGGGTGCGCCGCGTGAAGCAGGAGCGCGCGGCGGCGGGGCGCGAGACGACGGTCGTCGTCGCCGGCTGCGTCGCCCAGGCCGAGGGCGCGGAGATCCTGAAGCGCGCGCAGGTCGTCGACGCCGTGGTCGGACCGCAGAGCTACCAGCGCCTGCCGGAGATCCTGCGCGCGGCGCAGCGCCGGCGCGTGGTCGACACCGAGTTCCCGATCGAGGACAAGTTCGACGCCCTGCCAGCGCTCGACGCCGGGCGCGTGCGCGCCCGCGGGGTCACCGCCTTCCTCACCGTGCAGGAGGGCTGCGACAAGTTCTGCGCCTTCTGCGTCGTGCCCTACACGCGCGGCGCGGAGGTCTCGCGCCCGGTGGCGAAGGTGCTCGCCGAGGCGCGCGCGCTGGCCTCCGCCGGGGTGCGCGAGATCACCGTCATCGGCCAGAACGTCAACGCCTATCACGGCGAGGGGCCCGACGGGGGGACGTGGGGCCTCGCACGGCTCCTGCGGGCGCTCGCCGAGATCGAGGGCGTGGCCCGGCTGCGCTATACGACGAGCCATCCGCGCGACATGGACGACGCGCTGATCGCGGCCCACCGCGACCTGCCGCAGCTGATGCCCTACCTGCACCTGCCGGTCCAGGCGGGCTCGGACCGCGTGCTCGCCGCGATGAACCGCAAGCATACCGCCGACGAGTACCGCCGCATCGTCGATTGCGTCCGCGACGCGCGGCCGGACATCGCCCTGTCGTCGGACTTCATCGTCGGCTTCCCGGGTGAGACCGACGCCGACTTCGAGGACACGATGCGCCTCGTCGCCGACGTCGGCTTCGCCTCCGCCTTCTCGTTCAAGTACTCGCGCCGTCCCGGCACGCCGGCGGCGGACGCGGCGGAGCAGGTGGCCGAGCCCGTCAAGTCCGAGCGGCTGGCGCGCCTGCAGGCGCTGCTCGAGGAGCAGCGCCAGGCCTTCAATCGCGCCACGGTCGGACGCACCGTCGAGGTGCTGATCGAGAAGCCGGGCCGTCACCCGGGCCAGCGCGCCGGCAAGTCGCCCTGGCTGCAGGCCGTCGTCGTGGAGGAGGCCCGCCTCGCCCCCGGCGATCTCGTGACGGCGCGAATCACCCGCGCGAGCACGAACAGCCTGATCGCTGTGCCGTTCGGCCTTACGAACGCGTCCGCCGCAGCGTCATCCGTTTCACCGAACGTTTCCGCAGGAGAAGCCGCCCTTGCCGTCGACTGACCGCCCCCGCGGCGACGCGACGACCCGGAGGGCCGCGGGCCATCCCGGCGTGGAGGAGACGGCCCAGATCAGCCTGACCTTCGACGACAACAGGCTCGCGAGCCTCGTCATCGGCCACTACGACCAGAACCTCGCCCACCTGGAGCGTCGGCTCGGGGTGCTCGCCAACGCCAACGGCAATTGCGTCGTCCTGCGGGGCACGCCCGAGGCGACCGAGCAGGCCCGGCGCGTGCTCGAGAGCCTCTACGAGCAGGTGCGCGACGGCGCCCCGCTGACGCCGGGCGACATCGACGGCGCGATCCAGGAGAGCGCCATGCAGGGCGTGCTGTTCCCCGCCGGGGAGACGAGCGCGGGGGAGACGGGGACCGCGGGCTTCGAGGGCGTCGCCACGCGCAGGCGTGGCTTCGTCAAGGCCCGCAATCGCGCCCAGGATACCTACCTGCGGGCGCTGAAGGCGCACGAGCTCGTCTTCGCCGAGGGGCCCGCGGGCACCGGCAAGACCTGGCTCGCGGTGGGCTTCGCGGTGTCGCTGCTCGAGCGCGGCGACGTCGACAAGATCATCATCACCCGCCCCGCCGTCGAGGCGGGCGAGCGGCTCGGCTTCCTGCCCGGCGACATGCGCGAGAAGGTCGACCCCTACCTGCGGCCGATCTACGACGCGCTCTACGACTTCATGGAGGCGCGCCACGTCGAGCGCGGGCTCACCACCGGCATGATCGAGATCGCGCCGCTCGCCTTCATGCGCGGGCGGACCCTGACCTCGGCGGTGGTGCTGCTCGACGAGGCGCAGAACACCACCACGATGCAGATGAAGATGTTCCTCACCCGCCTGGGCGAGGGCTCGCGCATGATCGTCAACGGCGATCCGACCCAGATCGACCTGCCCCAGGGCCAGACCTCCGGTCTCGTCGAGGCTGGGCGGGTGCTGCAGGGCGTCGAGGGAGTCGGACGCATCCGCTTCACCGACGCGGATGTCGTGCGCCACGATATGGTGCGGCGCATCGTCGCGGCTTATGACGCGGACTTCCGGTCCCGCGCGGCGACGAACGGCCCCGAGGACGCCGCCGGCGGTGCGCGCGGACGCGGTCGCCCCCGCCTGGAGGGGCGCTCGTGAGCGCGCTCGACCTCACCCTCGACGTGACGCGGGAGGCCGGTGCCTGGGAGACGCTCGGTGACATCGAGGGGCTGTGCGCGCGGGCCGCGGAGGCCGCGCTCGTCGTCGCCGGAGTCGAGGGGCTGGTCGCCCTCGAGCTGCTCCTGACCGACGATTCGGCGATTCGAGAGATCAACCGAGAGTGGCGTCATCGCGACGAGCCGACGAACGTCCTCTCCTTCCCGGCCGCACCCGCGCCCGGCTATCCCGGTCCGCGCCGCCTCGGTGACGTGGTCCTCGCCTTCGAGACCCTCGCCCGAGAGGCGCAGGCCGAAGGCCGGCCGCTGGCCGACCACGCGGCGCACCTTCTCGCGCATGGCGTTCTGCATTGCCTCGGATATGATCACGATCAGGATGCCGCCGCCGAGGAGATGGAAGCGCTGGAGACGCGGGCCATGGCTCTCATCGGGGTTCCCGATCCCTATGCCGGGACGCCCTGACGCTCAACCTCGCAGCGCGACGAACGGACGATGACCGAAGCTTCTTCCCAACCTCCCCAGCCTCCGCCTTCCTCGCCGGCCGCCGAGCCGAGCCGCGAGGGCCGCGAAGGCGACCGAAGTCCCGCCGCGGCGAGGAGCCGCGACGGCGGCGACGACCAGGCGGCCCGCCCTGCCCGCGGTGGCTGGTTCGTCCGCTTGCTCGCGCGCGTCGTGCTGAGATCCCGCGAGACCACGCGCGCCGACGTCGAGGACCTGCTCGGCCTCGGCGCCGCGAACCCGGGAATCTCCGCGCACGAGCGCGCCATGCTGAGGAACGTGCTGCGCTTCCACCGCATGCGCGTCTACGACGTGATGGTGCCCCGGGCCGACATCGTCGCCGTGGCGCACGAGACCTCGCTGGGCGAGATGCTGCGCGTGTTCCGCACGGCCGGCCACTCGCGCCTGCCGGTCTACGGCGAGACGCTCGACGACCCGAAGGGCATGGTCCACATCCGCGATTTCCTCGACTACCTCGTCGCCAAGGCGGAGAACGGCGCCGGCCGCAAACGCAGGCCCAAGCCCGCCGCGCGGGCCTCCGACGCGAGCCCGGCCGACGCCAAGGCCTCCGGCCGCACCGAGGGCAAGGGCGGTGAGGGCAAGGGCGGCGACGGCAAGGGCGGCGAGGGCAGGAACGGTGAGGGCAGGAACGGTGAGGGGAAATCCGGGCCGCTGAAGGCGCTCGACGCCGTCAGCCTCTCCAACATCGACCTCTCGGCGACCCTGGCCTCCGCGCGCATCCTGCGCCCGGTCCTGTTCGTGCCGCCGTCGATGCCGGCGGTGGAGCTGCTGGTGCGCATGCAGACGACGCGCACCCACATGGCTCTCGTCATCGACGAGTACGGCGGCACCGACGGGCTCGTCTCGATCGAGGACCTGGTGGAGATGGTGGTCGGGGACATCGAGGACGAGCACGACCTCGCCACCGAGGCGATGATCAAGGCCAATGGCGCGGATACCTGGGTCGCCGACGCCCGCGCCGACCTCGAGGAGGCTTCGCAGGTCATCGGCTACGACTTCACCGATGCGGAGGTGGCCGAGGACGTCGACACGCTGGGCGGCCTCATCGTCGCGCTCGCGGGCCGCGTCCCGGCGCGCTCCGAGCTGATCGCGGGGCCCGAGAGCTTCGAGTTCGAGGTCCTCGACGCCGATCCGCGCCGCCTCAAGCGGGTGCGCGTCCACCGGCGCGACCCGAGCCTCAGGCTCGTTCCCGCGGGCGTCGCCACCGGCACCGTCTCACGACGCGGCGCCGGCGGTGCGGCAGGCGCGCAGGTATCGGACGAGGAGGCGGCCTCGGGGGGCGTGGCGCCGCCGCCCGGCCGGATCTCCCGCACGGAGCCGGGCCCCCCGGACGCCGCGCAGGCCCCCGAGGAGCATCCGGACGCGACGCCCGGGGAGCAGACCGGTCTGCGGCATCCACCCGAATGACCGCGCTCGCCCATCGCGTCGTCCTCGCCTGGGGATGGCGACGCGCGCTGATCGCCCTCCTCGCGGGGGCGACGGGCGCGCTCGCCATGTCGCCCTTCGGGTTCTTTCCGGCGCTGATCGTGGCGCTCGTCCCCGCCGTCTGGCTCCTCGACGGCCTCGGCTCGCGCAGCGACGCGCGGACGCTGACGGGCGCCGCGGCCATCGGCTGGGCCTGGGGCTTCGGCTATCATCTCGCCGGCCTGTGGTGGCTCGGCGGCGCCTTCCTGATCGAGGCCGAGCGTTTCGCCTGGGCGCTGCCGCTCGGCGTCGTCGCCCTGCCCGCGGTCCTCGCGCTCTTCTCCGGCCTCGGCTTCGCGCTCGCGCGGCTCGCCTGGTCGCGCGGCGCCGGGCGCGTGCTGGCGCTGGCCGCCGGGCTCGCGGCGGCGGAATGGCTGCGCGGGCACCTGTTCACCGGCTTTCCCTGGAACGCGCTCGGCATGGCGCTGGGCCAGGACGTGCGGCCCATGCAGGCGGCCGCGTTCGTGGGCCTGTACGGGCTCGGCGTCCTCGCCGTCGCCATCGCCGCCGCGCCGGCGACGCTGGCGACGGGCCGCGGCCCCGCGGCCCGAGCCGCGCCGAGCCTCCTCGCCGCGATCGCCTTCGCGGGTCTCCTCGCCTTCGGGCTGTGGCGGGTTCCCGCCGAGCCGGTGGCGGAGGTTCCCGGCGTGGCCCTGCGGGTCGTGCAGCCGAACCTGCCGCAGGCGATGAAGATCGACCCGGCGCGCCGCGAGGAGATCATGCGCACCTACCTGCGCCTCTCCGACCGCACCGCCTCCCCGGAGCGCAGCGGCGTCCGCGACGTCACCCACCTGATCTGGCCGGAGTCCGCCTTCCCCTTCCTGCTCCATCGCGATCCCCGGGCGCTGGCGCAGATCGCGGCCCTGCTGCCGCCCGGCACGGTCCTGGTGACCGGGGCCGCGCGCCTCGACGAGGGCTGGCTCCCGGGCGAGGAAGGGTCGTTCTACAACTCGATCCACGTGCTGGACAGCGACGGCACCATCCTCGACACCTACGACAAGGTCCATCTCGTCCCCTTCGGCGAGTACCTGCCGTCCGCGTTCGCCTGGGTCCTTGAAACCGTCGGATTGAGCACGTTCGTGAACGTTCCGGGCGGCTTCGCCGCGGGCGCCGAGCGCCGGACGCTCTCCGTGCCGGGCCTACCTGAAATTGCACCGACGGTCTGCTACGAAGCCGTGTTCCCGGGCTCGGTCACACCTGCCGGCACACGCCCCGGTGTGCTTCTCAATGTGACGAACGACGCCTGGTTCGGGGATACGCCCGGTCCGCGCCAGCACTTCGCGCAGGCCCGCCTGCGTGCCGTCGAGGAGGGGCTGCCGCTGGTGCGCGCCGCCAATACCGGCATCTCGGCAGTGGTCGACCCCTACGGCCGCGCCGTCGGCCGGCTGGGGCTCGGGGTGGCCGGCACTATCGACGCGGGGCTGCCGCAGGCACTCGCGCCCACCCTGTACGCGCGTTTCGGAGATGGCGCTTTTGCAATCTTGCTTCTAACCTGTCTCGCGGCGGCGCTGCTCCTGCGCGTGCGCGACCAGCGGGTCGGCGCCGCCTGAGAGGTTCGTCGAGGCCCCCGCCGAGGGGGAGTGTCCCCATCCGGGGGTGAAGGTTCCCGCCAGGAGCGATGCGTTGAAGAAGTCTCCCAATCCGATCGACAAGCATGTCGGAAGCCGCGTGCGGATGCGCCGGATGATGGTCGGCATGAGCCAGGAGAAGCTGGGGGAGGCCCTCGGGCTCACCTTTCAGCAGGTCCAGAAGTACGAGAAGGGCACCAACCGGATCGGCGCCAGCCGCCTCCACCAGATCGCCTCCATCCTCGGCGTGCAGATCGAGTTCTTCTACGAGGGCGCGCCGCAGCTCGAGGGCTCGCCGCCCGCCGTCGGCGACGGGCTCTCCGAGCCGCCGACCCCCGCCTATGTCTCCGACTTCCTCTCCACGTCCGACGGCCTGCACCTGATGCGGGCCTTCGTGCGGGTCCGGGACGCCAAGGTGCGCAAGCGCATCGTCGAGCTCGTCGAGGCGCTGGCGGCCGAGAACGAGGCGGCCGCGGAGGCGGCCGCGGCCGTTCGGTAGACCGGACACGTTCGCTGTTCCGGGTTGACCCGACCCGGAGTTGGTGGCATTCAGAGGTTCGTTCATCCGTTATAACGGACGTCGCCGCCGTGCGCCGTCCGCATAGGAACGAAAGGATCTCTCGCCGTGGCGCGCTCCAGCTATCTCTTCACCAGTGAATCGGTGTCCGAAGGTCATCCCGACAAGGTCTGCGACCGCATTTCCGACGAGGTGGTCGACGCCTTCCTGGGCGAGATGCCGGAGGCCCGCGTGGCATGCGAGACGCTCGCGACCACGAACAAGGTCGTGATCGCCGGTGAGACGCGCGGGCCGAAGACGATCACCCACGACTACATCGCGCACCTCGCGCGCCTCGCGATCAAGGACATCGGCTACGAGCAGGACGGCTTCCACTGGGACACGTGCGGGATCGACGTCCACCTGCACGCCCAGTCCGCCGACATCGCCCAGGGCGTCGACGCCGAGGGCGCGGGCGACCAGGGCATCATGTTCGGCTACGCCTGCGACGAGACGCCGGAGCTGATGCCGGCGCCGATCTTCTTCGCCCACAAGATCCTCAAGACGCTGGCCGAGGCCCGCAAGTCCGGCGAGTCGAAGGTGCTCGGCCCCGACGCCAAGAGCCAGGTGACGGTGCGCTACGAGGACGGCAAGCCCGTCGGCGTCACGCAGATCGTGCTCTCGACCCAGCACCTCGACGAGAATCTCTCCTCGCACGACGTGCGGGCGATCGTGGAGCCCTATATCCGCCAGTCGCTGCCGGAGAACTGGATCGAGCCGACCTGCGTGTGGCACGTCAACCCGACCGGCAAGTTCGTCATCGGCGGCCCGGACGGCGACGCCGGCCTGACCGGCCGCAAGATCATCGTCGACACCTACGGCGGCGCCGCCCCGCACGGCGGCGGCGCCTTCTCCGGCAAGGATCCGACCAAGGTCGACCGCTCGGCCGCCTACGCCGCGCGCTATCTCGCCAAGAACGTGGTCGCCGCCGGCCTCGCCGGGCGCTGCACGATCCAGCTGTCCTACGCCATCGGCGTCGCGAAGCCGCTGTCGATCTACGTCGACACGCACGGCACCGGCCGGGTCGAGGAGGCCAAGCTCGAGGCCGTACTGATGGACGCGATGGACCTCTCGCCCCGCGGCATCCGCACCAAGCTGAACCTCGATCGCCCGATCTACGCCCGCACCGCCGCCTACGGCCATTTCGGCCGCCCCGCCGAGGCCGACGGCGGCTTCTCCTGGGAGGCGCTCGACCTCGCCGACAGCCTGAAGCGGGCGTTCTGAGGCGCCGCGCGGGCGACGGCGACACGAGAAGGGCGGCGATCCTCGCGGTTCGCCGCCCTTTGTCGATCATCCGCTCGCGGCGCCGCGTCGCACCCGCTTGGAAGTAGGCCGGCGGCCCTGCGTCCGCCACCGGACGAGCCATACTTCACGCCCGGCTCAACGACCATACCGGTCTCACGCGAGGCGGCCCTCGTCATCCACGAGGGTGAGACGCGTCGGCAGGTCCGGTCCCCACGACCAGAGGACCATGGCCTTATCGGCTGCGCCGGCGCCCCGGGCGAAGCTGCGGACCTTCATTCCTGCGAAGCCATCCGAGACGAGTCGTTCGGCGAGCTCCTGGGATGGCGATTTCTCCTCCTCGCGCATCCGGATCCGCCAATCGTCCGCGGCGATCGCCTCGGACGTGATGCCGTAGCGGGCGAGAGCAGTCTCGTCCCCTGCGTCGAAGATCGGCGCGATGTCGGCCTCGTAGGCGACGATCGTCGTCGGCTGGAGCGTGCCGACCTGGTTGGCCTCGCGGATCGCCGTCGCAACGGAGAGAGCCGTGTAGAGTGCCGGCCGGCTCCGGGCATTGAAGCGACCGCCATGGAGCCGGGCGCCCTCACCAGACAGCGGCTCGCGATGCCAACGCGGGTTCAAGGCGCGGTACAGGAGCCCTGCGTAGCGCATGCGCGGTCAGGCGTAGACGCCGGCGTCGACCGCGTCGACATACTCCATCACCTCGCTCGCCCGGCCCTCCCGCACGAGCTGCATCGCAGTCTGGCCGCCGAAGCCGGCCAGCGGCTCCGAGCGGTACCAGGCGTAGGCGATGAGCGCCGATCCGAAGCGGGGCGCGACGCGGTTGAGGATCTCGACCATCTCGCGCAGGCGCTTCTGGGTCTTGGGGCTCGCGATCCGCTCCGGGCGCAGCACCGCGTCACGACCCAGACCGACGGTCTGGGCGACCTCGTCCCGCGTCGTTCGCAATTGTTCCGCGATACGACCCGGCGCGAACTGCCCGTGCTCTGCGAAAGCTTCGAGACGCATGCCACGCTCCACTGCGATTGGCACAATATATCGTCAGCACGAGTGGCATACAAGGCGCAGGACGAGGTCGTGACCGCCCCGCGCCCCCCTCACGCCGCCTTCGGCGTGATCAGCTTCCTGTTCACCAGCGCCTCGGCGATCTGCACCGCGTTGAGCGCCGCGCCCTTGCGGAGGTTGTCGGCGACGCACCAGAAGGAGAGGCCGTTCTCCACCGTGATGTCCTCGCGGATGCGCGAGACGTAGGTGGCGTCCTCGCCGGTTGCCTCGTGGGGCGTGACGTAGCCGCCGGGCTCGTGCTTGTCGATCACCATCACGCCCGGCGCCGAGCGCAGGATCGCGCGCGCCTCGTCGGCCGTGATCGGGCGCTCGAACTCGACGTTCACCGCCTCGGAATGCGAGACGAAGACCGGCACGCGCACGCAGGTGGCGGTGAGCTTGATCTTGGGGTCGAGGATCTTCTTCGTCTCGGCCACCATCTTCCACTCCTCCTTGGTCGAGCCGTCCTCCATGAAGACGTCGATGTGAGGAATGAGGTTGAAGGCGATGCGCTTGGAGAACGTCTTCGGCGCGAATTCCTGCAGCGAGTAGACGGCGCGGGTCTGGCGGTCGAGCTCCTCCTCGCCCTCCTTGCCGGCGCCGGAAACGGACTGGTAGGTCGCCACCACGACGCGGGTGATCGTCGCCGCGTCGTGCAGCGGCTTCAGCGCCACGACGAGCTGCGCGGTCGAGCAGTTCGGGTTGGCGATGATGCCCTTCTTCCGGAAGCCCTCGACGGCGGCGGCGTTGACCTCGGGCACCACGAGCGGCACGTCCTGGTCCATGCGCCAGGCGCTCGAATTGTCGATGACGACGCAGCCCTGCGCCGCGATCTTCGGCGACCACTCCTTCGAGACGTCGCCGCCCGCCGACATGAGGCAGATGTCGACGCTGGAGAAGTCGAAAGTGTCGAGCGCCCGCGTCTTCAGCGTCCTGTCGCCGAAGGACACCTCGACGCCCTGGCTGCGGCGCGACGCCACCGCCACGACCTCGTCGGCCGGGAAGGCGCGCTCCGAGAGGATGTCGAGCATCACCCGCCCGACATTGCCCGTCGCTCCGACGACGGCGACCTTGTAACCCATGGGATGCTTCTCCTCGCGATGGAACCGGGCTCCCCGGGTGTCGCGACGCCCGCGCAGCGCTCGGCGCCTCGGGGCTCGAACCTCCCGCCCGGCGGGGAGAGGTCCGGGAACGAGAGGGCGTTCAGCGGCGCGCGGTGCCCGCCGTCGTGGACGTCGTCGTTTTGCGCGTGGTGGTCGCGGCCGGACGCATCGTCTCGCTCTCGTCTCCGTCCGGCGCGATCCGCCGAGACGTGGCGAATGTCGTGCTGCGAAACGCGCCGCCTGTCAAGGCGTCGCCCGCCCTGGCGTGGCGCGTCGGGCGACGCCCGGGTGCAACGATGGATTCACGCTCCCGCGCGAAAGCCGGCCTGCGGTAACCCCCCGTTCGCCGGCGCGGACCGAGGCTCGCGCCGGACGGACGGAGGGACGACGGCATCATGCGCGCGGCGCGACGATATCGCGAGGCGGAGCTCCTCGAGATCGGGGCGGAGTGGGACGACGAGTCCCCGGGCCGCCGCGACGGCGGCCTCGCACGCGCGATCTCGGGCGTGCTGACGGCGATCGCGGGCGTCGGGCTCCTGGCGCTCGCGGTCGCGCCGGTCCCGCCCGCCGAGGACGGGCCGCGGGGCATCGCCGATCTCCTGGCGCGCCCCGACCCGGTGCTCACGGCGCCTCCGCCGACCTGGCGCGACCTCGAGATTCCGCAGATCGTGCTCGGCCTCGATGCGCCGGGCTTCTCCGGCCTCGCCTCGCGGCACGCGGCGCGCGTCCATGCCGGCGGCGCACGGGAAGACGCCCTCGTCTTCGGCAGCTTCACCGACGGCGGCACGCATTTTCGCGTCACGCTGCACCGCGCCGCCGCCGGCGCGGACCCGGGGCCGCCGCGCGCCTTCTACGTCGACGTGGCCCTCGCCGCCGCCGAGGCCGGCCTGGCCATCGCCCGCAGCGGCCAGGCGATGGCGGTGGAGACCGGCTTCGGCGTGCTGGAGGCGGCGCCGCTCGAGCTCGAGAACGGGCCGGTGCGGGCCTGCCTCGCCTTTCGCGGCGGCGACGGCCCGCGGCTCTCCGGCTGGCTCTGCGCCGAGGATGCCACGCCCGCGCGGCTCGCCTGCCTGGTGGACGGCCTCGTCCTGCTCGATCCCGGCGGCGACGCGGCCCTGGCCGAGGCCTTCGCCCGCGCGGGCGCTCGCCGCGGCGGCGCCTGCCATGGCCGGGCGGACGCCGCGGCGGTCGCCTCGATCGCCGTCCCGCCGCCGCCCTCCGCGCCCGCCCGCGTCACCGCACCCGTCACCGCCCCGGCCCCGCCGCCGCGCCCGCAGCGGCTCGGCGCCTCCTCCTGACGGGGAACCCCGCGCCCGCGCTTCGCGTCGACCCCGCGAGATCGCTTCGCTCACGGAGGTTCACGTCATGAGACGCGCACGCACTGCGACACGCACGGACGACGCGGCCCGGATCGCCATCCTCGCGGCCGCCCTCCTCCTCCCCGCCGGCGCGAGCGCGCAGGACGGGCTCGCCATCGAGGTGCGGCCTTCCGGCCCGCCCGCGTGGCTCGACCCGCCGAACACCCCGATCCCCGGCAGCCTCGAAGGCTCGATGAGCCGCTACGTCTACGAGCAGATGGTGCTGACCGACCCCTCCGCGCTCCAGGCCCAGCGCGAGCGCACCGGCCATCACCTGCTGCCGCGCCGGCGCGAGATGGGGAACCTGCCGCCGTTCATCGAGCTCGAGTGACGCGACGCTCCGCTCCGCCCGCCCGGACACGCCGGCAGCGGCCGGGCTTGACGGGGGCGGACGCGCGTCCTATCTTGGAACACATGAGGAACATTCACGCCCTGTTCTGGAGAGACGCCCTGCGTGGCCTGCGCGCCGCGGGCGGCGGCGCCCGCACCGCCGTGGCGCCCTCCGCCATGGCGGAGGAGCCGGTGCGCGAGGAGCGCTTGCGTGCCGCCGCGGGCATCGAGGGCGGGGTCGGCCTGTCCGCCTGGCGCGGGCGCTCCGGCCGCCGGATCGTGGTCGCGGTCCACCCGCTCGGCGCCGTCGACCCCGCCGACCTGGACGGCGCGGTGGCGCTCGCCGTGGCGCGGCCGGACGGCGCGCCGGCACGCGTGATCGCCGCGACGACGGCGGAATCGGTGCGCACCGAGGCGCGCCGTCGCGCTTGGCTGGAGCGGGTGGCGGCGCGCGGCGCCGTCGAGGTGCATCTGCACCGGCTCGCCGACGGGCCGCAGGCCCGCCGCGCCGTCGCCGCCGACCTGGGCGGGCGTCCAGAGACGCCCTCGGGCCGTGGAGACGGGCGGCGCCGCGCCCCGCGGGTCCGCGGCGCGCGGACGGGGCTCCTGACGGAGGGCGCTGGGCCGGGCACGATCGGCAAGGCCCGCGACGCGACGCGCGACAAGGCGCGCGACCAGCCGGGACCGAGCCGCCGCGGCACCCGCCGCTGACCCGAGCCGCCGACGGGCCGGGCCGCCACGCCGCCCGACGCTCACCCCGTCCGCACGACGGAAGCGGGCTGGGCAGGACTCGCTGTGCGCGAGGCGTCCTCCGCCAGCGCCGCCGCCAGACGGGCGAGATGCGGATCGTGCACGCCGAGCTCGACCAGGTGCACCGCCGTCGAGAGCACGTAGTCCGGGTTGGCGCCGGACCGGCCGACGCCGCCGCGCACGATGCGCAGCGTCTCGGCGTCGTGCAGCCGCCCGGCATATTGCAGGTGCGCCCGGTCGACCACGTAGGTCAGCGCCGGGACGAGCCGCCCGTCGGCGAGGCGGGCCTCCAGCCGGCGCTCGAGATAGACGGCGGTGGCCTGCTCGCGGGCGCGCAGGTAGGCGATCGTCTGCGTCGTGTGCGCCGGATCGACGCGGAAGGCGACGCCGCGGCACGAGCCGCCGCGATCGAGCCCGAGCACCAGGCCCGGGCGCTCCGGCGTGCCGCGGTGCACGTGCGAGTAGACGCACAGCGAGCGATGGTAGCCCCGTACCCGCGCCGCATGGCGCTCCAGGAAGGGGAAGCCCGGCCGCCACATCAGCGAGCCGTAGCCGAACACCCACAGGCCGGCAGGCGCCTCGTGGCCCGGCGCCTGCACCGCCCCCGCATCCGTTTCCTCGCCGGACCCCGTCCGCGACCCGCCCATCCGCACCTCGTCGTCCGTTTCCCGCGCCCGACCATGCCCGCGCGACGCCCCGAGGGGTAAGCGCCCGCGGCGCGGGACGCAACCGGGCGCGATCCGCCACGTCCGGCGCCCGCCACCTGCCCTTTACGTCGCACGCCGGCGCGCCATTTGCCGGTCTCCGGGTTTTCCGCTAGGACCCGCCCGCCTAAGATCCGCCCGCCGAGAACCCGCACCGCCCGGCGCCGGACGCGGCTGCGGGAGAGCGAGCCCGAGGAGCGCGCGACGATGACGACATCCACGCCGGCAGAGCGGACGAGGCCCCCCCGGCGGGGCTCGCGCGTCTGGCTGTTCACGCCCTTCGTGCTGCTCGGCCTCGTCGTCGTCGGCTGGAGCGTCGCTTGGTACCTCATCCGCGAGCGCGTCGTCGTCGAGCTCGACGACCTCCTCGGCGTCGAGGCTGCGCTCGGCCGCAGCTGGGCCTGCGAGGACCGGCGCGTGGCGGGCTTCCCCTTTCGCATCGAGGTGTCCTGCGCGCGTCTCTCCCTCGAGACCGCCGACGGGCTCGCCCTCGATCTCGGCCCCGCGCAGGCGCTGGCGCAGGTCTACCAGCCGCGCCACGTGATCGTGAACCTCGCCGGGCCGTTCGCCGCCCAGACGCCGGACGGGCGGATCGCCGCCGAATGGACGCTGCTGGAAGCCTCCGTGCGCAATCTCGGCCGGGGCACCGAGCAGCTGGCGCTCGTCGTCACCGATCCACGGGCCCGAATCGAGGCCGCGACCCTGCCGATGCCGGTCTCGGCGCGCGCCGAGCGGGCCGAGCTCTATGTCCGCCCGAGCCCGGGCGCGACCCGCCGCACCGGGCCGATCGACGCGGTGCTGCGCGCCGACGCGCTCGACGCGCCCGATCTCGCCGGCCTCCTGCCGGAGGCCGCCCGGGGGCCGGCGGACGTGGAGGCGCAGCTGCGGCTGCATGCCCCCGCGGCCCTCGCCCGCGGCGGCGGCGACCCCGACGCCGCCGCCCGCGCCTGGCGCGACGCCGGGGGCCGCCTCGAGATCGGCGTCCTCGCCGTCGAGACGACGCGGGCTGCGCTGCAGATCTCCGGCGAGCTCTCGCTCGACGCCATGGACCGCCCGGAGGGCCGCATCGAGGCGTCGGGCCGCGGCCTCGGGCCGATCGTCCAGGCGCGGCTCGGCGGGCGCGGCGCCTTCCTGGCCGCCGCCATCGGCGCTGCACTGGGCGTCGACCCCCCCCCGCCGACGGCGGACGGCGAGGAGGCGCCGGCGCTGCGCCCGCTTCCGCCCGTGCGCCTGGACCAGGGCCGCGTCTTCGTCGGCCCGATCCCGGTGCCGCGCGTCTCCGTGCCGCCGCTGTTCTGACGGCGCGCGCCCGGCTCGACCGCTCAGGGCGCGGCGATGGTGAAGGGCAGGCTGATCGTGCCGGCCTTGTCGGAGGCGATGTCGCGGGTGCGGTACTCGAGCAGGTAGTCGCCGGGCGCGATGCCGTCGAGGGTCAGCGTGAGCGTGAGCATGAACTCGCGGTTGCGCGCCCGGCTGGTCAGCTCCAGCCGCTGGAAGCTCTCGCGCCCACCCACGATCGATCCGTCCGGCCGCTTGATCAGGAGATCGACGTCGAACCCGAACGTGTAGCGCCCGTCCCCCGCCTCCCCCCAGAGGTAGCCGACGGGCTCCGCGTACACGACCAGCGGCTCGCCCGGCGCGAACACGCTCGTCTCCCGCGCCTCGTAGACGCCGAACCCGACGGGCGAGCCCGTCACGAAGGTCGTCGTGCGGAACGATAGCGGCACCTCCTGCCAGACCGCCACCAGCGCCGCCTCGGCCTTGGCGAGATCGTCGAGAGTGGCGGCAGCGGCGGGCGCGGCCGGGAGGAGGAAGAGGAGGGCGGCGGCGGCTGCCCGCAGCCCTGAAGCTCGGCGCCGCGGCCCCGGTGAGACCGTACCCGTCGCTCTCGACATGATGCCCCCCACATCGCCGTCGGCGGCCGCGCGTTGCAGCCGCTGCGCGCAGCGTCGTGCCGTGCCACGCCGAAGTCAATGCGCCCGAGGTCGGCAGGCCGCCGCCGCTATGCCGCGTCGGGAGCCCCGAGACCGGCGAGCCGCCGACGGCAGGCCGCGAGGCTGGCCTCCGCGTCGGCGAGATAGCTCATCGTGTCGTGGACGGAATCGGGATCCGGCTTCAGTCGGCCGGCTGCGATCTCGCAGAGTTGATCCGTCACTCGCACGAGGTCGGCGCTCAGCTCGCGAAGGACGAAGGCTGCGTTCGGGACGGAGATGATGCCGACATAGGCGGCGCCGCTCTCGGCCGGGTCGTCGGCGTGCTCGTGTACGGTCAGCTCGACCATCGGCACCAGGACGGGCGGCGCGGTCTCCTCGCGAGCCGGCCCGATGCCGACCAGCAAAGCGAGGTTTGTTTGCGTGATGACGTCCGCGTTGGCGAGCACGTCACTGAAGACGCCGGTCGTATGTGCCGCGGCAGCATCCGGCATGCGCGCGCCGCCGCTCACCGCCCACCCCCGGCATTGGCCATCATCGGCGTACGACCGACGAAGAACGACTTGCCCGGCGGATACTCGCGCTCCATCCCGCTCGCGAAGTCGGGGTCCGGCTCCGGCTGAGGCGACCGAGACGTTTGCCGGACCTCGAGCGGCCCCGACGGGAGCAGGGTCCGACGCAAAACGCGTTGCTTGAGCCGCAGGCTCACCGAGGACGACAGGAGCGTCGCTTGTACTGCGGGCTGGAGCAGGGGCGGCTCTCTGCCGTCGAGCGCCGCCGCAGCCGGGCCGACCGAGGCAGCGGCGATGTCGGCGGCCCTCGCGCGCAGGACGGCGGCAATGCGTTGCGTGGCGAGCCGCTCCTCCTCGAGGCGACGCGCCTCATCGCGCCCCGATCCGCGCATGCGCGTACGCTCCTCCGCCGGGAGCATGACCCGGCATTCGCCGCCCGCACGCTCCCGCAGGACGAGCCCGGCGCGCTCCATCAGGTCGAGCACGCGCGTGAGGTTGGACTGGCCGATCTGCAGGGCGTCGACGAGCTCGTCGCGGCGCAGGACGCCCGTATTCGTCGCCCGCAGAAGCGTCAGGATCTCGCCCACGTGCTTGCGGCGCAGAACCTCCTCGGCCGGGTTCGTCTCGGCGAAATGGACCGAAATGAAGAGCATCTCGCTCAAGGCCGCGATCCGCGCGGCGAGCGCCGGCTCCGTCTCGCCGAGCCTGACGCTCACGCGCCGGCACTGCCGCTGCCAGGCGATCAGCTCGTCGCGTGGGCGGTTGCCGCGAATCGCGCGCCAGACCCAAGACTTGAGAGCATCATAGATCTCCGCGGCAGCGGCGCGGCCGCCCTCGGAGAGGCGGCGCTGGAGGAGCGGCCATGCATCGTGCGCATCGGCTACACCGGCGCGTATATCATCGAGTGTGATGGTCGTGCTCATGGCTCAGCCTTGAATGAGAAATCCTGCGAATCGGTAAACCTATTGCATTTCTTTTTGTTTCAGTCCACGGCTTTCGGCGGGTCCCGGCCGTGTGCCCGGAACACCTCCGCCTGCTCCACATCCGTCTCGAGGTTGGAACCGCAGTTCAGCACCCACCCGAGCCTCTCCGTCCGTGCGGGTATCTCCTGCTGGACGACGAAGCTCCGTGTTCGGTGGCGCGTCGCCAGCCGCTGCGCGGTTTGGACATGACCACGCATCGCAGTCGCCGTCCCGAGCGACGGCACGAGGATCAGGTCCACGTCCAGATCCGGATACGAGATGTCCTCGTTCTCGCAGAAGTCGCGGCAGATCCCGAAGGCGATCAGTGCTTCGTCGGTCACGAGCACAGGCAGCCGCGTGCCGGATTCGATGGACTCCACGGCTCGTTCTCCCTTCCCCCGATAGGGGAGGATCTTCTGAAACGTCAGCAGTTTCTCTCCGAGCCCCGAGTAGACCTGGGATTGGTTGACCGTCTTCGATCCGTCGGCCTCGTGCCAGGAGCCGGCGACGATCACCTGCAGGGCACCCTCCATGTCGTCGCCGTCCTCCAGTTCGCGACGAATGGCGGCGCGGACATCCGGCGGCACCGTGAGCTCCGGCCAAACCACCGCGAAGCATCTCTCGTGCCGTGCCCGCCGGAGTTGGAGCCGTACGGTCTCGCCAACGTCGCGATGGCTCACGCGCTTGAAGGTGAAGGGACCCGCCAGCGTGTCGATGTTCGGGTCCACGCACACGAAGCCCTCGAAGAGCGCCGCCCCCAGCGGCCGCTCGGCGATCGGCGGCAGGCGCGTCTCCGGTGGC
The DNA here is from genome assembly GCA_051117315.1 of Salinarimonas sp. Lineage (GTDB taxonomy): Bacteria > Pseudomonadota > Alphaproteobacteria > Rhizobiales > Beijerinckiaceae > Salinarimonas. The sequence continues at coordinate 10,749 of JBNPEA010000037.1, read as the reverse complement.
GTCAGCCCCGACATGGGATAGAGAACGACGTCTCGGTCCTGATGCCGTGCCGGAAGCAGGCGATGGTGCCGCAGCCCGCGCAGGACGAACGCGTGATTGTCGCGGGACGACAGCGCGGGACGGGCATTCAAGCGCTTGACGACGAAGCGGGGCCGCCAGGCTCCGGCGGGGTCGCTCGTACGGCAGTACGTCTCGAACGGCTCAGGATCGGTAGGCGGCGCATCCGGGTCGAGAAAGAGAGATTCGTCGATGCCGCGAAGCTGTACGGACAGCGCCTTGAAGAGGTGTCTCGGGCTTTCCCCGGCGGGGTCGGGCCAGTCGAGCACGTGGTCGGCATCGATACGGCGCGATCGCTCCTTCGCCTCCCGCATGAGATCACCCTCGAGCAGATCCTCGAAGGCTTGCCTCACGTCGCTTGGTGCGCTCATCGCGCAGTCGTGGAGCTCGACGAGGATGCGCTTCAGCGTCTCCCGCCAGGCAGCGGGATCGAGCCGCGTGCGCGCGTGCGTGCGCGCAAGCTGCAGCGCATGGTCCGACCACGCTGAAATCGTCGCATTGTCGCTCACGCCGCAGTCCCCCGGAAGCATACATGAAGAATTGTATAGAACGCTTCGGCAATTGCAAATTCTACGGGCCCGCCGTTGCCTTGCGTTCCGATTCCCGGCACTCTCGCCGTCGATTATTCCACGCGGTCGATGGCGGGAGGTGCGAGGGCGAGTGATGGCGGACGGGCTCGGCACGGCTTTTGTCACCCACTCCCTCGGCCACGACCCATGGCTGGTCGCGCTCTCCATCGTGGTCGCCATGCAGGGGGCCTATGTCGGCCTCGCGCTCGCCGGGCGGGTCGCGGCGGCGGAGGGAGGGTGGCGGCGGCTGCTGCTGCTCGGCGCGGCGGCGACGCTGGCGGTGGGCATCTGGTCGATGCACTTCATCGGGCTCCTCGCCGCGCGGCTGCCGGTGGGCGTCGACTACCTCGTCGCGCCGACCGTGTTCTCGCTCCTCGTCTGCGTCATGGTGGTGGGCGCGGGCATGCTGCTCGCGGCGACGGACCTGCCTCTGGTGATCCGCGTCGGGGCCGGCGGCCTGGGCATGGGGGCGGGGATCGCCTCCATGCACTACATCGGCATGGGAGCGCTCGCCGGGGCGATGAGCATGAGCCACGCGCCGGGACCCGTCGTGCTCTCCCTCGCGCTGGCGGTGGCGGCCTCCACGGCGGCGCTGTGGCTGTGCTTCGAGGCGCCGCGGCAGCGGCTGTGGGCCTCGGCCATCGCGATGGCGCTCGCTGTCTCGGGCATGCACTACACCGCCATGGCCGGCATGACCCTGCACGCCGAGCCCGCGGCGACCCCCTCGCAATTCGCCTCGAGCCTCTCGCCGGACGGCCTCGCGCTCACCGTCGCCCTCGTCGCCTTCGCGGTCTCCGGCGCTTTCCTGGCGACGCTCACGCCCGAGCGCGCCCGAGCGCGCAAGCCCGCCGCGGCGCAGGCGCATGCCGATCTCGCGCCCGCGTCCGCGCCGTCCGAGCCCGCGCCGGCTCGCGATGGCGGGGCCCGCGCCGCGCCCCTCGGCGGCGCCGGCGGGCCGGCCCGCCGGCCGCCGCGCGCCCTCACCGTCGAGCGCAACGGCACGCCGCTGTCGCTCTCCGTCGCGGCGATCCGCTGCGTGCGCGCCAACGCGCACTACACCTACGTCCGCGACGCGGAGCACGAGTATTTCTGCGGTATGTCCATCGGCGAGGCCGAGGCGGCGCTCGACCCCGCCCGCTTCCTGCGCATCCACCGCAGCCACGTGGTCAACCTCGACCACGTCGTCGCCGTGCGCCGGGCCGGCGACAACGGCGTCGCGCTCGTCGACGACGGCCGGTCGCTGCCCGTCGCCCGTGGCCGGCTCGCCTCGCTGAAACGGCGCTTCGAGGCCGAGCAGGCCGCCCGGCCGCGACCGCTGAATGCAGCGGAATAGGTCAGATCATCTGACGCATCTCGTGCAGCGCCGGCCGCATCTCGTGCGTTCGGCCCGTGGCTTCGTGCAGGAACGATTGCCGCACACCCCTCCTCCCTGGACCCTTTCGAAAAAGGCGGGCTCGCCCCGCAAGCAAGGGTTGGAAGCACTCGAGGAGGAGGATCCGGCGTGATACCCGCCAATTTCGCCTATCACAGCCCGAGCAGCGTCGAGGAGGCTGTCGCACTCCTGGCCGAGCTCGGCGACGAGGCCCGCGCGCTCGCCGGCGGCCACAGCCTCATCCCGATGATGAAGCTGCGGCTCTCCGCCCCCGAGGCGCTCGTCGACCTCTCCCGCATCGCCGCGCTCAAGGGCGTGCGCGAGGAGGGTGGCGAGGTCGTCATCGGCGCGATGACGACCCAGCACCAGCTCCTGCAGGACCCGATCCTGGCGCAGACACTGCCGCTGATCCCGGAGACCTCGGCGGTGATCGCCGACCCGCAGATCCGCTATCGCGGCACGCTCGGCGGCAACGTCGCCAACGGCGACCCCGGCAACGACATGCCCGCCGTGATGATGACGCTCGACGCCACCTACGTGCTCGCCGGCCCGAACGGCGAGCGTGCGGTCAAGGCCCGGGAGTTCTACCAGGGCGCCTACTTCACCGCCGCCGAGGACGGCGAGATCCTCGTCGCCGTGCGGATCCCCACCCCACCCGCAGGCGCGGGATACGCCTACGAGAAGCTCAAGCGCAAGGTCGGCGACTACGCCACCGCGGCGGCCGCCGTGCAGCTGACGATGAAGGCCGGCACGGTGGAGACCATCGCCATCGGCCTCACCAACGTCTCCGAGACGCCGCTCTTGGCAGAAGACGCAATGGCGATCCTCGCGGGCTCGAGGCTCGAGCCGGAGGTCGTCGACCGCGCGATCGCCGCGGCCGAAGCCATCACCAATCCCGCTTCCGACGGTCGCGGTCCCGCGGAATACCGCACCGCCATGGCCGGCGTGATGCTGCGCCGGGCGCTCGCCCGCGCCGTGTCGCGCGCGAAGGGTTGAGGGGAGAGACCATGTCCAAGGTCCACATCAAGCTCACCGTCAACGGCAAGGCGCACGAGGCGCTGGTCGAGCCGCGCACGCTGCTGATCCACTACCTGCGCGAGGATCTCGGCCTCACCGGCGCGCATATCGGCTGCGAGACCGGCCATTGCGGCGCCTGCACGGTCGACATCGACGGCATGTCGGTGAAGTCCTGCACCATGTTCGCCGCCCAGGCGGACGGCGCCGATATCATGACGATCGAGGGCGTCGCGGCGCCTGACGGCACGCTCCACGCCCTCCAGGAGGGCTTTCGCGAGATGCACGGGCTCCAGTGCGGCTATTGCACGCCGGGCATGATCGTGCGCGCGCATCGGCTCTTGCAGGAGAACCCGCGCCCGACCGAGGCCGAGATCCGCGCCGGCATCTCCGGCAACCTGTGCCGCTGCACGGGCTACCAGAACATCGTCAAGTCCATTCAGTACGCCGCCGCGAAGCTCGCGGGCGAGCCCTTCAAGGAGGCCGCCGAATGAACGACATGACCCCTCCCACCCGCGAGGAGCGCGAGGCCAAGCTCGAGGGCATGGGCTGCAGGCGCAAGCGCGTCGAGGACGTGCGCTTCACCCAAGGCCGCGGCCAGTACGTCGACGACCTGAAGCTGCCGGGCATGCTCTTCGGCGACTTCGTGCGCTCCACCTACGCCCACGCCCGCATCAAGAAGATCGATGCGACGGCCGCGCTGGCGCTGCCCGGCGTCAAGGCGGTGCTCACGGCGGCCGACCTCAAGCCCTTGAACCTGCACTACATGCCGACGCTCGCCGGCGACGTGCAGGCCGTGCTCGCCGACGAGAAGGTGCTGTTCCAGGGCCAGGAAGTGGCCTTCGTCATCGCCGAGGACCGCTACATCGCGGCGGACGCGATCGAGCTCGTCGAGATCGAGTACGAGGAGCTCACCCCGCTGGTCGACCCGTTCCAGGCGATGGCGGACGACGCGCCGCTGCTGCGCGAGGACATCAAGGACAAGCTGGTCGGCGCCCACGGGCCCCGCAAGCACCACAACCACATCTTCGAGTGGACGATCGGCGACAGGACCGGCACGGACGCCGCCTTCGAGAAGGCGGACGTGACGATCAAGGAGATGCTCTCCTACCACCGCACGCATCCCTCGCCGCTCGAGACCTGCCAGTGCGTGGCCTCGATGGACAAGATCCGCGGCGAGCTGACCCTGTGGGGCACGTTCCAGGCGCCACACGTCATCCGCACGGTGGCCTCGATGCTCGCGGGCATCCCCGAGCACAAGGTGCACGTCATCGCCCCGGACATCGGCGGCGGCTTCGGCAACAAGGTCGGCGCCTATCCGGGCTACATCTGCTCTGTCGTGGCCTCGATCGTGCTGGGCGTTCCGGTGAAGTGGGTCGAGGACCGGATGGAGAACCTGTCGGCCACCTCCTTCGCCCGCGACTACCACATGACGACCGAGCTCGCGGCGACGAAGGACGGCACGATCACCGCGATGCGCGTGCACGTGCTCGCCGACCACGGCGCCTTCGACGCCTGCGCCGACCCGTCGAAGTGGCCGGCGGGCTTCATGAACATTTGCACCGGGTCCTACGACATCCCGGTCGCGCATCTGGCGGTCGACGGCGTCTACACCAACAAGGCGCCGGGCGGCGTGGCCTATCGCTGCTCGTTCCGCGTCACCGAGGCGGTCTACGCCATCGAGCGCGCGGTCGAGATCCTCGCGCAGAAGCTCGGCATGGATTCGGCCGAGCTGCGAATCAAGAACTTCATCAAGGCCGAGCAATTCCCCTACGCCTCGGCGCTCGGCTGGGAATACGACTCGGGCGACTACCACACCGCCATGAAGAAGGCGCTCGACGCGGTGGGCTACGACCGGCTTCGCGCCGAGCAGCGCGAGAAGCGCGAGGCGTTCCGCCGCGGCGAGACCCGCGAGATCATGGGCGTCGGCCTGTCGTTCTTCACCGAGATCGTCGGCGCGGGCCCGACCCGCAATTGCGACATCCTCGGCATCGGCATGTTCGATTCCGCCGAGATCCGCATCCACCCGACGGGCGGCGTCATCGCCCGCATGGGCACGAAGAGCCAGGGCCAGGGCCACGAGACCACCTACGCCCAGATCATCGCGACCGAGCTCGGCATCCCCGCCGACGACATCATGATCGAGGAGGGCAACACCGACACCGCCCCCTACGGTCTCGGCACCTACGGCTCGCGCTCGACGCCGGTCGCCGGCGCCGCCACGGCGGTCGCCGCGCGCAAGATCAAGGCGAAGGCGCAGATGATCGCGGCGCACATGCTCGAGGTCCACCACGACGACGTCGAGTGGGACATCGACGGCTTCCGCCTGAAGGGATCGCCCGAGAGCCGCAAGTCGATGAAGGAGATCGTCTGGGCCGCCTACAACGCGCCCCCGCCGAACATGGAGCCCGGCCTCGAGGCGGTGTCCTACTACGACCCGCCGAACATGACCTACCCTTTCGGGGCCTATGTCTGCGTCATGGACATCGACGTCGACACCGGCGTCTACAAGGTGCGGCGCTTCTACGCGCTCGACGATTGCGGCACCCGGATCAACCCGATGATCATCGAGGGCCAGGTCCACGGCGGCCTCACCGAGGCCTTCGCGGTCGCGATGGGCCAGGAGATCCGCTACGACGAGCAGGGCAACGTGATGGGCGCGTCCTTCATGGACTTCTTCCTGCCCACCGCGGTGGAGACCCCGGTCTGGGAGACGGACCACACCGTCACCCCCTCGCCGCACCACCCGATCGGCGCCAAGGGCGTGGGCGAGAGCCCCCATGTCGGCGGCGTGCCGTGCTTCTCGAACGCGGTGAACGACGCCTTCGCGTTCCTGGGGTCGACGCACATCCAGATGCCGCACGACCACTGGCGCATCTGGAAGGCCGCACGCGCCCTGGGTGCGTGACGCCGCCCGGCCCCTCCCCGCAGGGGAGGGAGTCGGCCGAAGGCCGACGGGTGGGGGCGAACGTTCGAGGCATGATCGCCCCCACCGGTCCTCGCTCCGCTCGGCCTACCTCCCCTGCGGTGACGCTTTTCGGGGGAGGTGCAGGGTCGACGCTCGAGCGCGGCGCCGATGCAATCTCTCCCCTCTCCCTCGCGGAGAGGGGCCGGGGGTGTGGGGCGTGCCGGACTGTCGCCGTCGCGGATGCAGGCAGGCTCCAGCCCGTCCACCGAACCTCGGGCGTGTGAGCCTCGCTCGACACCCCACACCCCTCGCCCCTCTCCACGAGGGAGAGGGGAACACCGGCGCGGCCGTCATGAACGGGCGCGCCAACCCCGTGACCGTTTCGAGGACAGTGCTCTTGACCGCCCCCCTCGACCGCGATGCCATCGCGAAGCGCCTGGTCGCCACCGGCTACGTCCCCGATCGCGACCTCGCCGTCGCGCTCGCGCTGATGCAGCGGCTCGGGCGGCCGCTGCTGCTCGAGGGCGAGGCGGGCGTCGGCAAGACCGAGATCGCCAAGGCGCTCGCCGCGATCCACGAGACGCGGCTCATCCGCCTGCAATGCTGGGAAGGGCTCGACCGGGCAGCCGCGCTCTACGAGTGGAACTACCAGCGCCAGCTCCTCGCCATCAAGGCGCGCGAGGGCCGCGACGCCGCGGCCGTCGAGGCGGAGATCTTCTCGGAGGCCTACCTGCTGGAGCGCCCGCTGCTCGCCGCCATCCGCCAGGAGAAGGCGCCGGTCCTGCTCATCGACGAGATCGACCGGGCGGACGAGGAGTTCGAGGCCTTCCTGCTGGAGCTGCTCTCCGACTTCCAGGTCTCGATCCCCGAGCTCGGCACCATCCAGGCGACGAGCGTGCCCCACGTCGTGCTCACCTCCAACGCCACCCGCGAGCTCTCGGATGCGCTGCGCCGGCGCTGCCTCTACCATTATGTCGACTATCCCGAGCCCGACCGCGAGGCGCGCATCCTGCTCGCCCGGCTGCCGGGCATCGACACGGCGCTCGCGACGCAGATCGCGCGCTTCGTCGCGAAGCTGCGCAAGGAGGACCTCGCCAAGGTTCCCGGCGTCGCCGAGACGCTCGACTTCGCCGCGAGCCTCGTCGGCCTGACCGACCTGCGCGACGATCCGGAGACGGTGCACGACGCGCTGATCGCGCTCCTCAAGACCCGCGAGGACAGCGCCCGGCTCGCGCCCGCGGTGGTCGCGCGCCTGGTGGAGGCGAGCGCGTGAGCCCGGCCGCGGCGCTCCCGGAGACCGGCGTCGCCGCCGCGATCCGCGGACGGCTCGCCGGTTTCGTGCGCACGCTGCGGATGAACGGCTTTGCGGTCGGCCTCGCCGAGAGCCGCGACGCGCTGGCGATCCTCGCCGCCGCAAACCTCTCCCGCCCCGCCGCCCTGATGCCGGCTCTCCGCACCCTCTTCGCCACCCGCCCCGCCGACTGGGAACGCTTCCCGGAGATCTACCGCGCGTACTGGAGCGCCCGGCGCACGGGCGTGCGGGTGACGACATCGGGCGCGTCCCGCAAGGGCGGGCTCGACATCCGCTCCTGGCCGGGTCCCGACGCGAAGCGCGGCGAGGAGGGCGCGCCGGACCGCGTCACCCGCGCCGAGGCGGAGGATCGGGCGGCGGAGACGCAGGACGATGCGCAGAGCCGCCGCGCCGGCGGCTCGCGCATCGAGACGCTCGCCCATACCGATTTCCGCCACCTGAACGATCCGGCCGAGATCGAGGTCGCCCACGCGCTCGCCGAGCGCCTCGCCCGGCGCATGCGCGCGCGGCTCGTACGCCGGGAGCGCGTGGCGCGCCGCGGCCGGCGCATCGCCCCGCGCCGGACGCTCGCCCGGGCCGTCGAGCACGGGGGCGGGCCGATCGACCTCGTGCGCCGGCGCCCGCGTCGCAAGCCGCTGAAGCTCGTCGTCCTGCTCGACGCGTCCGGCTCGATGAGCGTCTATTCCGCCACCTTCGTGCGCTTCATGCACGGGGTGCTCGCCGGCTTCGCCCGCGCCGACGCCTTCGTCTTCCACACCCGCCTGATCCAGGTCTCGCAGGCGCTGCGCGAGCGCGATCCCGTGCGCGCCGCCGAACGATTCGCGCTTCTCGCCCAGGGCTTCGGCGGCGGCACGAGGATCGGCGGCGCGCTCGAGACCTTCAACCGCGCCTATGCCTCCCGCACGCTGACCTCCCGCACGGCGGTGATGATCGTGTCGGACGGCTACGACACCGGCGCGCCGGAGGTCCTCGCCCGCGAGATGGCGCGCCTGCGCCGTCGCGCGCGTCGGGTGATCTGGCTGAACCCCATGCTCGGCTGGCGCGACTACGCACCCGCCGCCCGCGGCATGCAGGCGGCGCTGCCGCATGTCGACCTCTTCGCCCCCGCCCACGACCTCGCGAGCCTCGCGGCTCTCGAGCCGGAGCTCGCCCGCCTGTGATGGATCCCCCTGTGATGGACACGATGCCGATGACCGACCCGCAGGACGTCCACGCCCTCGTCGCCGCCATGCGGGCGAAGGCGGAGCCCTTCGCCATCGCGACCGTGGTGCGCACGGTGTCACTCACGGCGGCGAAGGCCGGCGCCAAGGCGATCATCCGCGCCGACGGCACCATCACCGGAGGCTGGATCGGCGGCGGCTGCGCCCGCGGGGCGGTGCTGCGCACGGCGCGCCAGGTGATCGCCGACGGCGAGGCGCGGCTCGTCTCGGTGCAGCCGGAGGACCTCCTCGCGGATCTCGGCGTCGCCCCGGGCGACGAGCGCGACGGCGTGCGCTTCGCGGCGAACCGCTGCCCCTCCAAGGGCACGATGGACGTGTTCGTCGAGGCGGTGCTGCCGCGCGCCCAGCTCGTGATCTGCGGCGCGACCCCCGTCGCCAAGGCGCTGTGCGATCTCGGCCGGCGCATGGGCTTCGAGACCGTGGTGCATGCGCCGCAGGCCGATCTCGACAGCTTCGCCGCGCCCGACCACGGCATCGCGGGCTACGGCGTCGCGCCCGAGGCGGCGCAGACGCGCTTCGTCGTGGTGGCGACGCAGGGGGCGGGCGACGCGGCGGCGCTCGGCGCGGCGCTCGCGAGCGACGCGGGCTATATCGCCTTCGTCGGCTCGCGGCTGAAGGCGGCGGCCCTGCGCGAGGAGCTGACCCGGGCGGGAACCCCGCCCGCCGCCTTCGAGCGGCTGCACGCCCCCGCGGGGCTCGACATCGGCGCGATTACGCCCGAAGAAATAGCGATGTCGATCCTCGCGGAGATCACCGTCCTGCGGCGGCGCGGCCAGCGCGGGGCGTGAGGATCCAACAAGTCGACCGACACGAGGAAGGATGACGCCATGGACATGACCGGAAGCCAACGGATCGCCGCCCCCCGCGAGACGGTCTGGGCCGCGCTCAACGATCCGGAGGTGCTGAAGCAGTGCATCCCGGGCTGCGAGACGATCGAGAAGACCTCCGACACCGAGATGACGGCGAAGGTGACGCTGAAGATCGGACCGGTGAAGGCGACCTTCAACGGCAAGGTCACGCTCTCCGATCTCGATCCGCCCAACGGCTACGTGATCTCCGGCGAGGGCGCCGGCGGCGCCGCCGGCCACGCCAAGGGCTCGGCCAAGGTCGACCTCGAGGCGGCCGAGGGCGAGGACGGCTCGGAGGAGACGATCCTGCACTACGACGTCAAGGCCCAGGTCGGCGGCAAGATCGCCCAGCTCGGCGGGCGGCTGATCGACGCCACGGCGAAGAAGCTCGCCGGCGAGTTCTTCACCAAGTTCGGCGAGGTCGTCGCCCCGCCCCCGCCCGAAGAGGAGGGCGAGGCCGTCTCCGGCACGAGCGGCGAGGACGCCCCGAAGAAGGGCTGGTTCTCCGGCGTGTTCGGCAAGAAGGGCAAGGAAGCCCCCGCCGCGGAGTGAGCTTCCTCCCGCCCAATCGGGGCGGGGACGATCCGCGGGAGCGGATCAGGGGCGGGTCCCCCGGCGCCGACGTGATTGGTTTCGGCTGTCGCCGAATGCGCCTTCGGCGCACCCCCTCCGTCTCGTCGGCTCCGCCGCCGATCCACCTCCCCCGATGGGGGAGGAGCGAGACGGCGGCCGCGCTCCCGCCCCATCGGGGCGGGGACGATCCGCGGGAGCGGATCAGGGGCGGGGTCCCCCGGCGCCGACGTGTCCCGTTTCGGCTGTCGCCGAACGCGCCTTCGGCGCCCCCTCCTCCGTCTCGTCGGCTCCGCCGCCGATCCACCTCCCCCGATGGGGGAGGAGCGAGACGGCGGCCGCGCTCCCGCCCCATCGGGGCGGGGACGATCCGCGGGAGCGGATCAGGGGCGGGGTCCCCCGGCGCCGACGTGTCCCGTTTCGGCTGTCGCCGAACGCGCCTTCGGCGCCCCCTCCTCCGTCTCGTCGGCTCCGCCGCCGATCCACCTCCCCCGATGGGGGAGGTGCGAGACGGCGGCCGATCGGCTTGGTATACCCTCCGCGCCGCACCAAGGCCGACCGATGGACCCACGCCCGATGCCCGCCCCCAGCCTCCTCCTCCTCAACGGCCGCGTCTTCGCCGGACGCGCGGAGGGCGTCCACGAGGCGATCGCGCTCGCGGAGAACCGCGTCGCGGCGCTCGGCACGACGCGGGAGATCGCCGCGCTCGTCGGCCCGGGCACGCGCACGATCGACCTCGGCGGGCGGCTCGCGACGCCGGGGCTGATCGACGCGCACATGCATCTCCTGCCGCTCGGCCTCACCATGGTCGAGCTCGACCTGACCCCGCAGGCGGCGCCGACGCTCGACGCGCTCCTCGCCCGGGTGGCGGAGCGCGCG
>JBNPEA010000087.1:0-6929 GCA_051117315.1 Salinarimonas sp. | reverse complement strand
ACCTCTTCATCAGCCACGACCTCGCCGTCGTCGAGGCGATCGCCGAGCGGGTGGCGGTGATGTATTTCGGGCGCGTGGTCGAGATCGGGCCGGTGGAGGCGGTGTTCCGCGCCCCGCGCCACCCCTACACGCGTCTCCTGCTCGACTCGGCCCCCGCCATCGGCGGCCGCGCCGCCGCCTCGGACGCGCCGCAGGCGGAGCTGCCCGATCCGACCCGCCCGCCCCCGGGCTGCGCCTTCGCCGGGCGCTGCCCGAACGTGCGCGACGATTGCCGCGCGAGCCCGCCTCCGCTCGCCCCGATGGGTCCGGGCCGCGCGGCCGCCTGCATCCACCCCCTACCCGCGGACGACGCCGATGTCCCCGCCTGACGAGACGCTCGCCCCCGCGCCGGCGCGCCCGCGCGGCCGCACCGCCACCGTCGCCGAGACGATCAAGGGCTGGATCCACGAGCGCGGGCTCGAGCCCGGCGATCGCCTGCCGCAGGAGCGCGAGCTGATCGCGCTCTTCGGGGTCAGCCGCGGCACCATGCGCGAGGCCCTCAAGCTGCTCGAGGCGCAGGGGCTGCTGCGCATCCGCACCGGCCCCTCCGGCGGCGCGCAGGTGGCGGAGCCGTCCGTCGAGCACGCGTCGGAGCTGCTCGGCAACTACTTCTTCTTCAAGGACCTCACCGTCCGCGACATCTACGCCATTCGCAGGCGGCTGGAGCCCGATCTCGTCGCGAGCGTCGCCGAGATCGCGACCGACGCCGACGTGCGCCGCCTGCTCGCGGCCATGACGCCATACGAGGGCCCCGCCTTCGGGGCGCAGGAGGAGCGCCGGCAATGGATCGCCGAGCTCGAATTCCACGACGTGCTGGTCTCGATGGCGCCGAGCCCGCTTCTCGCCTTCACCTGCGGCTTCGCGATCCGGCTCCTCAAGGAGCTCGCCGTGTGCCGCACGATCTACGAGCGCCCCTCCCCGGAGCTGCGCCAGCGCGGGCGGCTCTACCAGCTCGAGCTGATCGACGCGCTGCGCACCCGCGATCCCGAGGCGGCACGCGCCGTCATGGACGCGCACATGCGCTTCGCCGAGGGCGTGATGGAAGCCGAGGAGACCGTCGTGCGCCGCGCCTTCCTGCGCACACGCCGGAGCCGCGCGCCCTCACGCCTCCCTTGACGGCGCGCCCCATGCGATGAAGTGCGGGTTGCCCCACGGCCGCGCGCCGTCCGGCCAGGGGCCGCCGTAGCGCAGCGGGGTGCCGTCGAGCCGCTCGACCCGGCCGCCCGCGGCCTCGAGGATCGCCTGGCCCGCCGCCGTGTCCCATTCCATCGTCGGCGCGAGCCTGGGATAGACGTCGGCCTCGCCCGCCGCGATCAGGCAGAACTTCAGGGACGAGCCGCGGGAGATCCGCTCGCCGGCGTCGAGCTTCGCGAGGCACGCCTCCGTCTCGGGGCCGGCATGGCGCCGGCTCGCCACCGCGATCCGGCCGGCGGCGGGGACGGGCCGCGCCGCGATCCTCCGCCAGGCGCCGAGCGCCCCGTCGAGGACGTCCGCCTCCCGCGCGCCGGCTCCCCGGGCGCCGATGCAGATCAGCCCCATCGCCGGCGTGTGGATCACGCCCGCGACGGCACGCCCGTCCTCGACGAGCGCGATGTTGACCGTGTACTCGCCGCTGCCGGCGACGAACTCCTTCGTGCCGTCGAGCGGATCGACCAGGAAGAAGCGGCCGGCCTGCGCCGGCGCGGCCTCTCCCGCGCTCTCCTCGGAGACGACGGGGATGCCCGCGGCCGCGCGGGCGAGCACGGTCGCGATCGCCGCGTCCGCGGCCTCGTCGGCCGCTGTCACGGGCGAGGCGTCCGCCTTCAGCCGCACGGCGGCATCGCCCGCGGCCACGACGTCGCGGATCGCCCGCCCGCCGGCGAGCGCGGCCGTGATCATCGCCTGCAGGAGCTCGTCCGTCATCACCGCTCTCCGCGCAACCCTGAACCGCGCAGCCGAGAGTAGCGCGACACAGACGAGTTGCAACACCGCGCCCGCCCGGGGCCGGACCCGCCGCCCGGCGCGGCGGGCTCAGCGCCGCCCGATGCTGGCATAGACGAAGCCCGCCTCGCGCACCTCGTCGGGCCGATAGACGTTGCGCAGGTCGACCAGCACGGGCTCTGCCATGGTCTCGCACAGACGCTTGAGGTCGAGCGCGCGGAAGGCGTCCCACTCGGTGACGAGGACGAGCGCGTCGGCACCCTCGGCGCAGGCGTAGGGGTCGCTCGCGTAGGAGACGCCGTCGAGCACCGTGCGCGCCTGCTCCATGCCTTCCGGATCGTAGGCCACCACCGCCGCCCCGCCGTCCTGGAGCGCCTGCACGATGGCGATCGAGGGCGCGTCGCGCATGTCGTCGGTGTTGGGCTTGAAGGTCAGGCCCAGCACCGCGATGCGCTTGCCGCGCACGGAGCCGCCGCAGGCGGCGATCACCTTGCGGCCCATGGCGCGCTTGCGCTGATCGTTCACGGCCGCCACCGTCTCGACGATGCGCACGGGCGCCTCCGCGTCCTGCGCGGTCTTGATCAGGGCGAGCGTGTCCTTGGGGAAGCACGAGCCGCCGTAGCCCGGGCCGGCGTGCAGGAACTTTCCGCCGATGCGGTTGTCGAGGCCGATGCCGCGGGCGACGTCCTGCACGTCGGCGCCGACCTTCTCGCACAGGTCCGCCATCTCGTTGATGAAGGTGATCTTGGTGGCGAGGAAGGCGTTGGCGGCGTACTTCGTCAGCTCGGCCGTGCGCCGGGAGGTGACCAGAATCGGCGCCTGGTTGAGGTAGAGCGGGCGGTAGAGCTCGCGCATGACGTCGGCGGCGCGGGCGTCCTCGGCGCCGACCACGATCCGGTCCGGCCGCTTGAAGTCGGCGATCGCCGCCCCCTCGCGCAGGAACTCGGGGTTCGACACGACCGCGAACTCCGCGTCCGGCCGCTCCTCGCGGATGATGCGCTCGACCTCGTCTCCGGTGCCGACGGGCACCGTCGACTTCGTCACCACCACCGTGTAGCCGCGCATGGCGCGGGCGATCTCGCGCGCGGCGGCGACGACGTAGGAGAGGTCGGCGTGGCCGTCGCCGCGCCGCGACGGCGTACCGACCGCGATGAACACCGCCTCGGCCTGCGCCACCGCGTCCTCGATCTCGGTCGCGAAGGTCAGCCGGGACTGCGCCACGTTGCGGCGCACGAGATCCTCGAGCCCCGGCTCGTAGATGGGCATCCGGCCCGCCTCGAGCGCGGCGATCTTCGCCGGGTCCTTGTCGACGCAGGCCACCTCGTGGCCGAAGTCGGCGAAGCAGGCCCCGGAGACGAGGCCGACATAGCCCGAACCGATCATCGCGACGCGCATGGCGGGAGCATCCTTCCAGTGAGGCGCACGCCAAGGCTGCCATCTCGAGCGCGCCGAGCGACGGTCATAGTAGCTCGGGTCGCACCAGGCAAGCGCGCGCGCGGCCGCTCGACGCGGCTGCACGAGGCCACACGCCTCACCGCGCACGGGACGAATCCGTGACGGGCGCGGCGATCCCGGACGGGCCGCGCGCACGGTCCAGCTTGGAAACCTTCGAATGTCATCACGGCGTCGCTACGAGCGCGGACAGTCGGACCCGACGCGCCCTCCGTGGCGCGGTCTTACGCGCATGGGAGACGACCGAGATGGACGAGCTGTCCTACAAGAACGCCCCCGGCTGGGAGCACGGCGACGAGCCGCCCTGCAACGCCTCCGCCAACCCCACCTTCTACGATGTGGTCGAGAGCCGGCTGACCCGGCGCGGCGTGCTGATGGGCGGCCTCGCCGCCGCCGTCACCGGCGTGTTCGGCGCGAGCTTCGCCGGCAGTTCCGCCGCGCGCGCGCAGTCCGGCTCGCCGCTCCTCGGCTTCGCGCCGATCGCGACCTCCGAGACGGACACGGTCGTGGTCCCGCCCGGATACCGCGTCCAGATCCTGGCTCCCTGGGGCGAGCCGATCGATCCGGCCGGGCCGGCCCACAGCCGTGAGGCGACCGGCGAGGACCAGGCCGTCCAGATCGGCATGCACCACGACGGCATCCATTTCTTCCCGATCGACGGCTCCTCCACCGACGGCCTCCTGGTGATGAACCACGAGTACGTCGAGCCGCGATTCCTGCACGCGGCCTACCACGGGATCGCCCTCGATTCCGGCGCCGTCGTCGTCGAGGACGGCCAGCGCGTCGACGACGAGGTCCTCAAGGAGATCAACGCCCACGGCGTCTCCGTCGTGCGCGTGTCCCGCGGGGCGGACGGCACCTGGAGCATCGTCTCCGACCCGCGCAACCGGCGTATCACGGCCGGGACCGAGATCGAGATCTCCGGTCCGGCGCGGGGGTCCGACCACGTGCGCACGCTCTACAGCCCCGACGGCACGATGGTGCGCGGGACCATCAACAACTGCGCCCACGGCGTGACGCCGTGGAACACCTACATGGCCGCCGAGGAGAACTGGGCGGGCTACTTCCGCAACGGCGACACCGAGGACCAGAAGCCGAACCTGCCGCGCGAGCACGCGCGCTACGGCGTGCCGACTGGCATGTCGCGCTACGGCTGGGAGCTCGCCGCCTCCGGCGACGACGCGTTCGTGCGGTTCGACGCGTCGCGCAAGGGCGACGCGGCCGCCGAGGACTACCGCAACGAGCCCAACGGCTTCGGCTGGATGGTCGAGATCGACCCGTTCGATCCGGACGCCCGCCCGGTGAAGCGCACCGCGCTCGGCCGCTTCGCGCACGAGGGCGTGGTGTTCGCTCCGGCGGTCGAGGGCCGTCCGGTCGTGTGCTACTCGGGCGACGACGCCCGCTTCGAGTACGTCTACAAGTTCGTCTCCGCACAGCCCTACGAGGCCGCCACCGCGTCCGGCGCGCTCCTCGACGAGGGCACGCTCTTCGTCGCGCGCTTCGCCGACGACGGCACCGGGACGTGGCTGCCGCTCGTCCACGGCGAAGGCCCGCTGACGGCCGAGAACGGCTTCGCCGACCAGGCGGACGTGCTCGTCAACACGCGCGTGGCGGCCGATCTCGTCGGCGCAACGAAGATGGACCGTCCCGAGTGGGGCGCGGTCGACCCGACCTCGGGCGAGGTGTATTTCACGCTGACCAACAACAGCCGGCGCATCCAGGCGCAGGTGGACGCGGTGAACCCGCGCGCCGACAACCAGTTCGGCCACATCGTGCGCTGGCGCGAGGAGGGCGACGACCACGGTGCGACGACGTTCTCCTGGGACCTGTTCGTCATCGCCGGCGACGCGCGCAACAGCGTCGCGCCCTCGGGCGGCGCGCTCGGTGAGTTCGCCACCTTCGCCTGCCCGGACGGCCTGTGGTTCGACGACGCCGGACGCCTCTGGATTCAGACGGACATCGGCGAGAGCGCGCAGAACAAGGGCGACTTCGCCCAGTTCGGCAACAACCAGATGCTCTGCGCCGACCCGGCGACCGGCGAGATCCGCCGCTTCCTCGCCGGCCCGATCGGCCAGGAGATCACCGGCGTCGTCACCACACCGGACGGCCGCACGATGTTCGTCAACGTCCAGCATCCGGGCGCGACGACCACGGAGGAGGACTTCGCGGCGGGCGTGCTCGTCAGCCATTGGCCGGACGGCGGCGCGGCGACCCCGCGCTCGGCGACCCTCGTGATCACGCGTGAGGACGGCGGCGTCATCGGCGCCTGATCCCGTACGAGCACCCCGGGGCGCGCGCCGGGGCGCGCGCCCCGACACCGCACCGGCCCCGCCTTGCCGCCGCCACCCTGCCCTGATAAGCCTGCGCGCACGCTCCCGACACACTTCGCGACAGGATTTCCCGGCCGTGGCTCGACAGTTCATCTATCACATGCAGGGTCTCACGAAGACCTATTCCGGCGGCAAGAAGGTCCTCGAGAACATCCATCTGTCCTTCTACCCCGACGCGAAGATCGGCGTGCTCGGCCCCAACGGCGCCGGCAAGTCGACCCTCCTGCGCATCATGGCCGGCACGGACAAGGACTGGACCGGCGAGGCCTGGGTCGCCGAGGGCGCGCGCGTCGGCTACCTGTCGCAGGAGCCGCAGCTCGACCCGGCCAAGACCGTGCGCCAGAACGTCGAGGAGGGCGTCGCGCCGCTCAAGGCGATCCTGGAGCGCTACAACGATCTCGCCATGAACTATTCCGAGGAGACCGCCGACGAGATGACGGCGCTCCAGGACGAGATCGAGGCGAAGGGCCTGTGGGATCTCGACTCGAAGGTCGACCAGGCGATGGACGCCCTGCGCTGCCCGCCCGACGACGCCGACGTCGGCGCGCTCTCGGGCGGCGAGCGCCGCCGCGTCGCGCTGTGCAAGCTGCTGCTCGAGCAGCCCGAGCTGCTCCTCCTCGACGAGCCGACCAACCATCTCGACGCCGAGACCGTGGCGTGGCTCGAGGGCCATCTGCGCACCTATCCCGGCGCGATCCTGATCGTCACCCACGATCGCTACTTCCTCGACAACGTGACGGGCTGGATCCTCGAGCTCGACCGCGGCCGCGGCATCCCCTACGAGGGCAACTACACCTCCTGGCTCGAGCAGAAGCAGAAGCGGCTGATGCAGGAGTCGCGCGAGGACGTGGCGCGCCAGCGCACCATCGAGCGCGAGCGCGAGTGGGTCTCCGCCTCGCAGAAGGCACGCCAGACCAAGTCGAAGGCGCGTATCGCGCGCTACGAGGAGCTCGTCGCCAAGTCCCAGGACAAGGGGCCGACGACCGCGCAGATCATCATCCCGATCGCCGAGCGGCTCGGCCAGAACGTCATCGACGCCGAGGGCCTGCGCAAGGGCTACGGCGAGCGCCTGCTGATCGACGACCTCTCCTTCAAGCTGCCGCCGGGCGGCATCGCCGGCGTGATCGGGCCGAACGGCGCCGGCAAGACCACGCAGTTTCGCATGATCACCGGCCATGAAACGCCCGA
>JBNPEA010000010.1:0-32414 GCA_051117315.1 Salinarimonas sp. | reverse complement strand
AGTCGGAGAACGACCATTTGCTGAGCAGCTCGGTGTGCGAGCGCGAGCCGGTGAGGACCGGCAGGCCGAAGGCGGTGGAGAAGGGGGCCGGGTTGCGCGCCGGCGGTGCCGCGGGCGGGGCCTCGTAGCCCTCCGCGCGCCGCACGGTCGCCTCCGCGGCGCCGCCTTCCCCGAAGGGCGCCTTGACGGTCACCACGACGGCGCCCTCGCCGAGCAGCCGCGTGTAGACGCGGGCGAGGCCCGGGGGAAGGTAGCCGTCCGCGGCGGCCGCGCGCGCGATCGTCTCGTTCTCGCCGTCCTGCGGACGGATCACACGTCGTTCCGCGAAGCCGGCGGCCGCGAGGGCGCCGTCCGCGGCTTCCGCCGCGGGCTCGGAACGAAAGATGCCGATGACCTGTGTCGACGCCGTATCCATATGCCCGCTCCCGTTCCTGCGATCTCCTCGCGCATGCGTCGTCGTGCGGCCCTCGTCACGTGCCAGCGCGCCGCCCGGCACCGGAGCAGGGGCGTGCGCAGCGTCGGGTAGGCCGCGGGGGGCGGGCGTCTGCGCCCGCCCCTCGGCAGCGGCGGCCCGGGGGATCGGCCGGCCGCGTCAACCGCCCTGGAAGAAGGCGGGAAACCACGTGGTGTTGCCAAGAATGGCGAAGTGAACGACGAACGAGATCAGGGCCACGGCTCCCAGGAAGAGCGGCAGCCCCACGGTCGGGCTCACGACGCACCAGATACGACCTTGGTTCATGATGGATCTCCCTCAGCCGCCCCAGGGCGTGAAGACGTAGGCGAGGATGTGGGCGATCAGCGAGATCACGAAGAACACCCGGGCGCCGTCGATGACGTGCTTGTGGAGTTCCTCGGATTCGCGAATCGTCAGGCCGGTCGGCCAGATACGATCCGGATCGTCCAAATCCAGCGTCTGCTTTTCGCTGTACATGCGCGCACTCCTTTCGGAATCGCCTGCCGGAATGAGCCTTGGCAGGCTCGTGCATCCTATGGCCGCGCTTCTTGACCTGTCAAGCATATGTTACATACGTTATTGTAAGGATAGCCTGACACATGCTGCGATGCATCGCTGGATCGGAGCGCTTCGCGGCCGCGCTACGGTGGCCTCGATCGGGCAACGAGAGAGAGACATGGAATGCGTCGTTGCGTCCTGCTCGCGGCCGGCCTCCTCCTCGGTGGCGCTGCCGCATCGGCCTCTCCCGCGCCCGTCCCGGTCATCGCGGCGGAGCCCGACGCCTGCCGGCTCGACACGCGCGTCGAGCGCACGGGGGTCGTTCTCAGGGCCGACCGAGACGGGAGGATGTACGCGGACGTGCACGCCACGGGACCTCACCTCCCCGGCGATGTGCATCTCTGGTGGGGGTTCAACCTCTACAACAGCTTCGTGCCGGCGCAGCCCGCCGATGGCCTCACCCGCGTACCGCTCGACGCCCGCCTGATCGAGGCCCTCGTCGCCCTCGCGGCCGTGTCCTTCGAGCTGCCCGGAGGGCAGGAGGTCGAGTTCCTCCTCCCGTCGGCGCCGCGCCTCGTCGCGGAGCTGGAGGCCTGCGTGGCGACCCCCTTCGGAGCCGACTGGCGAGCGGATCTGCCCGCCTCGCCGGCGACGCCGTGGCGGGTCGAGAACGGGCCGGGCTTTCTCGCATGCGCCTACGCCGCTCCGCTTCCCGACGGTGGGACGCTGCGCATCGCGCGGTCCGCCCACGCGCTCGGCACCTTCGTCGCCCTCGAGCGGGAGGGCCTGCCGGCGGGCCGCCTCCCCTCCTGGTTCGTCTTCGCCGGCGGCTGGGCTGTCGAGGCCGCGCTCGAGAGCGAGGACGGCGTCGCCACGATCGGCCTCTACGCGGAGAACGAGGTCGGGACGGGACTCGCGACGTTCACGAGCGTGATCGTCGTCGTCGCGGATCTCGTAATCGCGCTCGACCTGCCGAGCGCGCCGGAGACCCTGGCCGAGATGGCCCGTTGCCGGGCAGGCATGGAGCGCTGGCGTTAGGAATTCAGCCTCGCCCGCCCGACGGGTTCAGGCCAGCCCCTCGAACAGCCGCGCCACCGCCTCGGCTCCGGGATCGGCGTGCCCGGCGAGCTTGCCCTCGCCGAGATAGGCGGCGCGCCCGGCCTTGGCGCGTGTGATGGCGGCAGTGTGATCGGCGCCTGCGCGCGCCGCCGCGGCGGCGGCGGGCACGCCGTTCGGCAGCGCCTCGAGGGCGGGCGCGAGCGCGTCGATCATGGTGCGATCGCCCGGCTGCGCGCCGCCGACCTGCATCACCCGCTCGAGCCCCGCCGACAGCGCGCCGATCCAGGAGCGGCCGGAGGCGGAGGCGTCGCCGGCGGCGGCGAAGAAGATCGCCAGCAGCACGCCCGAGGAGCCGCCCATGGTCTGCGACAGCTCGATGCCGATCGACCGGTAGAGCTGCGTCGGGTCGGCGAGCGGCATGCGGTCGAGCGCACCTTTCAGCGCGCGGGCGGCGCCGGCGAGCGTCGAGCCGGTGTCGCCGTCGCCGGACTTGGCATCGAGCGCGTTGAGGTCGGCTTCCGCCGCGATCAGGATGTCGCAGCAGCGCGCGATCAGCGCCCGGTTCTGCGGGTGCGCCGAGGCCATCGGCTGGATCGGGGCGAGCCCGTCGGGAAGCGGCAGCACGGAGACCGTGCCGAGCCGGTCGAGCCCGGGCCAGGCCCGTGGCGCGACGGGCGTCTCCAGCGCCTTCACCTGCCCCTCGTCGACGGGCAGCAGCGAGAGCGAGAAGCCGTGCATGTCGAGCGAGGTCATCAGCGGCGCGGGGCCGATCACCCACGTCACGTGCGTGCCGAGGTCGGAGCGCGCCAGCTCCTCGGTGAGCACCGACATCTCGAGCGGCGTCGCCCCGCCGAGGTTGTTCAGGAGCGCCACGTGGTCGCCCGCGCCGAGATGCGGGCGCAGCCGGTCGACGACCATGGCCATGGCGGCGCGGGCGCCGGCGAACTCCACCTGCTCGATCCCCGCCTCGCCGTGGATGCCGAGCCCCAGCTCGGCCCGGCCCGGCGCGATCCGGTCCTCCTTGGGCGAGCCCGGCACGCTGCAGGTGTCGAGCGACATGCCGATCGAGATCGCGCCCGTCACCACCCGCTCGGCAGCGGCGGTGATGGTCTCGAGATCGGCCCCCTCCTCCGCCATCGCCCCGGCGATCTTGTGGACGAAGAGCGTGCCGGCGACGCCGCGAGCCTGCGGCAGGTCGGGCAATGCCACGTCGTCGTCGACGATGACCATCGAGACCTTCAGCCCGAACGCGCGGGCGCGCTCCGCCGCGAGCCCGAAGTTCAGCCGGTCGCCGGTGTAGTTCTTCACGATCAGCAGGCACCCGGCCCGGCCCGTCACGGCGAGGATGCCGGCGAGCACGGCGTCGACCGAGGGCGAGGCGAAGACGTCGCCGCACACCGCCGCGGTCAGCATGCCGCGCCCGACGAAGCCCGCATGGCTCGGCTCGTGGCCGGAGCCGCCGCCCGACACGAGCGCCACCTTGCCGCGGTCCCAGTCGGTGCGCAGCACGACCTTGATGTGGGGATAGCCGTCGAGCCGGGCGAGACGGCCGGAGGAGGCCCGCACCAGGCCGTCGATCGCCTCGGTGACGAGCGTGTCCCTGTCGTTGATGAACTGCTTCACGGTCTCACCTCCCGGAAGGGACGCGCGCGCCGGCGGCGTCGAAGAAGAGCGGGTCCTGCGGCCGGATCGCGATCGTGTCGCCCGGCGCGAGCGGCGTGTGCACCTCGGTCAGCGTCACGATCTCGTGGCCCTCGAGGCTCAGATGCAGGCGGGTCTGGTCGCCGAGGCGCTCGATGCGCCCCACGCGCGCCTCCTTGCCTTCGCCGATGCGGATGTGCTCGGGGCGAAGCCCGATCGTCTTCGCGCCGGTCGGCGCCGCGCCGAAGAGGTCCGCCGGCAGCGTGTTGATGCGCGGCTGGCCGAGGCGCTCGGCGACGTAGATGCTCACCGGGTTCTCGTAGATCTCGCGCGGCGTGCCGAACTGCACGAGCCGCCCGTGGTCGAGCACGCCCACGTGGGTCGCCATCGTCATCGCCTCGATCTGGTCGTGGGTGACGTAGAGCAGCGTCGCGCCGAGATCCTGCTGGATGCGCTTGAGCTCCACGCGCAGCTCCGAGCGCAGCTTGGCGTCGAGCGAGGAGAGCGGCTCGTCCATCAGGTAGATGCGCGGCCGGCGCACCAGCGCGCGGCCGATCGAGACGCGCTGCATCTCGCCGCCCGACAGCTGGGTCGCCTTGTTGTCGAGCTTGTGGCCGATGCGCAGCACCTCCGCCACCTCGTTTATGCGCGCCGCGATCGCCGCCTCGTCGAACCGCAGGATCGGCGAGCGCAACGGAAAGGCGAGGTTCTCGCGCACGGTGAGGTGCGGGTAGAGCGAATATTGCTGGAACACCATCGCGACGTCGCGCTGCGCCGGCATCTCGGCGAGCACGCTGTGCCCGTCGATCTGGATGTCGCCGCCGTCGGGCTGCTCGAGGCCCGCGACGAGCCGCAGCGTCGTGGTCTTGCCCGCCCCGGTCGGGCCGAGCAGCACGACGAAGGCGCCGTCGGGCACGGTGAGGCTCACGCCGTCGAGAGCCTGGATCTTGCCGAAGCGCTTCGACACGTTGCGCAGGACGACCTCAGCCACGATGCACCCCCTCGTTGGCGGCGGTGACGAAGGCGCGGCCGGTGCCTGCGTCGAAGAGCGAGAGCGTGCGCGCGTCGAAGGCGAGGCCCGCGATCTCGCCCGGGCGGACCACCTCGCTCGAGGCGACGCGGGCGCGCAGCGGGCCGTTCACCGTGGACAGGATCACGATCTGCGTCGTGCCGAGATACTCCACCGCCTCGACGCGACCCCTCAGCGGCGCCTGCGGATCATCCGTGAGGTGGATGTGCTCCGGCCGCACGCCGAGCGCGAGGCGACGCCCCTGCGCCTCCTCGCGCAGCTCCGGCAGCGCGATCTCGGCGCCGGCGACGCGCACCGACGTGTCGCCCGCCCGGAAGCTCCCTTCGAAGGGCACGAAGTTCATCGGCGGCGAGCCGATGAACTCGGCGACGAACATCGTCGCGGGGTGGTCGTAGATCTCCTGCGGCGTGCCGAACTGCTCGACGACGCCGTGGTTCATCACCACGATCTTGTCGCCCATCTGCATGGCTTCGAGCTGGTCGTGAGTGACGTAGACGGTCGTCGCGTTCATCCGATCGTGGAGCGCGCGCAGCTCCTCGGCCATGCGCTCGCGGAACTCCGCGTCGAGCGCACCGATCGGCTCGTCCATCATGAAAGCCTTGGGGTCGCGCACGATGGCGCGGCCGAGCGCGACGCGCTGGCGGTCGCCGCCCGACAGGCCGCTGACCGGGCTGTCGAGAATCTCCTCGATCCCGAGGATGCGCGCCGCCTCCGCCACCTTGGCCTTCACCTGCGCCTTCGGCATGCCCTGCGAGACCAGCGGGTAGGCGATGTTGCGGCGCACGTTCATGTGCGGGTAGAGCGCGAACATCTGGAAGACGAAGGCGATGTCGCGCTGCGACGCGGGCTTCCTCGTGACGTCCTCGCCGTCGATCAGGATCTCGCCCGAGGTCGGCAGCTCGAGCCCTGCGATCATGCGCAGCGTCGTCGTCTTGCCGCAGCCGGAGGGGCCGAGCAGCATGAAGAACTCGCCGTCGCCGATGGTGAAGGAGGATTCCCGCACCGCGACGAAGTCGCCGAACTCCTTGCGGAGGTTGCGGATGACGATCTCGGCCACGGCCTACTCCGGGAAATGGCTGACGACGAGGAACATCACCGTGCCCGCCAGCGTCACGAGGAAGGACCAGGTGTAGGCCCATAGCGCGAAGGGCTGCATCAGCATCACCACGCCGAGCGCGATCAGCACGGTGGCGAACATCTCCCAGGGTCCGCGACGCAGGCGGACGATGCCGTCGAGGAAGTCTCTCATTTGCGCACCGCCCCGAAGGTGATGCCGCGCAGGAGGTGCTTGCGCAGCACGACCGTGAAGATCAGCACCGGCAGCAGGAACAGCGTCGCCCCCGCCGCCACCGCCGGCCAGTCCTGCCCGCCGACCCCGATGATGGTGGGGATGAAGGGCGGCGCGGTCTGCGCCGTGCCGGACGTGAGCAGCACCGCGAAGGCGTATTCGTTCCAGGCGAAGATCAGGCAGAAGATCGCGGTGGACGCGATGCCCGTCGCCGCCTGCGGCAGCACGACCTTGTAGAAGGCCTGGAAGCGCGTGTAGCCGTCGATCAGCGCAGCCTCCTCGTACTCGCGTGGTATCTCGTCGATGAAGCCCTTGAGCAGCCACACCGCCAGCGAGATGTTGACCGCCGTGTAGAGCAGGATCATCCCTAAGTGCGTGTCCGACAGGCCGAGCTGGCGATACATGAGGAAGATCGGGATCGCGACCGCGATCGGCGGCATCATGCGCGTGGACAGGATGAAGAACAGGAGGTCGTCCTTGAGCGGGATCTTGAAGCGCGAGAAGGCGTAGGCCGCGAGCGTGCCGAGGAAGATCGACAGGAAGGTCGAGCCGAAGCCGATGATCACCGAGTTCATGAACCGCTCGCCGAAGCGCGAGGGGCCGGCGATCACCATGCCGTAGGAGCGCACGATCTCCTCGGCGATCCCCTCGGGCGGCGGCAGCGCCTCGAGCTGCTCGGGCGTCACGCGGGTGCGCGTGGTGAACAGGTTGACGTAGCCCTCGACGGTGGGGTCGAACAGCACCTTGGGCGGGTAGCTGATCGCGTCCGCGGGCGTCTTGAAGCCGGTGGCGACGATCCAGACGAGCGGGATCAGCGTGACGATCGCATAGGCGATGACGAGGCCGCCCGAGACCCACTTCGTCGTCGCCGACGGCTCGGTGATGGAGTGCGCGCTCATCTCGCCTTCACCTTGTTCAGCGCCTTCACGTAGATCGAGGCGAGCCCGAAGATCGTCACGAACAGGATCACGGCGTAGGCCGAGGAATAGCCCGTGCGCCACTTCTCGAAGGCTTCGCGCTTGAGGTTGATCGAGGCGAGCTCGGTGATCGAGCCGGGGCCGCCGCCGGTGAGCTGGACCACGAGGTCGAACATCTTGAAGTTCTCGATGCCGCGGAAGAGCACCGCCAGCATCAGGAACGGCAGCACCATCGGCACCGTGATGGTCCAGAACTGGCGCCATTTCGACGCCCGGTCTATCTCGGCGGCCTCGTAGATGTAGTCGGGGATGGAGCGCAGGCCCGCGAGGCAGATCAGCATCACGAACGGCGTCCACATCCAGGTGTCGACGATGACGATCGACCAGGGCGCGAGCGTCACAGAACCGAGCATGGAGAAGCTCGAGGCCGGGATGCCGGTGAAGAACTCGACCATGTAGTTGATCAGGCCGATCTGCGGCTGGTAGAGGAACGTCCAGAAGTTGCCCACCACCGCGGGCGAAAGCATCATCGGCAGGACGATGATGGTGGTCCAGAGCGCGTTGCCCTTGAACTTCTTGTTGATGAGATAAGCGAGCGCGAAGCCGATCAGCACCTGGAAGACGATGGTCCACACCAGGAAGTGCGCCGTCGCCTGCATGTTCATCCAGATGCCGTCGTCGGTGAGTATGCGCTCGTAATTGCGCAGACCCACCCACTCCACCTCGCGATTGAGCCGGTTGGCGCGGTAGTCCGTGAAGGACAGCCGCACCGTCCAGATCAACGGAAAGATGTTGATCGCCAGCAGCAGGAAGATCGTCGGGGCGACGAAGATCCAGGCGATGGCCTTGTCCGACAGGCCGCGGATGCGCTTGGCCACCCGGGGCGGCGTCGCCCGGGCCGCTGCCGTGATCACGCTGTTCGACATGGAAACGCTTGTCCCGGTTCGCGAGTGGCGCGCGGACCCCTCTCCCGATCGCGACGATCGGGAGAGG
This sequence comes from Salinarimonas sp., assembly GCA_051117315.1. Lineage (GTDB taxonomy): Bacteria > Pseudomonadota > Alphaproteobacteria > Rhizobiales > Beijerinckiaceae > Salinarimonas. The sequence continues at coordinate 24,534 of JBNPEA010000010.1, read as the reverse complement.
GGAGACGAGGCCTCAGAGCTTGCCGTCGTCCTCGAAGACCTCGGTCCAGTCCTCGATCAGGCCGTCGAGCGCCTCCTGGGCGGTGCCCTGGTCGGCGACGATGTAGTTGTGCAGCCGCTCCTGCATGGCGAGCAGCAGCTCGGCGTAGGTCGGCTCCTGCCAGAAGTCCTGCACCGCGGCCATGGCCTCGAGGAAGTCGCCGGCGAAGGGCTGGCTCTCGACGAAACCGGGGTCGTTCAGCACCGAGTTGTGGGCCGAATAGCCGCCGAGCGCCCACCACTTGGCCTGCACGTCGGGCTGGGCGAACCAGGCGATGTATTCGAGCGCAGCGTCCTGCTTCTGCGAGTAGGACACGACGGAGATGCCCTGGCCGCCGAGGGTGGACGCGGCGACGTTCTGCGGCGGGTTGACGAAGAAGTCGATCTTGTCGCCGCCGGTGGTCGGGTCGGCGTAGAGGCCCGGGAAGAAGGCGAACCAGTTCATCGCCATCGCCACCTGGCCCGACTTGAACGCATCGAGCGACTGCTCCATGTAGGCGTTCGTGTAGCCCGGGGGCGTGCAGCACTCGTAGAGCTCCTTGTAGAACTCCAGCGCCTCCACGGCTTCGGGCGAGTTGACCGCGCCCTCCATGTCGTAGGAGCCCGGCGTGTTCTCGTACTTGAAGCCCCAGGCGTAGAGCGCGCCGGTGGCGCCCATCGTGATGCCCTCCGAGCCGCGCTCGGTGAAGATCGAGGCGCCGTAGACCGTCTGGCCGTCGATCTCGCGACCCTGGAAGAACTTGGCGATCTCCATCAGCTCGCGCTGGCTCTGCGGCTCGCCGAGCGGGCGGCCGTACTCGGCCTGGAAGGCCTCCTGCAGCTCGGGGCGCTCGAACCAGTCCTTGCGGTAGAACCAGCCGTTGGCGTCGCCCATGGCGGGGAGCGCGTAGTAGTTCGGCGAGCCCTTCGGCCAGGTCGAATAGGCGTAGACGGTCGCAGGCGCGAAATCGTCCATGCTGATGCCGGCCTCGTCGAAGAAGTCGTTCAGCTTGACGTAGTGTCCGTTCTCCGCTCCGCCGCCGATCCACTGGCTGTCGCCGATGAGCAGGTCGCACAGGCGCCCGCCCGAGTTCAGCTCGTTGAGCATGCGGTCGGCGAAGTTCGGCCAGGGCACGAACTCGAAATTCATCGTGTGCCCGGACTGCGCCTCGAATTCCTTCGAGAGCTCGACGAGGGCGTTCGCGGGGTCCCAGGCCGCCCAGCACAGGGTCAGCTCCTCGGACTGCGCGGCATTGGAGCCGGCCGTCAGCGCCAGTGCGGCGACGGACGCGGCGAGAGCGAATGTCGTCCTCATGGTTTCGTCTCCTCCCTGAGATCAGCGCGCCGGCCGTTCGGCCGATCTTTTCGCGTTTCCCGAACGATAGGCGCAGCCCTCGGAGCCTGTCCATGATTTTCTGAGGTACGCCCCTCATTTTGCGGCGCAGCACGGCCGCGCCTCGACAGGTCTCGCCATCCTCCATGGCGCGGCGGGTCGGTAGGCAGCTCGCAGCTGCGCACCGGCCGCCCTCCGCCTTCCCGCGCCTCGCAACCTCAGCCGGCGGGAGGCAGGTTCTCGCGCAGGAGGATCTCGATGCGGATCTGCTCCTGGCCAGGGTCGAGCGGCGTGCCGTCGATGGCGGCGCGCAGCACGCGCAGGGCGCTGCGGGCGATGTGGCCGACGTCCTGGGTGATGACCGCGTCGAACGTGCCGTCCTCCAGCGCGGCGCGCGCGGCGGGCGTCAGCTCGTGGGCGACGACCGTGAGCCGCCGCGCCCGCGCCGACGACGCCAGGATGCGCGTCAGCCCGCGGTGGCCCGCGCCCAGCGCGTAGAGCGCATCCACCTCCGGATGCGCGGCGAGCGCCTCCGCCAGGCGCCGCGCCACCACCTCGGAATCGTCCCTGCCCTCGATCGAGGGCAGCACGGTCGCGCCGGGGAAGCTGCTCAGCATCATCTCGTCGAAGCCGGTCCCTCGCTCCATCTGGACGCGTGCCATCATCGAGCCGGCGACGACCATCACGGTCGGATCGGGCCGCCCCGCGAAGCGGCCGACGAGCTGGGCGGCCGTGCGCCCCGCCGCGAGATTGTTGATCCCCACGAAGCGTGTACGCGCCGAGTTCGGCTGGTCGGAGACGAGCGCCACGACGGGGATTCCCGCCTCGGCGAGCCGGCCGATGGCGTCGCGGACCTGCGGCGTCTCCGGCGCCATCAGAGCCACGCCGTCCACGCCCTCGAGCGCGGCGAGCGCCCGAACCGTGGCCGTCGGGTCGAAGGCGGCGACGCTCACGATCGCGGCCGCGGTGCGGTCGAAGGCCGCGAGGCCGGCGGCGGTCGCGATGGCGGTGCGCAACGCCTGCATGAAGGTGGTGCGGCTGTCGGGCAACACGAAGGCGACGCGGTAGCTGCGCCGGCGGGCGAGGTTCGCGGCGGCGACATCGCGGACGTAGCCGAGCCGCTCGATCGCCTCGTTCACCCGCACGACGGTCTTGGCGCGCACGCCGGGGCGCGCGTTCAGGACGCGATCGACGGTGGCGAGGCTGACCCCGGCTTCCTTGGCGATGTCGTTGACGGTGGGACGAGACACGATGCTCTCCGACGAGGGGGCGCGATGATCGTCCGCGTCCTGAGGTACGTCAATCTTTCCGGGCGATCGCGACGCGTCTGTCGTGACGGTCGCGGGCCGTGCGCCGACATCAGCGGAGCACCGACGCCGCCGATCGGCATGCGGGCCCGCTCGACCAGCGAGGCTTCGTGCGCCCGGGGGGAACTCCGCCTCGTTCCCGCCTTTCCCCGTCGGCACGATGTTGCGACGGGCGTGCTCCCCGCAGCCGTGCCGAGACGTGTGCCTGAGGAGGGACGAGGGATGCACAGGACGATGGCGTGGCTCGCGGCGGGGCTCATCGGGCTCTTCCTGGCGACGGCGGCCCGTGCGGTGCCCGTGGAGACCACGACCGCGCTGAACCTGCGCGCGGGCCCCGGCGTCGCCTACCCGGTGGTCGCGATCATGCCGGCGGGCCAGCGGGTCGACCTGAGGGGCTGCGAGGGTACGTGGTGCTTCGTCGTCTATCGAGGCGCGCTGGGCTGGGCCAGCGGGCGCTACCTGGCGCGCGTGCCGTTCCGGCCGCAGACGGGGGTGCGGGTGCCGTTCCTCGACTGGCTCTCACCCGAGCCGGCGCGCCCGCGCTACGAGGCCCCTCCGCCGCCGAGCGGCCTCGTGCCGCCGCGCGTGATCGAGGGTCCGACGCCGCGTGCCGCACCACGATCGGCGCCGGAGCCGGCCCAGGCCCGACCGCAGCGCGCGCCGGCGCAGGAGGACGGCGCCGCCGCGCGCGGCGGCGGCCTCCTGCGCGAGGCCGCTCCGGTGGTGAACGTGCCGCGCCCGGACGCGGAGCCCGCGCCGCCGACGGCGGACGCACGAGCTGGCGACGGCGCGGGCTCGGCCGCCTCCGAGCCGGCGGCCGACTCCGAGCCCGGCGGCGAGGCGCCGAACGACGAGACGCTGCGGCGCCGCGAAGGCGCGGGCGGAACCACCGGTTCGGAAGTGTAGCACTCGGGGCCGGGCGTGCCGTCGCGCACGCCTGTGAGCGAGCGGTGTCACCCCATGGCACGATCTACCGGAGGCGGTGCACCACGCCCCCGAGGCCGGGCGCGCCGCGCCGGCGCGCGTCCGGCGAAAGAGCTCGGCCGCATCCATGAAGCCTCTGCGAATGCAGAGCTTTCGGAATCCGATCTTGCGCGCGCGACGCCGAACGGCGCGGGTCGATTGCGTCCGTGCGCATGGCTGCGCAACGAAGCTGCGCAATGGACGATCGGGAACGGTTGCGCTTGCGAGCCGGCTGCCTAACGGATAGTTTAGATCTAATCCGTCGCGGGAGACGGAGTGATCTGCCGGTCCACGGCAGCAGGGAGATACCTCGCTCATGATCAAGACCATGCTCAAGGCGAGCGCGCTTTCGCTCGCGCTCGCCGCTTCTCTCGGCGTGACGGGCGCGCCCGCATTCGCCCAGGATGTCGTCTACAACCGCGGCAACGACACCGACCCGTCGTCGCTCGACCCGCACAAGACCTCGACGGTCGCCGAGGCGCACGTGCTGCGCGACCTGTTCGAGGGCCTCGTGGTCTACGACCGCGCGGCGGAGGTCATCCCGGGCGTCGCGGAGAGCTGGGAAGCCTCGGAGGACGGCCTGGTCTACACCTTCAGGCTGCGCGAGGACGCGCGCTGGTCGAACGGCGACCCGGTCACGGCGAGCGACTTCGTCTTCGCCTTCCGCCGCATCCAGGATCCGGCGACGGCCGCGGGCTACGCCAACATCCTCTACCCGATCAAGAATGCCGAGGCGATCAACAAGGGCGACATGCCCAAGGAGGAGCTCGGCGCGCGCGCCGTCGACGAGCGCACCCTGGAGGTCACGCTCGAGAACCCGACGCCGTACTTCATCGAGCTGCTCACGCACCAGACCGGCCTGCCGCTGCACCAGGCCTCGGTCGAGGAGCACGGCGACGCCTTCACGCGCCCGGGCAACCTCGTCTCCAACGGCGCCTTCATGCTCGAGAGCTTCACGCCGAACGACCGGATCGTGATGCGCAAGAATGCGAACTTCCACGATGCCGACAACGTGCAGATCGACGTCGTGAACGTCATTCCGTTCGAGGAGCGCGCCACCTGCGTGCGCCGCTTCGAGGCGGGCGAGGTGCAGTCCTGCTCCGACCTGCCCTCCGAGCAGATCACCGAGCTGCGCGAGCGCCTGGGCGACCAGGTCCGGGTCGCGCCCTATCTCGGCACCTACTACCTGCCCGTGAAGACGACGAAGGAGAAGTTCGCCGATCCGCGGGTGCGCGAGGCGATGTCGATGGTGATCGACCGCATCTTCCTCGCCGACGAGATCTGGCAGGGCACGATGATCCCGGCCTACTCGCTGGTGCCGCCCGGCACCAACAACTACGTCGATCCGGCGCCGCAGCTCGCGTACGCCGAGACCGACATCCTCGACCGCGAGGACCGGGCCATCGCGCTGCTCGAGGAGGCGGGCGTCGCCGCGGGCGAGCTGACCGTCGACCTGCGCTACAACACCTCGGAGAACAACAAGAACACCATGACGGCGGTGGGCGAGATGCTGCGCAACATCGGCATCGAGTCGACCCTGACCGAGATGGAGGGCGCCACCTACTTCAACTACCTGCGCGAGGACGGTGACTTCGACATCGCCCGTGCCGGCTGGATCGGCGACTACAACGACCCGCAGAACTTCCTCTTCCTCTACGAGTCGGACAACCTCGGCTTCAACTATCCGCGTTGGTCGAACGAGGAGTACGACCGCCTCATGGAGCAGGCCGAGACCGAGACCGATCTCGCGGCCCGCGCCGAGATCCTGGCCGAGGCCGAGCGCCTCTTCCTCTCGCAGGTGCCGGCGATCCCGATCCTGTACTACACCTCCAAGGCGCTGGTCTCGCCGCGGCTCGAGGGCTGGGAAGACAACATCATGAACGTGCACGGCACGCGCTTCCTGTCGCTGTCGAACTGAGCACGGCCTTCGCCCCCGCGCGCGGCACGGCATTCGCCGGACGCCGCGCGCGGGACGGCTCACGCGCCTCCAGCGCGCAAACGGGACCCGACACCCGATGCTCGGCTTCGTCCTCCGGCGCCTCGCCGGTGCGATCCCGACGATCTTCATCGTCGTGACGATCGCGTTCTTCATGATCCGGGCGGCGCCCGGCGGACCGTTCGACCTCGAGCGGCCGCTCGATCCGCTGATCATGCAGAACCTCAACGCCGCCTTCCATCTCGACGAGCCGCTCTGGCGCCAGTACCTGCTCTACCTCGGCAACCTGCTGCAGGGCGACTTCGGGCCGAGCTTCACGCGCCGCGACTTCTCGGTGGCGGACCTCTTCGCGGTGGGGCTGCCGGTCTCGATCCAGATCGGGGCGCTCGCGCTCTCGCTGGCGCTGGTCGTCGGCGCCGCGCTCGGCGTCGTCGCCGCGCTGAATCAGAACAGGACCGCCGACTACGCCGTGGTCGGCATCGCCACCTTCGGCATCACCATCCCGAATTTCGTGGTCGCGCCGATCCTGTCGCTCCTGTTCGGTGTGTGGATGGGCTGGCTGCCGGCGGGCGGCTGGGGCACGCCGGCGCATCTCGTGCTGCCGGTCGTCACGCTCGCCCTGCCGCAGATCGCCATCATCGCCCGCCTCACCCGCGGGGCGACGATCGAGGCGCTGCGCTCGAATCACGTGCGCACCGCCCGCGCCTACGGCCTGCCGACCCGCACTGTCGTGATCACCCATACGCTGCGCGCGGCGATCCTGCCGGTCGTCTCCTATCTCGGGCCGGCTGCGGCGGCGCTGCTGACGGGCTCCGTCGTGGTCGAGACCATCTTCGGCATCCCGGGGATCGGCCGCTACTTCGTCCAGGGCGCGCTCGCGCGCGACTACACGCTCGTGATGGGCACCGTGGTCGTGATCGCGATCTTCGTCGTCCTCTTCAACCTGCTCGTCGACCTGGCCTACGCGCTGCTCGACCCGCGCGTGCGCTACGAGCGCTGAGGGAGGGCGGCCATGCAGATGCGCCTCGACCCCGCCGCCGACTCCGACGACCTCGCCCGCGCGCTGGCGGAAGCCGGCTCGCCGCGCTCGCTGTGGCAGGACGCGTGGATCCGGCTGCGCAAGAACAAGGCCGCCGTGGCGAGCGGCCTCGTGCTGATCTTCTTCGCCCTGGTGGCGATCGTCGGCCCGGCGCTGGCGCCCAACCCCTACAACCAGGTCTTTCCCCAATACGTGCGGGTGCCGGCGAGCCTCGAGGCCTATCCCCGGGCGGACCGCATCGTCCCCGAGTTCGAGAGCGTGCTCGCCCGCGCCCGGGTCGAGGTCGGCGAGATCGTGCTCGAGGGCGGCACGATCTCGGCGCCGATCGTCGCCGAGGGCGGCATCGACCCGCGCTTCACCCGCTTCGTCGAGCGCTCGAACCTGTTCACGAACCCGCGAATCGTCGACGTCTCGGCGGACGAGACCCGCGCCACGATGGTGGCGGACGTCCAGCGCACGTACTTCTTCTTCGGCACCGACGCCAACGGCCGCGACCTGTTCTCGCGCACCATGATCGGGGTGCGTATCTCGCTCGCCATCGGCCTGCTCGCCTCGCTCACGGCGCTGGTCATCGGCGTGACCTACGGCGCGATGGCGGGCTTCCTGGGCGGGCGGATCGACGGCGTGATGATGCGCTTCGTCGACATCCTCTACTCGCTGCCGTTCATCTTCTTCGTCATCCTGCTGGTGGTGTTCTTCGGCGGCAACTTCGTGCTGATGTTCCTCGCCGTGGGCGCCATCGAGTGGCTCGACATGGCGCGCATCGTCCGCGGCCAGACGATCTCGCTCAAGCGCCAGGAATTCGTGCAGGCGGCGGAGGCCCTCGGGGTGAAGCCCGGCGGCATCGTGCGCCGGCACATCGTGCCGAACACGCTCGGCCCCGTCGTCGTCTACCTGACCCTGCTCGTGCCCAAGGTGATCCTGCTCGAGAGCTTCCTCTCGTTCCTCGGGCTCGGCGTGCAGGAGCCGTTGACCTCGCTCGGCGTCCTGATCTCGGAGGGGGCGGCCAACATGCAGAGCGCCACCTGGATGCTGATCTTCCCCGCGACCACGCTCATCGTCATCCTGTTCGCGCTCAACTTCCTGGGCGACGGCCTGCGCGACGCGCTCGACCCGAGGGATCGCTGATGAACGCGCACGTGGACGCAAAGGGGCACGACCCCGTCCTCACCGTCCGCGGCCTGACGGTGTCCTTCGAGACCAACGACGGCACGATCGAGGCGGTGCGCGGCATCGATCTCGACGTCTCCCGCGGCGAGACCGTCGCCATCGTCGGCGAATCCGGCTCGGGCAAGAGCCAGTCGATGATGGCGGCGATGGGGCTCCTCGCCTCCAACGGCCGGGCGAGCGGCAAGGCGGTCTACCGCGGCCAGGACCTGGTCGGCATGCGCGAGCGGGCGCTCAACCGCATCCGCGGCGCGAAGATCACGATGATCTTCCAGGAGCCGATGACCTCGCTCGATCCGCTCTACCGGATCGGGCGCCAGCTCGCCGAGCCGATGATGCACCATCGCGGGCTCTCGGCCCGCGCCGCCCGGGAGGAGGCGATCGCGCTGCTGGAGCGCGTCGGCATCCCCGAGCCGCGGCGGCGGATCGACAGCTACCCGCACGAGCTCTCCGGCGGCCAGCGCCAGCGCGTGATGATCGCGATGGCGCTCTCCAACGACCCGGACCTGCTCATCGCGGACGAGCCGACGACCGCGCTCGACGTGACCGTGCAGGCGCAGATCCTCACGCTGCTGGCCGACCTGCAGCGCGAGCGCGGGATGGCGATCGTGTTCATCACCCACGACCTGGGCATCGTGCGCCGCTTCGCCAGCCGCGTCTACGTGATGCGCCGGGGCGAGGTGGTGGAGAGCGGCGACACGCGCACGGTGTTCGAGACCCCGCGCCACGACTACACCCGCATGCTGATCGACGCCGAGCCCGCCGGCGAGAAGGCCCCCTCGCCCGCCGACGCGCCGATGGCGCTCTCCGGCGAGCGCGTGCGCGTCTCCTTCCCGATCGGCGGCGGCTTCCTCAAGGGCCCGGCCGTCACCCTGCGGGCGGTCGACGACGTCACCTTGCGGCTGCACAAGGGCCAGACGATCGGCGTCGTCGGCGAGTCGGGCTCCGGCAAGTCGACGCTCGGCCGCGCGCTGCTCCGGCTGCTTCCGAGCGAGGGCCGCGTCGTGTTCATGGGCCGCGACATCTCGAGCGCGACGAAGCACGACATGCGCCCGCTGCGCAAGGAGCTGCAGCTCGTCTTCCAGGACCCGTTCGGCTCGCTCTCGCCGCGCATGACGATCGGCCAGATCATCACGGAGGGCCTGCTCGTGCACGAGCCCGGCCTGCCGGCGAAGGAGCGCGACCGGCGCGCGGTGGAGGCGCTGCGGGAGGTCGGCCTCGACCCCGCTATGCGCAACCGCTACCCGCACGAGTTCTCCGGCGGCCAGCGCCAGCGCATCGCCATCGCCCGCGCGGTGATCCTCAAGCCGCACGTCGTCGTCCTCGACGAGCCGACCTCGGCCCTCGACCGCTCGGTGCAGAAGCAGATCGTCGAGCTCCTGCGCGACATCCAGGCCCGCTACGGCATGGCCTACCTGTTCATCAGCCACGACCTCGCCGTGGTGCGCGCGATGTCGGACTACGTCGTCGTGATGAAGAACGGCCGCGTCGTCGAGGAGGGCCCGACGGGCGCGATATTCGAGAGCCCGGCGAGCGAGTACACCAGGAGCCTGATGCATGCGGCCTTCGCGGTGACGGATTTCCACGAGGAGGCGCGGCGAGTGGCGGAAAGCGGGTGACCACCCGCTCCCGCCCCCTCGGGGCGGGGACGGCGAGCGCAGCGAGCCAGGGGCGGGGTCCCGTGGCGCCGACGCGTCCTTTTTCGGCTCCGCCGACCGCGCCTTCGGCGCCGAAGCATCTCCCCGATGGAAAAGGCGCGTCAATCCGCCAGGATCGCCGGCCAGTTCGCGTCCGCGCGGGTGATGAAGCCGGGGATGTCGGTCTCCCAGGTGCGCTGCACGTTGCCGTCGAAATTGACGTAGAGCTTGCCGTCGACGATGCGCCAGTATTCGGGATTCCCGGGCGCCCGGTAGCCCTCGGCCGTCGCCCAGGCGCAGTAGCCACCGTATTGCGGGGCGTAGGCCTCGGGGTCGGCCTCGAAGGCGGCGAGGCTGTCGGCGGACGCGAAGCGCCAGGTGGCGCCGTTCCACTCGGTGGAATGCGCGCGCACGCCCTCCACCGCTTGGCCCTCGCGGAAATACGCGACGGCGTCGTAGCCGCCGAGCGCGAGGCTCGAGAAGCGGCCGGTATAGACCGGGTCGGCGGCGGCGCGGGCGGGGCCGGCGCGCAGGGCGGCGGCGGCGCCCAGCGCGAGCGGCAGGGCGAGAAGCGTGCGGCGGGAGAGAGCGGTCATGGTCGTCCTCGTCAGGTCCAGCGCTGCAGGAAGCGCACGACCTTGCGGGTGCGCTCCGAGAACAGGCTCGGGGTGAAATGCGCGCCGGCGGCGCGCTTGGAGATCTCCGACAGGGTCGGATAGGGCGCGATCGCGCTGGCGACCGCGGCGATCTTCATCTTCTGCGTGACCGCGAGCACCCAGGGCAGGATCAGCTCGCCGGCATGGGCGCCGACGATCGTGGCGCCCAGCACGCGCCCGCCCTTGCCGACGACCACCTTGGCGAAGCCCTCGGTCTCCCGCTCGGCGCGGGCGCGGTCGTTCTCGGCGAAGGCGAAGCGCGAGACCGTATGCGGCACGCCGCGCTTCTCCGCTTCCGCCTCGGTGAGCCCGACATGGGCGAGCTCGGGGTCGGCATAGGTCACCCACGGCACGGCGTCGTGGTTCGCCTTGGCCGGCAGGTGGAGCGGCGGCGGGCGGAGGAGTATGGCCGCGGGGTGGGCGGCGACGTGGGTGAACTGCGGCCCGCCCGCGACGTCGCCGATGGCGAAGACGCGCTTGTTCGTGGACCGCAGCCGCGCGTCGACCGTGATGCCGCGCGGCGTGTAGGCGATCCCGGCGGCCTCGAGGTCGAGCCCGGCGAGGTTGGCGCGCCGGCCCGTGGCGACGAGGAGGTGCGAGCCCTCCACGCGCTTGGTCTCGCCGTCCTCCAGGATCGTCACGGCCACGCCGTTGCCGGCGCGCTCGATGCGCTCGACCTTGACGTACTCGCGGATGGCGACGCCCTCCGCCGCGAGCCGGTCGCGCACGATGGCGGCGGCCTCGGCGTCGTCGCGCACCAGCACGCGGGCGGCGTCGAGCACGGTGACCTGCGAGCCCAGCCGGCGATGCGCCTGCGCCATCTCGAGGCCGATCGGCCCGCCGCCGACGACGACCAGGTGCTCGATCCGCTCGCCGTTCTCGAACAGCGTCTCGTTGGTGAAGTAGGGCGTCTCGGCGAGCCCCGGGATCGGCGGCACCGCCGGCGAGGAGCCGGTGGCGACGACGAAGCGCCGCGCCGCGATGCGCTGGCCGCCGGCCTCGACGGTGCGGGCGTCGAGGAAGCGGGCGGGAGCCTCGATCACGGTGACGCCGAGGCCGCGGAAGCGCTCCGGGCTGTCATGCGGCGCGATGCCGGCAATGACGCCCTGGACGTGGTCGCGCACCTTGAGGTGGTCGATCGCCGGCTCGTGGCCGTTGACGCCGAAGCGGCCGGAGCTGCGCACCGCCTGCGCGGCGTGGGCGGCGGCGATCAGCGCCTTGGAGGGGACGCAGCCATAGTTCAGGCAGTCCCCGCCCATCTTGTGCTTCTCGACGAGGACGACCCGCGCGCCCATCTGCGCCGCGCCGGCCGCGACGGAGAGGCCGCCGGAGCCGCCGCCGATCACGCAGATGTCGGCGTGGAGGATGTCGGAGGATGTGGCGCTCATGCGTGCGTCTCCGCTCGGACCGTCGCGAGGATCGCGGCCGGTACGAGCGGAGAATGCCTCAATCCGCGGTGCGTGCCAGAAAAGCTTGGATCACGCGCGGTCCCGTTTGCGTGAGGCGACGGCGCGCGCGCATCACGTCTCGTCGAGATCGGCCTCGAGCGCCGTCTTCACGTCGACGAGGGCCGGGCCGTCGCGAAACGACAGGGCCTGCTCGAGCGAAGACGCCAGATCGGCCGCGGTCTCGGCCCTCAGCCCGAGGCAGCCGAGCCCGCGCGCCGCCTCGTCGAAGCGGGTCTCGGCGAGCTCCGGCGGCGGGGCGCCCTCCCCCGCGGGATCGGCGGCGGCGCGCGCGGCGCCGGCATTGGCGACGACGAGGTTCACCGGCAGGCCGAGCCGCCGGGCGCTCTCCAGCGCGCCGAGCGCCCGGGCCGCGCCGCCCTCGCCCGCCAGGGCGACGACGACCCGTCCCGGCGCGGCGAGCGCGGCGCCGATGGCGGCGGCGAAGGCCGAGCCCTCGGCGGACGAGTCGCGCGCGACGATCAGGCCGCGCCCGCAGCGCTTGACCGTGAAGCCGGCATGCGCCGCTTCCGCCTCCGCGCCGGGATCGACGAGGAGGAGGCCGTCGGCGGGGATGTATTCGTCGAGCATGGCGACGAGGCGCGCGCGGGTGGGGGCGCCCGTCTCGGCGCGCACCCGCTCCGCCGCCTCGCGCCGCCGCGCCTCGGCCCGGCCGGCGACGTCGCGGGTCCAGCCCGCCCGCTCGGGCGGCGGCTCGGCGCCGCGCTTGTCGAGCACGTGGGAGAGCGCCTCGATCCCAGCCCGGGGGTCGCCCCAGAGCGGCACGGCGACCGCCCGCGCGCGCCCGATCGCCTCCGCCCGCGCCTCGAGCGCGATCACCGGCGCGGGGAAGCCGAGGAGACCGGGTGCGCGCTCCGCGAGCTCGTCGAGCGCGCCGCCGACGGCGAGCACGAGGTCGGCCTCGGCGAGCGCCTGCGCCGCGGCGCTGCCCGGCGCGACGACGCCCGCCGCGACCTCGGCGACACAGGCGACGGCGCCGGTGCCGCCGGGGGTGTGGGCGACAGGCAGCACCTGGCGCTCGGCCAGATCCTGCAGCGCCTTGGCGGCGCGGGAGACGTGGACGTCCGGCCCCGCCAGCACGAGCGGGCGCTCGGCGGCGGCGAGCCGCTCGGCCGCCTCGTTGAGCGCGTCGAGGTCGGGCCGGGCGCGCAGGGCCGAGGCCGATTCGAAGCGGCCGTGCTCCACGAGATCGTCGGGATCGAAGTGCGCGCTCTCGGCGCGCGTCGCCGCCGGGACGACGAGGGCGACCGGCCCGGGCCGGCCGGTCGTCGCGGCGATGAAGGCGCGTCGCACCAGCGCCGGCACGTCCGTCGCGGCGGCGAGGCGCAGCACCTCCTTGCAGGTGGACGCGAGCACGCCGGCGGCCAGCGCGTCCGGCTCGGGCAGGAGCGCGATCACGGGCGAGCCCGCCTCCCGGGCGGCACGCAGGCCCGACGCCAGCTCGACGGCATCGCCCCGCTCCGGCAGCATCAGGAGCCCGACCCGGCCCGACGCCTCCGCATAGGCGTCCGCGGCGAAGGCGGCGGCGCGGGCGTCGACGATCGGCGCGTAGGCGAGGCCGAGCGCGGCGACCGCGCTATCGAGCGGATCGCGGGAGAGCCCGCCGGGAACGAAGATCGGGCCGGCCCCGTGGGCCTGCAGCATGCGCGCCAGCGCCTGCGCGCCGCTCATCGCCTCGGCGCCGTCCACACTCATCGTCTCGCATCCCCGGTCGTTGTCGAGGCCGACAGCTTTGGCCCGGGAGGGGCGAGGGTTCAAGGGGGCATGAGCTGAAGAGGGAATGCGTTCAAGAGCGCAGGTGCGCCTCGACCTCTGCGGCCCGGGGCGGGTCGGCGCCGGGACGCGTGCAGGTGAGGGAGGCCGCCGCGATGGCGTAGCCGAGGGCGTCGGCGACGTCGTCGCGTCCGAGCTGCGCGAGACCGGCGTGATCGAGCAGCCCGCGCGCGTCGAGACGGGCGAGCAGCCCGGCATGCAGCGTGTCCCCCGCCCCCACCGTGTCCGCCACGGCGATCGCACGGCCGGGCGCCTCGATGCGCTCCACGCCCAGATCCGTGCGCAGCCAGGCGCGGGCGCCGTCCGGCCCCTGGGTGGCGACGACGAGCCGCGCCCCGCCTTCGAGCCAGGCCCCGGCGAGGCCCGCCTCGGCCCGCTCGTCGCCCGGCGCGATGCCGAACCCGTCCGCCAGGTCCTCCGCGCTCGCCTTGACGATGTCGGCGACGGCGAGGAAGTCCGCGAGCCGCGCGCGCCAGGCCGCGAGGTCCGGCGTCACCATGGCGCGCAGGTTGGGGTCGAGCGAGATCACGCGCCGCCCGGCCTCCCGCTGGGCCAGCGCCAGGTAGGCCGCGCCCGCGGGGTCGACGGCGAGCGAGAACGAGCCGAAGGTCAGCGCCCGCACGGCGTCGGGCAGCGCCGTCGGCAGGTCGGCGCCGGTGATGCTGCGGTCCGCCGCGCCGTGGCCGTGGAAGGCGTAGGAGACGTCCCCGTTCGGGCGCGGCGCGACGACGCCGATCGTGGTCGGCGCCGCGAGGCGCGGGGCGAGCCCGATGTCGACGCCGTCGCGCGCGAGACGCCCGGCGAGCACCTCGCCGAAGCGATCCGTCGAGAGCCCCCCGCAGAAGCCGGCCTCGCGGCCGAGCCGCGCCAGCGCGATCGCCACGTTGAAGGGCGAGCCGCCGGGCACCGCCCGTGCCGCGAGCGCGGTGCCGTCGTCGTCGCCGACGAAGAGATCGATCAACGCCTCGCCGCAGACCAGGATCATGCACGCCTCCCCCGGAGCCCACCGCGCGCCGCGCCGTCGCGGCGCGCGCCTCAGCGATCCTGTATGGCACCCCCGTGCCGGCGAATGAAGGGCGTGCCGCTCAGATCGCGACACCCTCGTCGGCGAGCCCGGCCGCGAGATCGAAGCCCAGCGGGCAATGGATCGCCCGCATACCGACCGCCCGCGCGCCCACGACGTTCTTCTCCGAATCGTCGATGAACAGGCAGCGCCCCGCCTCGAGGCCGTAGCGGTCGAGCAGCGTGCGGTAGATCGCCGGGTCCGGCTTGATCAGCCGCTCGTGGGCGGAGACGACGACGCCCTCGAAGCGGGTCAGCACGGGGAAGCGGTCCTGCGCCTCCGCCCACTTCTCCCGCGAGAAGTTGGTGATGGCGTAGATCGGCTCGCCACGCGCGAGGAGCCGCTCGAGCAGCGCCGTGTTGGGCGCGATGTCACCGGGCACCATCTCCTGCCAGCGCGTGTCGAAGGCGCGGATCTCGGCCTCCCACTCGGGATGCCTGGCGCACAGCGCCGCGACGTGGTCGGCGTAGACCGCGCCGCGGTCCATCTCCAGGTTCCAGTCGCCGGTGCAGACGTTGGCGAGGAACCATTCCATCCGCTCGGAGTCGCCCGAGAACATCTTCTCGTAGAGGAAGCGCGGGTCCCAGCGGATGAGCACGTTGCCGACGTCGAAGACGAGGATGGTCACGGGGCGGGCTCCCTCGGGTCACGGATCTCGCCGCTTCGCACGCGGGCGTGACGGGCGCAAGACGTGCTCGGGTTCGGATGCCGCGTGCGGCCCCGGACCAAAGTGGCCCTTCCGTCGCCCCCCGCTTTGGCGGTAGATCGGGAGCGACGTCCCGCGGAGCGAACGCCATGATCGACGACGACGCCCTCTCGGCCGACTTCCCGACGCCCTCGCGCGCGGATTGGCTCGCGCTGGTGGAGGGCGTGCTCAAAGGCGCGGATTTCGAGAAGCGCCTCGTGTCGAGGACCTACGACAGGCTCGCCATCGAGCCGCTGTACTCGAAGTCCGACGTCCCCGCCCGCCCCGGCCGCGCCGCCCACGGCCCCTGGCGGGTCACCCAACGCGTCGACGACCCGCGCATCGAGACCGCGAACGCGCAGGCGCTCGAGGATCTCGAAGGCGGCGCGGACGCGCTCACCCTCGTCTTCCCGCAATCCCACACGGCGCGCGGCTTCGGCCTCCAGGCGTCGACGCTCGACGCACTCGACGCCGTGCTCGCGGGCGTGATGCTCGACCTCGTGCACGTGCGCCTCGACGCCGGCGCGGCCGGGCGTCAGGCGGCGGCGATGCTGATCGCGCTCGCCGAGCGCCGCGGCCACGCGCTCGCCGACCTCTCGATCGACCTCGCCCTCGATCCGATCGGCGCCGCGGCCGCGGCGGGACGGATGTCGGCACCCTGGGAGATCGTGGCCGAGCGCTCCGCGCAGACGCTCGCCGACCTTTCGGCCCGCGGCTTCACCGGGCGGACCTTCCTCGCCGATGCCCGCCCCGTGCACGAGGCGGGCGCCGGCGAGGCGCAGGAGCTCGCCTTCGTGCTGGCCTGCGGCGTCGCCTACCTGCGTGCGCTCGAGGCCGGCGGGCACGGTCTCGACGCGGCGCGCGACGCGCTCTCCTTCCTGCTCGTGGCGGATGCCGACGAGCTCCTCGGCATCGCCAAGATGCGGGCGCTGCGCGCGGTCTGGGCGCGGGTCGAGGAGGCTTGCGGGCTCACGCCGAAGCCGATCCGGCTCCATGCCGAGACCGCCTGGCGCATGACCACTCGCCGCGATCCGTGGGTGAACCTGCTGCGCGCCACCGTGGCGACCTTCTCCGCGGGCGTGGGCGGGGCGGACAGCCTCGTCGTGACGCCCTTCACCGCCGCGCTGGGGCTGCCCGACGCCTTCGCCCGGCGCGTCGCGCGCAACACGCAGCTCGTCCTGCTGCACGAATCGAACCTGTGGCGCGTCGCGGACCCGGCCGCCGGCTCCGGCGCGCTGGAGGGGCTGACCGACGGGCTGTGCGAGAAGGCGTGGGCGCTGTTCCAGGAGATCGAGGGCGAGGGCGGCATTGTCGAGAGCCTGCGCGCCGGCGCGCTCCAGGGCCGCATCCGCGCGACCCGCGCCGCCCGCGACGCGGCGATCGCCAAGCGCAAGGACGCCATCACCGGCGTCTCGGAATTCCCCTTCCTCGACGAGAAGCCGGTCGCCGTGGCGATGGCGGTCGACGACGCGCCGCACGCGCCGGCGCCCTCCGAGGCGGAGACGAGCGCGAAGCCCGTCGCCGCCTTCGCCGACCTCGTCGCCGCCGCGGCCGACGGCGCGAGCCTGGCTCGGCTCATGGCGGCGCCGGCGGGTGTCGCGCCCGTCACGCTCGGCCCCCTGCCCCGCCGCCGCGACGCCGAGCCCTACGAGCGCCTGCGCGACCGCTCGGACGTGCTGCTCGCCGCCCACGGCAGGCGCCCGGCGATCTTCCTCGCCAACATCGGCCCGCTTTCCGCCTTCAACGCCCGCGCCGGCTTCGCCGCCAACGCGTTCGAGGCCGGCGGCATCGCGGCGCTGTCGAACGAGGGATTTCCCGATCACGCCGCCATGGCCGACGCCTTCGCGGCATCGGATGCGACGATCGCCTGCCTGTGCTCGTCGGACGCGCTCTACGAGAGCGAGGCGGCCGCCGCGGCGACGGCGATGAAGGCGGCGGGGTGCTCCTACCTCTATCTGGCCGGACGCCCCGGCGCGCACGAGGCCGCATGGCGCGAGACCGGCGTCGACGCCTTCGTGCATGTCGGCGTCGACCTGCTCGGCCTGCTCGAGGACGCGCTCGCACGCGCCGAGGAGGCCGCCCGTGGTTGATCTCGAGAGCCGGGACGCTCATCCTCCACGCATGACGCAGCCCGGCACGTCCCTGTCATCCCGGATTGCGCAGCAAGTCCGGGACCCAGAACCACAGTTGCTCGATCGTGCGGCGCGCCAGCGCCGTGGCGGGGATGGCCCGCACGGGCGTTCGTGGACGCGCGCGCTCCCGCGCACGCTGACACACACGTCGGCGGATCTGGGCCCCGGGCCCGCTTCGCGACCCGGGGTGACAACAAGTGTGGAGGCCCATTCATGAGCGCCCATATCGAGAGCACCCTCCCCGATTTCACCGGCGTCCCCTTCGCCCGCGCCGCGCGCGGAGAAGCGCAGGCCGGCGTCGAGGCGGGCGCGCCCTGGGAAACGCCGGAGGGCATTCCCGTGAAGGGCGCCTACGACGCGGGCGACCGCGCAGGGCTCGGCTTCGTCGACGGCCTGCCCGGCATCGCGCCCTTCCTGCGCGGCCCCTACCCGACGATGTACGTCAACCAGCCCTGGACGGTCCGGCAATACGCCGGCTTCTCCACGGCGGAGGACTCGAACGCCTTCTACCGCCGCAACCTCGCCGCCGGGCAGAAGGGCCTCTCGGTGGCCTTCGATCTCGCCACGCACCGCGGCTACGATTCCGACCATCCGAGGGTCGCCGGCGACGTCGGCATGGCGGGCGTCGCGATCGACTCGATCTACGACATGCGCACGCTGTTCTCCGGCATCCCGCTCGACCAGATGAGCGTGTCGATGACGATGAACGGCGCGGTGCTGCCGGTGATGGCGCTCTACATCGTCGCCGCGGAGGAGCAGGGCGTGCCGGCCGACAAGCTCGCCGGTACGATCCAGAACGACATCCTCAAGGAGTTCATGGTCCGCAACACCTACATCTACCCGCCGCTGGCGAGCATGCGGATCATCTCGGACATCTTCGCCTATACGTCGGCGAACATGCCGAAGTTCAACTCGATCTCGATCTCCGGCTATCACATGCAGGAGGCCGGGGCGACGCAGGACCTCGAGCTCGCCTACACGCTCGCCGACGGGGTCGAGTACATCCGCGCCGGCATGGCGGCGGGGCTCACGATCGACCAGTTCGCGCCGCGCCTGTCGTTCTTCTGGGCGATCGGGATGAACTTCTTCATGGAGGTCGCGAAGCTGCGCGCCGCGCGGCTGATCTGGGCGAAGCTCGTGCGTCAGTTCGAGCCCAAGAGCGCGAAGTCGCTGGCGCTGCGCACGCATTCGCAGACGTCCGGCTGGTCGCTCACCGCGCAGGACGTGTTCAACAACGTCACGCGCACCTGCATCGAGGCCATGGCGGCGACGCAAGGGCACACCCAGTCGCTGCACACCAACGCGCTCGACGAGGCGCTGGCGCTGCCCACCGACTTCTCGGCCCGGATCGCCCGCAACACCCAGCTCTTCCTCCAGCAGGAGAGCGGCACGACCCGCATCATCGACCCGTGGGGCGGCTCGCATTTCGTCGAACGGCTCACCGCCGAGCTCGCCAAGAAGGCGATGGCGCATATCGAGGAGGTCGAGGCGCTCGGCGGCATGGCGACGGCCATCGAGGCGGGCGTCCCCAAGCTCAAGATCGAGGAGGCCGCCGCGCGCACCCAGGCGCGGATCGACTCGGGCAACCAGGCCGTGATCGGCGTCAACATGTTCAAGCCCACCGACGAGCGGCCGGTGGACGTGCTGCGGGTCGACAACGCCAACGTCCGCACGCTCCAGCTCGACAAGCTGAAGCGGCTTCGCGCCGAGCGCGACCAGGCGGCCGTCGACGCCGCCTGCGCGGCGCTGTCGAAGGCCGCCGAGACCGGCGAAGGCAATCTCCTGGCGCTGGCCGTCGAGGCCGGGCGCGCCAAGGCCACCGTCGGCGAGATCTCGGCGGCGCTGGAGCAGGTCTGGGGCCGCCACCGGGCCGAGATCCGCTCGATCTCGGGCGTGTACAAGCGAGAGGTCGGAGCCATGTCCCCTGCCGTCGAGCGCGTGCGCGAGCTGGTCGAGGCCTTCGAGGAGGAGGACGGGCGGCGCCCGCGCATCCTCGTCGCCAAGATGGGCCAGGACGGCCACGACCGCGGCCAGAAGGTGATCGCCTCCGCCTTCGCCGATCTCGGCTTCGACGTCGACATCGGCCCGCTCTTCGCGACGCCGGAGGAGGCGGCGCGCCAGGCGATCGAGAACGACGTCCACATCGTCGGCGTGTCGTCGCTGGCGGCGGGGCACCTGACGCTGGTGCCCGAGCTGAAGAAGGCTCTGCAGGCCTACGACCGCGGCGACGTGATGATCGTGGTCGGCGGGGTGATCCCGCCCGACGACGTGCCCACCCTCCTCGAGATGGGCGCCTCCGCCGTGTTCCCGCCGGGCACCGTGATCGCGGACGCGGCGGAGAAGCTGCTGTTCGAGCTCAACCGCCGGCTCGGCTACGAGCCGCGCCAGGCGGCGGAGTAGATCACCCGCGGCTCATTCCCTCGCAGCCGCCAGGAAGGCGTCGATCTCGCTCTCCGTCGTCGCGAAGGAGGTGACGAGGCGCACCAGCATCTCGTGCGGCGCGATCCGCTCGCCCGCGGGGAGCGAGCGCTCCGACCAGGGATGGAACGACGCGCCCGCCGCCCTCAGCCGGGTCACGGTCTCGCGCGGCAGGACGGGGAAGACCTCGTTCGCCTCGCAGGGGAAGCCGAGCCGTGCGCCCGGGAGCGCGGCCACGCCCTGGGCGAGGCGGGCGGCCATGGCGTTGGCGTGGCGGGCGTTCGCGAGCCAGTGGTCGTCGGCGAGATAGCCCTCGAGCTGCGCCCCGATCAGCCGCCCCTTCGACAGCGTGTGGCCGGAGCGCTTGCGCAGGAAGCGCATCGCCTCGGCGCGTGCGGGGTCGAAGAACACCACCGCCTCCGCCGCGAGGCAGCCGTTCTTGGTGGCGCCGAACGAGAGCACGTCGACGCCGAGCTTCCACGTCATCTGCGCCGGCGAGAGGTCGAGCGCGACCAGCGCGTTGGCGAAGCGCGCGCCGTCCATGTGCACGGCGAGCCCCGCCTCGTGGGCCATGTCGCAGAGCGCGGCGATCTCGGAGGGCCCGTAGACGAGCCCGCCTTCCGTCGCCTGCGAGATGGAGAGCGCGCGCGCCGGCATCTCCTTCTCGTGGCCGGAGCGGGCGGCGAGCCAGTCCGCGAGCGTGCGCGGCGCGATCTTGCCGCCGACGCCCGGCAGCCCGGCGAGCTTGGCGCCGCCGGTGAAGAATTCCGGCGCGCCGCACTCGTCATCGATGACGTGCGCCTCCGCGTGGCAGATCGTGAGGCCGTAGGGCGGCACCAGCGCGGAGAGCGCCAGCGCGTTGGCGCCGGTGCCCGTCGCCACCAGGAAGACGGCGCAGTCGCGCTCGAAGATCTCGCAGAGCCGCCGCTCGACGGCACGCGTCGCGTCGTCGTTCCCGTAGGCCGGCTGGGCTCCCGCGTTGGCGGCGATCAGCGCGTCGAGCACGGGCCGGCTCGCACCCACGATGTTGTCGCTGGCGAAATTCATGGATCGGGTCTCCTCGCGCCGCACGGGACAGGGTCGCGCGCCGCGCGTCAAGGCCGAGGCCCGCGGCACCGCGCGGCCCGGCGGCCGTGCGACGGCGCCCCGATCCGCAAACTTGCCTGCGACCGCCGGCGATCGACGCTTTGTTGCGCGAGAGACTATCGTGAGGAAACGATCGTTCACGACGGCCTCCAAAATGCACTTGTGCGGCGGGGCGAAATCTGGCAACGTCCGGCGCAACTAGGACAGCAGGGCTGTCCCATCCCGGCGGCGCTCGCCGTCTCCAGGTCTCGAAGGCAAGACGTCCGATGAACGCCCGCGCCCCGCGCGACCGAGATCCGAAACCCACCGCCCGCGCGACGACGCGGGCGACGCGGGCGCGCCGCGGCTGAACCCAGCCGCCGGACGCCCGCCACAGGCGCGGGCGCCCCCTCCCCCGGCTTCCGCGCCTTATCCGAAGACGAGCGGCCCGCCCGGCACGAGCGATCCGGGCGGTCCTGTTCCGACGTATGGCGGTTGGCGGCGACGGGGCGCTCAGGCGACCCTGGTCCGAGCGAGGATCGACAGATGACGCAGATCAAGATTGCCACCGGCAGCGGCGAGGCCCCGACGGCGGACCTGTTTCGTGGCACCGTGCGCGACCCGGGCCTGCCGGCGGCGCAGGGCCTCTACGATCCCCGTCACGAGAAGGATTCCTGCGGCGTCGGATTCGTCGCCGACATGAAGAACCGCCGCACGCACGGGATCGTGGCGATGGGCCTCGACATCCTGCGCAACCTCGACCATCGCGGTGCCGTCGGCGCCGACCCGAAGATGGGCGACGGTTGCGGCATGCTGACCCAGATCCCGCACCGCTTCTTCGCCGGCGAGTGCGCCAAGCTCGGCATCTGGCTGCCGGAGCCCGGCGAGTACGGCGTGGGCATGCTGTTCATGCCGCGCGACCCGGAGGGCTACGCCATCGCCCGCGAGATCGTCGAGGCGGCGATCCGCGACGAGGGCCTGGCGCTGCTCGGCTGGCGCGACGTTCCGGTGGACAACGCCGACCTGTCCGAGAACGTCAAGGCGACGGAGCCGCTGCACCGGCAGGTCTTCGTCGGCAAGACCAAGGACGAGGACGAGGCCGCCTTCGAGCGCCGGCTGTTCCTCGCCCGCAAGGTGATCTCGAACGCGGTCTACCGGCTCGAGGACGCGCGCTGCGCCGGCTACTACCCGGTCAGCATCTCCTCGCGCACCATCGTCTACAAGGGCATGGTGCTGGTCACGCAGCTCGGGGACTACTTCAGGGACCTCGTCGACCCGCGCTTCGAGAGCGCGCTCGCGCTCGTGCACCAGCGCTTCGCGACGAACACCTTCCCGACCTGGCAGCTCGCCCACCCCTACCGGATGGTCGCCCACAACGGCGAGATCAACACGCTGCGCGGCAACGTCAACTGGATGGCGGCCCGGCAGGCGAGCGTCGATTCGGAGCTGTTCGGCAACGACATCTCGAAGCTCTGGCCGATCTCCTACGAGGGCCAGTCCGACACCGCCTGCTTCGACAACGCGCTCGAGTTCCTGGTGCGCGGCGGCTACTCGCTCGCCCACGCCATGATGATGCTCATCCCCGAGGCCTGGGCGGGCAACCCGCTCATGGACGAGGACCGGCGCGTCTTCTACGAATACCACGCCGCCCTGATGGAGCCGTGGGACGGCCCGGCCGCGATCGCCTTCACCGACGGCCGCCAGATCGGCGCGACGCTCGACCGCAACGGGCTTCGCCCGGCACGCTACCTCGTCACCGAGGACGACCTCGTCGTGCTCGCCTCGGAGATGGGCGTGCTGCCGATCCCCGAGGAGAAGATCGTCGAAAAGTGGCGCCTGCAGCCCGGGCGCATGCTGCTCATCGACCTCGAGGAAGGCCGTATCGTCGCCGACGAGGAGATCAAGCGGGAGCTCGCCGCGGCGAACCCCTATCGCGAGTGGCTCGAGCACACGCAGATCGTGCTCGAGGACCTCAACCCCGTCGAGCCGCGCCAGTCGCGCACGGACGTGTCGCTGCTCGACCGGCAGCAGGCCTTCGGCTACACGCAGGAGGACCTCAAGCTCCTGATGCAGCCCATGGCCGTCACCGGCCAGGAGGCGGTGGGCTCGATGGGCGCCGACACGCCGATCTCGGCGCTCTCGGACAAGGCCAAGCTGCTCTACACCTACTTCAAGCAGAACTTCGCCCAGGTGACGAACCCGCCGATCGACCCGATCCGCGAGGAGCTGGTGATGAGCCTCGTCTCCTTCATCGGGCCGCGGACGCACATCCTCGACCTCGACGGCACCGCGCGTCGCCAGCGCCTCGGGGTGAACAAGCCGAACTGTACGAACCAGCAACTCACGAAGATGCACTGCATCGGCCATATCGAGGACCGCTTCGACACCAAGACGCTCGACGTCACCTACCCCGCCGAGCAGGGCGCGCACGGCATGCAGGGCGCGCTCGAGCGCCTGTGCGACCGCGCCGAGGCGGCCGTGCGCGGCGGCTACAACATCATCATCCTGTCGGACCGGCAGGTGGGTCCCGACCGCGTCCCGATCCCGGCGCTGCTCGCGACCGCGGCCGTGCACAGCTACCTGATCCGCAAGGGGCTGCGCACCTCCGTCGGGCTCGTCCTCGAGACCGGCGAGGCCCGCGAGGTGCACCATTTCGCCTGCCTCGCCGGCTACGGCGCGGAGGCGATCAACCCCTACCTCGCCTTCGACACGCTGGCCGCGATGATGGACGAGATGCCGGCGGAGGTGGATTCCACCGAGGTCGTGCAGCGCTACATCAAGGCGATCGACAAGGGCCTGCTCAAGGTCATGTCGAAGATGGGCATCTCGACCTACCAGTCCTATTGCGGCGCGCAGATCTTCGACGCGGTCGGCCTCTCCTCCGAGTTCGTGACGACCTACTTCTTCGGGACGGCGACGACGATCGAGGGCTGCGGCCTGCCCGAGATCGCCGAGGAGGCGGTGATCCGCCACAAGGACGCCTTCGGCGACAGCCCGATCTACCGCGACAGCCTCGACGTCGGCGGCGAGTACGCCTTCCGCCTGCGCGGCGAGACCCACGCCTGGAACCCGGACACCGTCGCCACGCTCCAGCATGCCGTGCGCATGAAGGCGGACGATCGCTACCGCGAGTACGCGCGGCTCGTGAACGAGCAGGAGAACGCCTTCAAGACCGTCCGCGGCCTGCTGCACGTCAAGTCGGCGGAGGAGACCGGCCGCGCGCCGGTGCCGCTCGACGAGGTCGAGCCGGCGGTCTCGATCGTGCGGCGCTTCTCGACGGGCGCCATGTCCTACGGCTCGATCTCGAAGGAGGCGCACGAGACGCTCGCCATTGCGATGAACGAGCTCGGCGGCAAGTCGAACACCGGCGAGGGCGGCGAGGAGCCCGAGCGTTACCGGCCGATGCCCGACGGGCGTTCCAAGCGCTCTGCGATCAAGCAGGTGGCGTCGGGCCGCTTCGGCGTGACGACGGAGTACCTCGTCAACGCCGACATGATGCAGATCAAGGTCGCGCAGGGCGCCAAGCCCGGCGAGGGCGGACAGCTGCCCGGCCACAAGGTCGACGCCAAGATCGCCAAGGTGCGGCACTCGACGCCGGGCGTCGGCCTGATCTCGCCGCCGCCGCACCACGACATCTACTCGATCGAGGACCTGGCGCAGCTGATCTTCGATTTGAAGAACGTCAACCCGGACGCGGCGGTCTCGGTGAAGCTCGTCTCCGAGGTCGGCGTCGGCACCGTCGGGGCGGGCGTCGCCGACGCGCTGGCCGACCACATCAACATCTCGCGCTTCTAGGGCGGGACCGGGGCATACCACGTGACCTCGACACACAACGCGAGCACCCCAGGGGTGAGTGGGCTCGCCGGGAGTCGCCACA